>NZ_JAUNHL010000003.1 GCF_030523955.1 Neisseria sp.
TTAGTGTGCGTGTACAAACCGCAGACGATGCCGGCAATAGCGCCGAAGGCAGCGCCACCCTGGCCTACGCGGTGGATACCGAAATCGCCGAACCGGTTATCACCCTCGAGCCGCTAACCGCGGACAACATCATCAATGCGGCGGAATCGCAAACCGCCCTGACCGTTTCCGGCAAAGTGGCCAATGCCCGCGACGGCGACCCAATCACCCTCACCGTCGGCGATCAAAGCTACACCGCCGCCGTACAAAACGGCAGCTTTAGCATCAGCGTCGAAGGCTCCGTACTGGCCGCCCACAACGAAATTAGTGTGCGTGTACAAACCGCAGACGATGCCGGCAATAGCGCCGAAGGCAGCGCTACTCTTGCCTACGCGGTGGATACCGAAATCGCCGAACCGGTCATCCAAATTCATTCGATTGCAGAAGACGACATCATCAATTTAGTCGAGTCGCAAACCGAAACCACCATGCTCTCCGGCACGGTCGACAATGCCCGCGAGAACGATGAAATCGTATTGACCATCGGCGAAGCGGTCTACCGCGGTACGGTAAACGGCGGTGTCTTTAATGTAGCGGTAGACACCAAAACCCTACTCAACCACGGTAAGGTAGCCGCCTCGCTCACCACTGTCGACGATGTGCAAAACAGTGCGACCGGTCATGCTGAACGCAGTTATCGCGTCGATACGGAATACGCCCCCACCATCAGCTTGAATAAAATAGCCGGCGACAATATTCTGAACATCAGCGAATCGGAAGGCACCGTAACCGTTACCGGCAAAGTTACCGACGTTGCCGACGGTGAAGACGTTTTGGTTTCGTGCGGCTGCGAAAGTTGCGGCACGGTAAACTGGATCGATATTTGGGCCAAAGTACAAAACGGCGGCTTTACTGTAGACTTTTCCGGCACCGAAATCAAAGCCGACGGCTATAACATCATCAAAGCCAGCGTAACCTCCAGCGACGAGGCAGGCAATACCGCCACCGTCGAAACCAGCCAAAGCTACACTAAAGACCTACAAGCTCCTGAAGTGGGCGTTTCGATCGATGTCATTGCCGGCGACGACATCCTCACTCAAGCAGAGCGCGCCCAAAGCAGCCACCGTATTTCCGGTACGATAACCGGTATGCAGGAAGGCGAACAGATCAGCAGCGTGTCGCTTGAAATAAACGGCCAAAATTATGAGCCGCTTATCAACGGTGATAGCTATTCTGCCGAAATTCCCACCGATCAATTGGCCGCCGCCGATCATGTCACCGTTTATGCAACCGTTATCGACGCAGCGGGCAACCGTACGGTTGCGGAAAACAGCCGCAGCTACCACCCCAGTGTTCCCAAACCCGTGATCACACTGGATCCGGTTGCCGGAGACGACTACATCAACAAAGCCGAAGCCGACGGCAACGCAATTACCCTTTCCGGCAGCGTGGAAAATGTTGCCGATGGTACCGAAATCAAACTGGTTGCCGTCAGCCAGTCGGTTACTGCCTTGGTTACCGGCGGTCGCTTCAGTACAGATGTCGCCAAAACTTTCTTCGGCATTGCCAACAATACCAATCAGCTAAACGGTACCCTCACCGCTTCGGTCAATACGCCGAACGATGCGGGTGTAAACGAAACCACAAGCGCATCGCGCCCTTATCGTGTTGATTTGGTTAACGCCACCGCCATCACCATTGACTCCATCACCGGCGACAACGTACTCGATGAAAACGAAATCGCACAATCATCGGTAACCATTTCGGGCAAAGTCACCGACGGCAAACCGGGTGAAACGGTTACGGTTACCGTAAACAAAATTGTTTACACCACCACCGTACAAGCCGACGGTACCTACCGTGTAGAAGCCGAACCCGCCCGCTTCGCCCCGACCGCCGCAGAAGGTAAATATGCGGTATTGGCCAGTGTTGCCCGAGTGGATGCGGCAGGTAATACCGGCTCCAGTGCTACGGTAAGCACATCCAGAATGCTTCTCGTCGATAAAACCCCGCCCACCGGCACGATCGTGTTCGACAGCATTACCGGTGACAACATCATCAATCAAAACGAAGCGGCGCAGGCAACCGTTACCGTATCCGGCAAAGTAACCGGCTTGAAAGACGGCGATGACGTACAGTCGGTTACCCTGGTCATTGCCGGCCAAGAATATCCGGCCAAACTTTTGGGAACCACTTTCAATGCGGCGATACCATCCGATGTTATTACCGCCAATACCGTAATCAGCGCCAAAGGAGAAGTAAAAGACTCTACCGGCCGCATTGCTGAAGCCGTCGGTGCAACTCAAAACTACAGTCTGCAAACCACGCCGCCCACCGTGGAAATCAATATCGACAGCATCAACGGCGGCAAAGCGCTTAATGCGGCAGGCCTGTCTGAAAAAGTGATGATCGAGGGTTCGTTGGTATTGGGCGCCACCGCTGTGGCAAATAGTGCCACGGTAACCGTAACCATCAATGGTACCGATTACGCGCCCACTCTTTCCGGCACCCGTTGGCAACTGGAAGTACCCGCTACCGTACTGGCGACCGGCGAAGGCGACCTGAATCTGGCTGCCTCCGTAACCGTTGCAGACACTCATGGCAATATCGGAAGTAATCAAACGAGTGGTAACTACCGTGTGGACACCGTCGCACCTGCCCCCGTTATCGTGCTGGATCCCATCGCGGTTGACGATATCATCGACAGCAGCGAAAACAACGGCGATATCGTCTTGTCCGGCACCGTCAGCGGCGAATTCAAAGAAGGCGATAAGGTGATTCTGACCGTCAACAGCAGCTCCTTTGAAGCGGATGTCGGCAGCGGCGGCATATTCTCCGCCAACGTTTCCGCCGCTCTGTTGGTTGCGGCCCAGATTCCTGCTGTCAAAGCTGCCATCACCACCACCGACGACGCCGGTAATACCGGCTCGGCGCAAACCAGCCGCGGATACAGCGTGAAAAACGGCGATATCGATATCCGGCTAAACCTCATCACCGGCGACGATCTGATCAATGTTACCGAAGCCAAACAGGAAATCACGATTTCCGGCAGCGTTTCGGGCACAGACGCCCAGCCCGGCCAAACCGTGCAATTATCCGTTAACGGCGAAGTTTTCAACGTTACCGTGCAAGACGACTATCGCTTCAGCCAAACCCTTAGCGCCGGCAAACTGCTTGCCGACGGTGATTACACCGTACAAGCAAGCATTCAGACAGGCAACGGATCATCAGCCAAAACTTCGCGCAGCTACGAAGTCGCTGCCGAAGCAGCCGCCCGAATCGACATCACCGGTATCAGCAGCAATTTTGACGCCTCTCTACCGCAAGCGGTTTCCAATACCCGCATCAGCGGTGTCATCGAACTGAACGAAGGCGTATTTACCGAAGGCATGAACGACGAAGTTCTGCGCCAGATTACCGTAACCATAGGCGAGAAAAGCTACCGTGCGGGTGTGAAAGCCGACCGTAGTTTTTATCTGGATATTCCCACCGAAGAATTGGCCACCCTCAACGGCCAAACCCTCAGCTTCAAAGTAAATGCCGATCCGCTGCTTTACGATTTAGTACAGACAGATACCAATAGCTACCGCATCAATACGCTGGCACGCAATACAACGGTACCGGTCAAATCGGTTACGTTCGACAGCCCCTTTATCGAACAAAATCAGGACGGTCAATACGTCGTGAGCAACGCCGAGGCGGTTAAAACGGACATCAGCGGTATCGTAAGCGGCAGTGCCAAAGCCGGTGACACCGTTACCTTGGACGTTGGCGGCAAAATCTATACCACGCAAGTGAGCGACGACCTGACCTTTAGCGCCGCGGTATTGGCGGAAGACCTGACATCGGCACAAACCGTACGCGCCGTATTGAACACCCATGATCTCTCCGGCGCAAGCATCAGCGTTGCCGATACCGAAAACTATGCCGCACCCAATCAAAACGGTGGAACATTCGTCAGCGCGCACAGCAAAATGAGCGGTACGGTCAACAGCGACCATAGTGCTGCAAATTACAATTTCCCGTATTTCATTCAGAAAACCGGCAGCCTCAACGGCGGCAGTTATGGTATCCCTTTCGGCGGCAAGACCGACGGGCCGGCCATTATTAAATACCACTTCCTGACACTCGACGAAATCAATGCTCTTCCGGCGAATTACAACAATTCTATCGACAGAAGTACGATGACCACTTATTCGTCGGATTTGCAGACCATCATACGCAACGCGTATAAAGAGATCAGCGCCGTTACCAACATCGAATTCGTCGAAGTCGGCAGCATGGCCGAAGCCAATACCAACTACATCATGGGCAACCTGATCAACGGTTTCGAAGGCTCTTCCGCCATCGCCTACAACGGCGGCCTGATTGCATGGAACAGCCGCCACAACTATATGTCGTGGGGTAAAGAGTTTGTCCATTACACCGTATTGCACGAAGTCACCCACACCCTCGGCATGGCGCATACCTCCGGCGGTTTTACCGGTGATTATAAAAAAGAAGAAACCATCGAGTTTTCCAATATGTCGTATAACGCCTATGTCAACAACGCCCTGTTTTTGACCCAAGGGCACTTGCGCACTTACGATTTGGCCTATCTGCATTACGCGTTCGGCATCAACCAAAACGTTCGTACCGGCAACGATACCTATACCTTTAAAAACTACAATATGTATAGCCAAGATGCCGACCGTTATATCTGGGACGCAGGCGGCGTCGATACCTTTGATGTATCGGATGAAAAACAGGGGGTTACCGTCAACCTTACTCCCGGTTCGTGGATATATACCGGCGGTAATCTAGAGAAAACCTTCGCCGTGGCAAGCAGCGCCGTTTACGACATGCGCAGCTATTTCGGCTTGGACAGCAGCGCCACGCTGACCGGCAACAGCAGCGCCACCGTTACGCTGAATACTTACACCGAAGGCCAAGCCTTTATCGGTTACGGTACGCAAATTGAAAACCTGATCGGTTCCGAACACGCCGACGTACTGACCGGCAATAACGCCGACAATAATATTTACGGCGGCGCAGGAAACGACACCATCAGCGGCGGCGCAGGAAACGACCATCTCGACGGCGGCAGCGGTGCCGACACCCTTGCCGGCGGTACCGGCAACGACACCTATGTTGTCGACGATGAACAAGACACAGTTATCGAAGCGGCCGATCAAGGCGATGCCGACCATGTGTACAGCAGTGTCACGCATACCCTGTCGGCCAATCTGGAACAGCTGACCCTAATCGGCAATACCGCCGTCAACGGCCAAGGCAACGGATCGGACAATACCTTACACGGCAACGGTGCCGACAATATTCTGGAAGGCTTGGGCGGAAATGACCGCATCATCGGCGGCACCGGCAACGACACCCTCACCGGCGGCGAAGGGCGCGACGTATTCGTGTTCGACAGTATATTGGACGGCAGCATCGATACCATCACCGATTTTGTATACGGCGACGATACCATCGAACTGTCTGCCGCCATTTTCGGTAACATCAGCAATAACATGAACGGTTTTGCCGATTACATCAGCTTCCAAAACAGCACCGGCTATCTCTACTACGACAGCGACGGTAAGGGTCAAACAGACGGCATTCATTTCGCCACCCTGTTAAACAAAGACCTTACCCTCGACAGCAGTAATTTCAATATCGTATAAAATAAAAGGCAAAACAAATGCCTGTCTGAAAAATATTTTCAGACAGGCATTTTTATCTCTTGCGCCTAAAAACCTCTCTCTTTTGACATAATACCCTTTGAGATAAACAACATCCCCATTATAATAGCCCCGAGTTATTCGGGCAGGTAATCAAACGCCTTGCCAAATTTACAAAAAAATCAATATAAAACAATACTATATACAGAGAAATCTGATACCTCTTCTGTTTTCTTAAATAAGGAAATCCCATGGTACAGGCAACAACCGGCCCGATGTATAAAACCAATCTGTTTTTCGCCTCCATGTTTATCGGCATGGTTGGCTATTTTATTTATTGGGGGCTGGGTTATACCCAGCACCACTCCAGTACCGTTTTCATCCTATCCACCCTGTTCGGCGTATTCATGGCCTTCAATATCGGCGGTAACGATGTGGCCAACTCCTTCGGCACCAGCGTCGGCGCCGGTACGCTGACCATCCGCCAGGCATTGCTGGTCGCCGCCGTATTCGAAGTAAGCGGTGCCGTCATCGCCGGCGGCGAAGTCACCGAAACCATACGCAGCGGTATCGTCAATATGGATTCCCTGCCACTGGAGCCGATGCAATTCATCTTCATCATGATGTCCGCCCTGCTGGCCGCCGCATTATGGCTGCTGTTTGCCACCTATAAAGGCTTACCGGTATCGACCACCCATGCCATTATCGGCGGCATTGTCGGCAGTTCCATGCTGTTGGGCTACCAAATTTCCGGCGGCGGCGAATTATCCATGTCGCTGGTTAAATGGAGCGCCATCGGCTCTATCGTTATTTCCTGGGTACTCTCTCCTGTACTCGGTGGTCTTGTATCTTATATTCTGTTTTACCAAATCAAAAAGCACGTTCTCGACTACAACGATGCCGCCGACGAACAGCTCAAACATCTGAAAGCCGAGCGTAAACAGCATAAAGAACAGCATAAATTGCGTTTCGACGCCTTACCCGAACAAGAAAAAATCCAAGTGGCCACCGCCATGGCGCGCGACGCCCAGATTTACAACGAACCCGATTTCGACCCCAACGAACTGGAATCCAATTACTATAAAGGCCTCTATGCCCTCGAACAGCGCAAGCAAGGAGTAGACGCCTACCGCGCCCTACATTCTTGGGTGCCCGCCATCTCCGCACTCGGCGGCATGATGATCGCCTCCATGCTGATTTTCAAAGGCCTGAAAAACCTTGATCTGGGCATGAGCACCTTAAACAGCTTCCTCGTTATCGGCATGATCGGTGCCGGTATCTGGCTCGCCACCTTTATTTACGCCAAAACCTTGAAACGCAAAGATCTCGGCAAATCTACCTTCCTGATGTTCAGCTGGATGCAGGTATTCACCGCTGCCGGTTTCGCCTTCAGCCACGGCGCCAACGATATTGCCAATGCCATCGGCCCCTTTGCCGCCATTCTCGATGTTTTGCGTACCGGCGAAATCGGCGGTTCCGCACCCATCCCGCCGGTCGTCATGATTACCTTCGGTATCGCCCTGATCGTCGGCCTGTGGTTTATCGGTAAAGAAGTCATCGCCACCGTCGGCACCAACCTCGCCAAAATGCACCCATCTTCAGGCTTCACCGCCGAATTGGCTGCCGCTTCCGTCGTAATGATGGCCTCGCTGCTGGGTCTTCCGGTGTCCAGCACCCATATTCTGGTCGGCGCCGTTTTAGGCATCGGTTTGGTAAACCGCAACGCCAACTGGAAAATGATGAAACCCATCGGCCTTGCCTGGGTCATTACCCTGCCCGCCTCCTCCCTTCTCGCCGTTCTTTGCTTCCTCGGCTTAAACGCAATGTTCGGCTAAACCGTTTCATAATGTTCCAAACAAATGCCTGTCTGAAAACTTTTTCAGACAGGCATTTGTTTGATACCGCACCTCTACGCTTATAGAACCCAAGACTGCCGGCGAAAAATAAGCTTTTCCGCGATATATATATTCGGCACATGGATTTTAACGCCGGTTTATGTTAAAGTTTTGCTTTAACAACTTCACAAGCGCAAGGCGGTCCAGCCGCTTTTTTTATGCGTTTCACGGAAATTTCCCATGCAGTCCTGGCAGCTTCCCGAACACATTGCCGATATTCTGCCCAATAGCGCCCGCCATCTGGAAAGCGCAAAAGAGCAGCTTCTGGCCTTATTCCGCGTACACGGCTACGAGCTTGTACACCCCCCGCTGATGGAATACAGCGACTCCCTGCTTACCCATATCGACCCCGGTTTATCTTTGAAAACCATCCGTGTGGTCGACCAATTAAGCGGCCGCCAACTCGGCATCCGTGCCGATATTACGCCGCAGGTGGCACGTATCGATGCGCATTTGCTGTCGGCCAACCAAGGCATCAACCGCTTGTGTTATGCCGGTTCTGTGTTGCACGCCCGGCCGGAAGGGCTTTTAACCACCCGTGAACCGTTTCAGGTCGGTGCCGAATTATACGGCTATGCCGGTGTGGCGGCGGATATCGAACTGATTGATTTGATGCTCAAAGCGCTGCAAATCGGCGATGTCGGCGAGGTTATTTTATCGCTCGGCCATATCGGCATTTTCCGAGCCCTGGCAGAAGCCGCCAATCTGGATACGGCGCAAACCAAGCAATTATCCGAAATGTTGCGCGATAAAGATGCGCGTGCAGTATCCGCGCTGGTAGGAAACTGGCCGCTGAAACCGCAAGAGGCCGCCGCTTTTGCCGCGTTGGCACAATTGTTCGGCGGCAGCGAAGTATTAACCGAAGCGCGCGAACGGCTGCCTTCATTGCCGGCAGTAGAAAAAGCGTTGGCAGAATTGCAAGCTGTGGTCGACGCTTTTCCCTCGGCAACCATTCACATCGATTTGGCCGAATTGCGCGTGGTAGAATACCACACCGGTTTGCTCTATTCGGTGTACAGCAGCGACTTTCACGATGCGCTGGCACGCGGCGGCCGTTACGACGGCTTGGGCAAACATTTCGGCCGTGCCCGTCCTGCAACCGGCTTTAGTTTCGATTTGCGCCTGTTTGCCGGCCGCCTGCCCAAGCAAAAGCGCCCGGATACGGTGGCGGTAGCCGAAGCCGATTTGGCCGCAGCGCGCGAAACAGTGGAACAATTGCGCCGCGAGGGCGTAACGGTGGCGGTCGATTACGGCTTGCCCGCCAACAGTATGCAAAACAGCTCCCGCCGCTTGGTTTGGCAAGACGGCGCATGGCAGATTATTGAAAATTGATTTGATTGGTTATTTGATTAATTTCTTTCCGACAGGTAGTGATTATGGCTAAAAACGTGGTGGTTATCGGCTCGCAATGGGGCGATGAAGGCAAAGGTAAAATCGTGGACTGGCTGGCCGAGCAGGCCAGCGGCGTGGTGCGCTTTCAAGGTGGTCATAATGCCGGCCACACTTTGGTGGTGGGCGGCAAAAAAACTATTTTACGCCTGATTCCAAGCGGTATTCTGCATGAATCTCTGGATTGCTACATCGGCTCCGGCGTAGTGGTATCACCCGAAGCGCTGTTGTCGGAAATCGACGAATTAAATGCTGCCGGCGTAAAAAACGTAGAAGGCCGCCTGAAAATCGCGCCGACCTGCACCCTGATTCTGCCTTACCACATCGCGCTCGACCAAGCGCGCGAAGCTTCGCGCGGCGCTTCGAAAATCGGTACCACCGGCCGCGGCATCGGCCCGGCCTACGAAGACAAAGTAGCGCGCCGCTCGATCCGTGCTGTCGATTTGTTCGATATGGATAAAATCACGGCCAAAGTGCAGGCCAATGTGGATTTGTATAATGTTCAGTTGCAACATCTGCACAATGCCGACCCGGTATCGTTCGAGGCGGTAATGGAGAAAATCCGCTCCTTCCGCGAACGTATGCTGCCGATGATCAGCGATGTAGCCGCTGCTTTATACGAAAAAGGCCAAAAAGGCGAATGTTTGTTGTTTGAAGGTGCGCAAGGTACGCTTTTGGATATCGATTACGGCACTTACCCTTATGTAACCTCTTCCAACTGTTTGGCCGGTGCAGCCTCGCCCGGTGCCGGCGTGCCGCCGCAAATGCTGAATTACGTTTTGGGCATTGTCAAAGCCTATACCACCCGCGTGGGTTCCGGCCCTTTCCCGACCGAGTTGTTTGACGAAGTCGGCGCAGGTTTGGCCAAACGCGGCAACGAATTCGGTTCGGTAACCGGCCGTCCGCGCCGTTGCGGCTGGTTTGATGCCGCGGCATTGAAACGTTCGATTCAGATTAACGGCATCAGCGGCATGTGCATCACCAAGCTGGATGTGATGGACGGCATGGAGGAAATCAAAATCGGTACCGGCTACGAATTCGAAGGCAAACACATCGACATCCTGCCCTTCGGCGCCGATGCGGTGGAAAAATGCGTGCCGGTATACGAAACCCTGCCCGGCTGGAGCGAATCAACCGTAGGCGTAAAGGATTACGATGCGCTGCCGGAAAACGCCAAGCGTTACCTGAAAAGGATTGAGGAATTGTGCGGCGCACCGATTGCGATTATCTCCACCGGCCCCGACCGAGAAGAAACCATTTTGCTGCAACATCCGTTTGCTTAAGCAGATATTTAAAATGCCTGTCTGAAAACATTTTCAGACAGGCATTTTATAGTGACTTAAATTCAGAATAGGACAAGGCGACGAGCCGCAGACAGTACAGATAGTACGGCAAGGCGAGACAACGCTGTACTATTCTGAATTTAAGTCACTATATTTGCTGCTCACTTATCCGCCTGCTCAACCAAGCGCGTACCCGCGAGCGCATCATAGAGAAACTGTCTGTCCGGGTTAAGCAATGCATAACCCCAAGGTAATATCCACCAGAACAAAGCGGTAGAGGCTGCGATTTTCGGCTCAATGCCCATACTGTGCAAAACGCTGTAGGCCAGCAGCGGAATAAACACCAGAAATACGCAAGCCCAAATAAAACGCATTTTGAATTCTTTGGTGCTCGGCCGTTGCCCGCTTCGGTTGACCATACCGATTTTCCATACACGCATCGGCAGCGTCTGCCCTTTGCGCTGCCAGTTAGCGCGAAAATACAGCCACCAGCCGCCGATGATAATTATGCATACAGCAATACTGGCCAACGGTAGCCAAACACGCCCCAACACCGTGGCTGCGATGCCGGCGGGTATCATCGCGATACAAGTTACTGCGGCGGTAAGCAAAAGTTCGTAAACCAATGAAGCAAAACGACGTTTCAATGAAGCAGTAGTCGGCGTGTACATAGGGATTCTCGGTAATATAGCGGATTCAATTCATTTTCAATACAAGGCAGCAAGCCGAAGACAGTAGGCAGTACAAGTAGTAAAGTAAAGTTAATCCGCTCTAATAGGCAACAAATAAAACAGTAAAAAAGGATGGTTAATCCATCCTTTTTTTTCAGACAGGCATACTTATTTCCAATAACGCCACCAAGGCATCATGTCTGGCTTCCAGTCTTGCTGCAAATAAGGGCTTTGCGGGAAATTCTGCTCCAGCACACGGCGGGTGTCGGCAGCCAGTTGCGGACGGTCAATCCGCTTGTAGGACAACTCCATGATGGCCAACGCTTCTTCGACAAAACGGGTATTCTGGAATTGGGCAATGATTTTTTGCGAACGGTTGATGGCCGCCAGATAAGCACCGCGGTTCATATAATAACGAGCGACCGCCATTTCATTACCGGCCAGCGCGTCAACCAGTTTGGCCATGCGCTCGCGCGCGTCATCGGCATAGCGGCTTTGAGGAAATCTTTCCACCAATTGTGCAAACGCAGCATAGGCTTCGCGGTTGGCTTTCGGATCGCGGTCCGACCAGTCTTGGGCGGCCAGTTTGTTCACGAAAGATTTGTCTTCGTTAAATAAAATCAAGCCTTTGAGATATAGAGCATAATCCAAGCTTTGGCTTTGCGGATACAGCTTTTCAAAACGCTCCACCTCGGCCAGCGCCATGGCCGGCTGCTCGTCTTTATAATAAGCATAAGCGGTATCCAAGCGCGCCTGCTGCGCATAAATACCGGTAGGGAAACGCGACTGCAAGAGTTCATATAACTTGATGGCTCGCGTATAATTGCGGCTGTTAAGTTCGTCCTGTGCTTCGGTATAGAGTTTTTCTACCGACCAGCTTTGGGTGATTTGCGCATCCTTGTCGGTTGCCTCGGTCGATGCACAACCGGCCAGCGCCAGTCCCAGTGTAACAACTAAAAGAATTTTTTTCATGCAGAACACTTCCTTTGAAAATGAAGCCGATTATAACGATGATTTCGGCTTTTCGGCAGTCCCCGATGCAGAAAGTTGCATAAATTTAACTGTTCCGGTGGAATTAGCCGGCCTGCGGCTCGATGCTGCAATGGCCAAATTGCTGCCGGATTACTCGCGCAGCAGGTTATCCGGCTGGATTAAAGACGGCGCGGTAACGGTAAACGGCAAAAGCGCCCAACCTAAGGACAAAATGATAGGCGGCGAGCAATTACAGGTAACCGTACAAGAGAGCGAAGAAGTTCTGGCTTTCACGCCAGAACCCATGGAATTGGACATCGTTTATGAAGACGACAGCGTGTTGGTACTGAACAAACCCGCCGGTTTGGTAGTACACCCCGCAGCCGGTAATTGGAGCGGCACGCTGCTAAACGGCCTGTTGGCCTATTGCCCGGCACTTGCCCAAGTACCGAGGGCAGGTATTGTTCACCGCTTGGACAAAGACACCAGCGGCCTGATGGTGGTGGCAAAAACCCTGCAAGCGCAAAACCATTTGGTGCAGCAATTGCAGGAACGCACGGTAAAACGGATTTACCGCGCAGTGGCCAACGGCGTAGTGCCGTTTGACGGCAAAATCGATACTTTAATCGGTCGTGACCCGCACAACCGCTTGAAAATGGCAGTAGTAAAATTCGGCGGCAAACCGGCCGTTACCCATGTAAAAGTATTGGAACGCTATGGCTCGCACAGCTATATCGAATGCGCATTGGAAACCGGACGCACCCATCAGATTCGGGTACACATGCGCGAAGCCAATCATCCGCTGGCGGGCGATCCGGTATACGGTAATCCGCGCCATCCGGCACCGGATGCGGTAAAAGACGTGATTAAAAACCTTGGCCGCCAAGCTCTGCATGCCTTCCGCCTCAGCTTCGTGCATCCGCAAAGCGGTGAAACGGTTTCCGTTGAAGCGCCGCTGCCGCAGGATATTTATCATTTGCTATCGGTATTGCGCCTTGAAAACGGCATGGATTCTTCCTTGAGCAATGAAGCCGAATGGCAGGATTATCTGTCCGAAGAAGATGACGATGATTGGAATGAAGACGATTACGACGTAGAAGTGGTTTATCTGAAAGAATAAAAAACGGCACCCTTGAAAAGGTGCCTTTTGATTATTTCTATGGAAAATCAATAATAATCTGCACGGTTGATAGTGCGTTTTACCACCGCCGGAATGCCGACCGCCAACGAGTTTTCAGGAATATCTTTCAATACTACGCTGTTGGCACCGACAATAGAATTATTGCCGATGGTTACCGGGCCGACAGCTTTAACACCGGTACTCAGAAAAACATTGTCGCCGACAACGGGGCAGGCATGGCGTTGCTTACCATTGTCGCCCAGTGTTACGCCGTTGAAAATAGTACAATTTTCCCCAATGATAACTGAAGGCCCGATAACGATATTAAAATGATGTACGAAAAAACTTCCCTTACCGATACGAGCGGCCGGATGAACATCGCTGGCATAAATCACACGGGCAACCAGATAGATAAAATAACTGATCGGCCGTGTTAATTTATTGCCGTATAAAGCGTGAGCAATACGGTGAATCCACATTAAATGGCGTGCAGGGAGCAATAAAGCTTTCATGTGTTTGAATTCCTTGAATGTTATTTAATTAAATGGTGTGTTTCGTTTATGGTTTCCGACTAACCTTCGCATTGGTTTTAACAATTTATCATGCCTGTTTCAAAGCAGTACCACTCAATGACAAAGGCATGGATAAAGCCGGTTCGCTATTTTAGATGAAGCTAATTAAAAGGAAGTAAACATATGTTAAACGGTAATTTTTTAAGCCCAGTGTGGCCTGCGCCGGAAAATGTGCGTGCATTGGTCACTACCAGACAGGGCGGTGTGAGCGAAGGAGTGTTCAGCAGCTTGAATGTCGGTGCGCATGTCGGCGATGTTGCCGAACATGTGGCTGAGAACCGGGCACGGGTACAGTCGGCGGTAAGCGTACCGTTGGCTTATCTCAATCAAACACATAGCCCGGATGTGGTACAAGCTGCCGAGAGCGTATCATCCGCACTTGATGCCGACGCCAGTGTAGACCGCAGCGGCAAAGCGGCTTGTGCCGTGATGACGGCAGATTGTCTGCCGGTATTGTTTTGTGACCGTGCCGGCACCGTGGTAGCCGCCGCACACGCTGGTTGGCGCGGCCTTGCCGCCGGCGTATTGGAAAATACCGTCGCCGCCATGCAGGCCGACCCCGCCGATATTCTGGCTTGGTTCGGCCCCGCCATCGGCCCCGATGCGTTTGAAGTGGGCCAAGATGTTTGGGATGCGTTTTGTCGCAAATTGCCTGAAGCCAAAACCGCATTCCGCAGCATAGGCGAAGGAAAATATCTGGCCGACATTTACGCCCTCGCCCGCCTGATTCTGGCGAAAATCGGCGTAACCGCAGTATACGGTGGCGAACACTGTACGGTACTCGAGCGCAACAATTTTTTCTCCTACCGCCGCGATGGCCAAACCGGCCGCATGGTCAGTCTGATCTGGCTGGAAAAATAAGAAAAATAAAAAGCCTATTATGCCTGTCTGAACAGAAAACCTGGTTTCAGACAGGCATTCTTTTTTTCATTCAAAATCAAAAGAATATCTTTCCTACGGATAATGCCTGTCTGAAAAGATAATAATCACGCCATATGCAATCCGGGTTTTCCGTAAGCACGCCTGCTTAGAGTAGCAGCCAACAAACCTTTAAGGTATCATGCACTCTTCAAGAATGTTTTGCCGCAAGCGCTCGCTGCAACAGCTTCAGCGTTTGCCGCAAAACATTTTTAAAATTCGAAAGTCATCCATGTTAGCCAGTATTCCCCTGCCTAAGGACACCGTTCGTCCTCCCGAAACCGTGCTCGTCAACATCACGCCGCAAGAAACGCGGGTGGCGGTGTTGGAAGAAAACAGCATTTGCGAATTACATATCGAGCGCAACAGCGGCCACGGTTTGGTCGGCAATATCTATCTGGGCATCGTGCGCCGCGTACTGCCCGGCATGCAAAGCGCTTTTATCGACATCGGCTTGGAGCGTGCTGCCTTTCTGCACATCGTCGATTTATTGGAACAGCGCCAAAATCCCGACGAAACCCAACGCATCGAACACATGTTGTTCGAAGGGCAAACCGTACTGGTACAAGTCATTAAAGACCCCATCAACAGCAAAGGCGCCCGCCTCTCCACCCAAATTTCGCTGGCCGGCCGTTTCTTGGTTCATCTGCCGCAAGATGAACACATCGGTATCTCCCAGCGAATCGAAGACGAAGAAGAGCGCAACAGCTTGCGCAGCCGCCTGAACAACCTGCTGCCGCCCGAAGCCGGCCACGGCTACATCATCCGCACCAGCGCAGAAACCGCTACCGATGCCGAATTGCAAGCCGATATCGATTACTTAACCAAAGTATGGGCCAATATCCAGCACGGCGCCAAAACGCTGCCGCCGGAAACCATGCTTTATCAGGATTTGCCGCTCTCTTTGCGCGTATTGCGCGATATGTTCAGCGACAACACCCGCGAAATTCTGGTCGATTCCAAAGAAAACCATCAGAAAATGCAGGAATTCGCCGCCCAATACGTACAAGGCGCGGTAGACAAAATCCGCCTGTTCAGCAGCGAGCGGCCGCTGTTCGAAACCCACAATATCGAACCGGAAATCAACCGTGCACTGCAACCGCGGGTCAACCTCAATTTCGGCAGCTACCTGATTATCGAAGTAACCGAAGCGATGACCACCATCGATGTGAACACCGGCGGATTTGTCGGCGCGCGCAACTTCGAAGAAACCATTTTCAAGACCAATCTCGAAGCCTGCCACGCCATCGCCCGCGAATTGCGCCTGCGCAATATCGGCGGCATCATCATCATCGATTTTATCGATATGCAGCAGGAAAGCCATCGCGAAGCGGTGTTGCAGGAGTTGGCCAAAGCCTTGAGCATGGACCGCACCCGGGTAACGCTCAACGGTTTTACCAGCTTGGGACTGGTGGAAATGACCCGCAAACGCACCCGCGAGAGCCTCGCCCATGTTTTGAGCGAACCCTGTCCCACTTGCGAAGGACGCGGCAGGCTGAAAACCGCTCAAACCGTGTGCTATGAAATCTTGCGCGAAATCGTGCGCGAAAGCCGGCGCTTCGATGTGAAACAATTCCGTATTCTGGCTTCTCCGGAAGTGATCGATCTCTTTCTCGATGAAGAATCGCAATCGCTGGCGATGCTGATTGATTTTATCGGTAAGCCGATTTCGCTGGCGGTGGAAAACAGCTATACCCAAGAGCAGTACGATGTAGTGATTATGTAGGTTTTATGCTGCAAAATGCCTGTCTGAAACTTTTTCAGACAGGCATTTTTTCATCTGTTATTCCCTCTTCCGTGCCAGAGGGTTAGTGAGAAGCCTAACGGATTTATAGCGGATTAACTTAACTTTCGCTACGGCATTGCTGAGCCTTAGCTCAAAGAGAACGATTTTGTAAGCCGTTAAAGCGGCAACAGAATCGATTCCGTACTACTTGTACTGTCTGCGACTTGCTGCCTTGTATCGGAGTAATTCAATCCGCTATATAACCGTCAAACCGAAAAAATCATTCCATCAAAATGCCTGTCTGAAAACCATACTGCAAGCAGCCAACGATTTTCAGACAGGCATTGATGCTATTCAAAATCATCCGTCAAATCCGATAGCTGATGGTGGTCATGATTTTCGACGTTAACTGCATCATTTCCTTTACCGGCACCGGCAACTTGGCCGCGCCGAAATCATGCGCCATTTCCGCGTGTTTCATTTCGTCCAAACGCATTTGCGCAACAATCGCGCGGCTTTTGCCGTCTTTCTCCGGCAAACCTTCCAGATGTTCTTCCAAATGGCGGGTAACCTGATTTTCGGTTTCTTCCAGAAAACCCAGATTCCATTTGTCGCCGAGCAATCCGGCGCCGATACCGATGGCCAGCGAGCCGGCGTACCACACCGGATTGAGCAGGCTGGTACGGCCACCCAACTCTTTTACCCGTTTTTCCGTCCACGCCAGATGCTCCACCTCCTCATAAGCCGCGTGTTGTAGCGCTTCGCGGTTTTCTTGGGTACGCGCGGTTAAGGCCTGGCCTTGGTAAAGCGCCTGTGCGCACACTTCGCCGACATGGTTCACCCGCATCAAGCCTAATGCATGGCGCTTTTCTTCTTCGCTCAACTCGCCCTCTTCCATACCCGCATCGGGATAAGGGCGACTGGTGGTGGCGGGAGCAAACAGGGTACGTAAAACGGTATCGATATGGGGAATCAGTTTTTCGGCCAGCATGATTAATCCTTTATAAAAATCCTGTTTGTTATTATACAAACAAAATGCCTGTCTGAAAGGTTTCAGACAGGCATTCCTTATTTTTATCTCGGCCTAACCGATATTCTTTACCATCAGCACCACCACCAGCGCAATGGCGGCGGCGGCGATGAATTTACCGACACCCGCGAATTTCAAATCGGCGGTTTTGCCCTCCAGATATTTATAACCGGTAATCATCGGGGTAATCAGATTGTGTTTCTTAAAAATTTTATAGAAGAAAATGGTCGCAACATGCACCGCAACCAAAGCCAGCAATACATTAAAAAACTGCATATGCAACGAACGGATAGTATCACCGCTCTCTTCGCTTACCAGGCTATTGAGATAACCCGGGTTGGTAAAAGTATTGCCGTCGGCGGCAAACAGGCCGGTGCCGACTTGGAAAAACAAAGCGCCCAACAGCGCCAATACCATCAGCGCACCCAGCGGATTGTGCCCGGGCTGCTCGTTTTCATTCAGCCGGCCACTCAAATAACGGCCGATTTGCGCAGGTTTGACAAACTGGGCGAAACGCGCGGTATCGCTGCCCCACAGCCCCCAACACACACGGAAAACCAGCAAGGCGAGAATAAAGAGGCCGCAGCGTAAATGCCATACCAACCAATCGCCGCCCTCTTCGGCGCTGAACCACATAAACGCTACCGACAATACCAAGCTCCAGTGAAAGAGGCGGGTCGGAAGATCCCATATTTTAACTTTTTGTTTCATGTTTTATCCCATCATTAAAGCCGTCTGATTTAATCCAAGAAGCTTGTGTTCGGCTCTTTTACGGCCTTTCACATTACCGCTAAAAGTATTATTCTAACATGCCACACGTTTTTCAGCGTTTTCTGCCTGTTACTTATTACTATAGGAACGATTATGCATCCTTATGAAACTTGCGACCACCCCGCGTATCTCGAAAATCTCGCCGAAACCGCCCGCCGTTTTCCCGAAATATTCCGCCCCCGCGCCGAAGAGAGCCACAAGGGCAGCCACGGTACGCTGGCGCTGATCGGCGGTTCGGAAGGCATGAGCGGTGCCTTGGTATTGGCCGCCACCGCAGCGATGTACGGCGGCTGCGGCAAGGTGTGGGCAGGTTTCAGACAGCCATCACTGCCGATGCCGATCATTCCCAGCCGGCCGGAAATCATGTTGTCTACCGACGGCGCCTTGCTGGAACGCGAAGACATCAGCGCCTGGGTATGCGGCTGCGGGCTGGGGCTGGATACCGAAGCGGCGGCCACCTTATTTCAGCAGTTGCAAACCGCCGGCCGGATGCCGCTGCTGTTGGATGCCGATGCCTTAACGCTGCTGGCCCGACATCCCGATTTAGCGGCCGAAATCGGCCGCGGCCCGCTTATCCTCACGCCGCACCCTGCCGAAGCCGCCCGCCTATTGCATTGCACTACCGCCGAGGTTCAAGCCGACCGGACAGCGGCGGTGAAACAACTGGCGGAAAGTTTCCACGCCACGGTGGTGCTCAAAGGCCACCGCACCTTGGTGGCCGATGCCGGCGGGCAACTGTATGAAAACCACAGCGGCAATCCCGGCCTGGCCAGCGGCGGCAGCGGCGATGTGTTAAGCGGCATCATCGGCGCGCTGCTGGCGCAAAATATAGACGCTTGGCAAGCCGCTTGCGGCGGCGTATGGCTGCACGGCGCGGCGGCCGATGTGTTACGCGACTGCCAAACCGGCCCCGCCGGCATGCTGGCCGGCGAAATCGCTCCTGCCGCCCGTTGGATACGCAACCGCTTGAGCACGTATTTGCAAAAAGCCGATTGGGACGAACCGGGCTTGTTTGCCTGAATCTGCCGCACCCCCTACCCTTATCCGCTACACAAACAAAATGCCTGTCTGAAAAGCTTTTCAGACAGGCATTTTGTTTGGATCAAACGCATCAGCCTTTATTCTTCGCAGCCGCTTTGACAAAAGCGGTAAACAGCGGATGGCCTTTGCGCGGGGTAGAAGTAAATTCCGGATGGAACTGGCAGGCAAAAAACCACGGGTGGCCGGGCAGCTCGATGGTTTCCACCAAGCGTTCGCGGCCGGCGGATACGCCGCCGATTACCAAGCCTGCTTTTTCCAGCTCGGGCACGAAGTTGTTGTTCACTTCGTAGCGGTGGCGGTGGCGTTCTTTGATTTCGGTGCTGCCGTAGATTTTGGCGGCAAGGCTGTCGGGTTTTAATTCGACTTCCTGCGCGCCCAAACGCATGGTGCCGCCCAAATCGGCGTTTTCGTCGCGTTTTTCCACGCTGCCGTCGGCGGTTTGCCATTCGTCGATCAGCGCCACAACGGGATACGGGGTTTTCAGGTCGAACTCGGTGGAGTTGGCGCCTTTCAAGCCGGCCACATCGCGGGCGTATTCGATCAGCGCAATCTGCATGCCGAGGCAGATGCCCAAATAGGGGACATTGTTTTCGCGCGCATATTTGACGGCGGCGATTTTGCCTTCCACGCCGCGCACGCCGAAACCGCCGGGCACGAGGATGGCATCCATATCGTGCAGGCAGCCGGTGCCTTCTTTTTCGATGGCTTCGCTGTCCACATAGGTAATCTGCACGTCGGTTTCGGTGTGGATACCGGCATGTTTCAGCGCCTCGGTCAACGATTTATAGGATTCGGTTAAATCCACATATTTGCCGACCATGGCGATTTTAACGGTATGCTTGGGATTATTGATCGCGTAGACGATTTTCTTCCATTCGGTCAAATCCGCCTGCTGCACGTTCAGCTGCAACTGCTCGCAAATGATGTTGTCGATGCCTTGGTTGTGCAGCATTTCGGGAATTTCGTAAATACTGCCGGCATCATAGCTGCCCACCACTGCCCGCTCTTCCACGTTGCAGAACAAGGCGATTTTGCGCTTTTCCTCTTCGGGCAGAATGCGGTCCATGCGGCAAATCAGCACATCGGGCTGGATACCGATTTCGCGCAACTCCTTAACCGAGTGCTGGGTGGGCTTGGTTTTGATTTCGCCCGCCGCAGCGATATAGGGCACATAACTCAAATGCACAAACAAAGTATTGTTGCGGCCAAGCTGGCTGCGCATCTGGCGGATGGCCTCCAAGAAAGGCAGCGATTCGATGTCGCCCACGGTACCGCCGATTTCGACGATGGCCACGTCGTACCCCGCCGCCCCTTCGTGGATTTTGCGCTTGATTTCGTCGGTAATGTGCGGAATCACCTGCACGGTACCGCCCAGATAGTCGCCGCGGCGCTCTTTGGCAATCACCTGCTCGTAAACCTGGCCCGAACTGAAACTGTTGCGGCGCGACATGGTGGAGTTGATGAAACGCTCGTAATGGCCCAGATCAAGATCGGTTTCGGCACCGTCTTCGGTAACGAACACTTCGCCGTGCTGGAACGGGCTCATGGTGCCGGGATCGACATTGATATAAGGATCGAGTTTGAGCATGGTCACGTTCAAACCGCGCGATTCGAGAATAGTAGCAATAGAAGCGGCGGCGATACCTTTACCTAATGAAGATACGACGCCGCCGGTTACGAAAATGAACTTGGTCATGATTTTATACCTAAGTTGGAATGGATTATTTTAACACAAACGCTTTTTTTCCAGCAACCGCAGGCCGCCTTCCTTCAGTGGTATATAATCGTTGCCGACACTTTACCAAAAACCTGCAAACATGTTTACCGACAGCCACTGCCACCTTGCCGATGCCGCCTTTACCGGTTGCCTGCCGCAAATACTGCATCAGGCCCGCCAAGCCGGCATACACCGTTTTATCGTTCCGGCTGCCGAAGCCGCCGACTGGCCTGCCGTTTACGCACTCTCGGAAGCTTCGCCGGATATCTTGGGCGCGCTCGGCATTCATCCGTGGTTTGCCGAACAGGCCGATTCTGACTATATCGAAAAGCTAAGCCGGCAGCTGCAACGCCAGCCCGAAATGTGGGTAGGCGAAATCGGGCTGGATTATCACCGCAGCCGCTCGGAAAAAGACCGCGCAAAACAACGCGATGTGCTGTCGCAACAATTGGCAATCGCCCGCCAACTCAACCGGCCGGTGATTCTGCACAATCTGCGCGCTTCCAACGACCTGCTCGCCTTGTTGAAACAGCACGGTATCCGCCGCGGCATTGTCCATGCTTTTTCCGGCAGTTTGGAAGAAGCAGAGGCGTTTATTCAACAGGGGCTGTTAATCGGTATCGGCTCATTGCTGCTCAACCCCACTGCCAAGAAAGCCCGCCGCGCCGCAGCCGAGTTACCGCTCTCTTCTCTCGTATTGGAAACCGACAGCCCGTTTATGCTGGCCAACGGTATCAATACGCCGGCCAATTTACGGGAAATCGCCGCCATCACGGCAGAACTGCGCGGCATCAGCCTATCCGATCTTGCGCAGCAAACCGAAAAAAATATCGATTCGCTGCTGAGTGTATAACTGTTAAGAAAATAAGAAAAAACCAATGCCTGTCTGAAAAGTTTTCAGACAGGCATTGGTTTAGTAAACGCTTGGTTAAAATAATGTTATTGAACAATCAGACCGCATCATCCGACGAGCGTTTGTAAAAATCGCTTTTGAAATAAGCTTGCGAACTTTCGCGCAGCAACACTAAACAGATCGCCGCCAAAGGCAAACCGATCAGCATACCGATAAATCCCATTAATTGTCCGAAAGCCATCAGAGACAAAATCACCCAAAACGGCGACAAACCGATGCGGTCGCCGACAATCTGCGGCGTTACAACAAAACTTTCCAGCAATTGGCCTAGCGTAAACACGCCCCATACCAACAATAATTCATGCCAGACACCGAATTGCAAAAGTGCGGCGACTGTTGAGAGCAACAAACCGGTAAACGCACCCAGATAGGGAATAAAGACCAGCAAACCGGCCACCATGCCGATAGCAAAACCGGAATCCAGCCCCACCATCATCAGGCCGATACCGAAAAACGCGCCCATAATCAGCATCACCATTAATTGGCCGCGTAAAAATTCGCCCAATACTTTATCCAATTCCGAAGCGATTCTGCTATACGTACTGATAAAACGGCGCGGAATCATCGCCTTAATACCGTACGACCAACGCTGCCAGTCGAGCAGAAAATAATATAACAGCAAAGGCAGCAGAACCACATTGGTAAGCCCCAAGGCCACCGCGCCGCCGCGCGATACCACGGTGCCTGCCACTGACGACAAGCCGCTTTGCAGCGAGCCGGTATGCTCCTGCAACCATTGCAACACCGTATCGCGATTGACTGTTACCCCGTTGTCACCCAAAAACCGGTTAGCCCACGGCAACAGCGTATTTTGCAGATAATCGACCAGTTGCGGCAAACGCGCCACCATGTTTTGGAATTGGCTCACCAGCATCGGCACAATCACCAGAATCAGCGCGAACAATATTGCCAAGGCAAATAGCATCACCAACATCGAGGCCAAGCCCCGCTTCATGCCCCGGTTGCGCAATTTTTCCACCAAAGGGTTTAAGATATAGGCCAGCGTCGCCGCTACCGCAAACGGCATCAATACTTCTTTCAATTGCACAAACAGCCAACCGGTCGCAAATAATACTGCAGCCGCTATTACCCAAGGCGTTACGCCCCGCGCTTTTTTCTGATACATAATCATCCCGCTGATTCGGTTTCGTAAACAGCGCCAAGCATACCACAGTTTGACCATGATTTCGGCAAGCGTGCTCAGGCAAAATCGGTTAGAATAGCTGCCGAATGCCAACCTTCTTTTTCAGGATCTTCAAATGAGCGATTCTTTAAGCTACCGCGACGCAGGCGTCGATATCGATGCCGGCGACCAATTGGTCGAAAACATCAAACCTTTTGCCAAACGTACCATGCGCCCCGAAGTATTGGGCGATCTGGGCGGCTTCGGCGCATTGGTGGAAATCAGTAAAAAATACCGCAATCCCGTGCTGGTTTCCGGCACCGACGGCGTGGGTACCAAGCTGAAACTGGCGTTTGATTGGGACAAACACGATACCGTCGGCATCGATCTTGTCGCCATGAGCGTGAACGATATTCTGGTGCAGGGCGCCGAGCCGCTGTTTTTCCTCGATTATTTCGCTTGCGGAAAACTGGATGTGGCACGCGCCACCGATGTCATCAAAGGCATCGCGCAAGGCTGCGAAGAATCGGGTTGCGCCCTCATCGGCGGCGAAACCGCCGAAATGCCGGGCATGTATCCGGAAGGCGAATACGATTTGGCCGGCTTCGCCGTAGGCGTAGTGGAAAAAGACCAGGTAATCAACGGCCGCAGCATCGTACCGGGCGACGTGGTATTAGGTTTGGCTTCTAACGGCGCGCATTCCAACGGCTATTCTTTGGTACGTAAAATCCTCGCCCGCGACAATCCCGATTTGGATACCGAGTTCGATAACGGCAAAACTTTGCGCCAAGCCATCATCGCGCCCACCCGTTTGTATGTAAAACCGATTCTGGCCGCACTCAAACAATTCACCATCAAAGGCATGGCGCACATCACCGGCGGCGGCATCACCGAAAACGTACCGCGCGTATTGCCGGAAAACACCGTCGCCCAAATCGATGCGAAAGCATGGACTATGCCCAAGCTCTTCCAATGGCTGCAACAAGCCGGCAATGTGGAGCAACAGGAAATGTACCGAACCTTCAACTGCGGCATCGGCATGGTGGTGATTATCGACAAGCAAGATGCCGAAGCGGTGCAGCAGTTTTTAGCGGAACAGGGCGAAACCGTTTACCGCTTGGGCGAAATCCGCGAACGCAACGGTAGCGAACATCAAACCCAAGTCGCTTAAACTGTCCGATATTTTTCCAACGATGCCTGTCTGAAAAATATCTCTAGCGCCGCAAATGCCTGTCTGAAAAACGCATTCAAATTTTTTCAGACAGGCATTTATCTTGAAACCCCTCAGTTTTGCCTTCTGCTGCCAATGCCATGCCTCAACACACCGTTTCTTTCGACCCTTTAACCGTACCCATCAGCGGTACCAATTTGATTGAAGCCTCCGCCGGTACCGGAAAAACTTGGGGCATTGCCGCACTGTTTACCCGTTTGGTATTACTGGAGCAACTGCCGGTCGATCAGATACTGGTCGTCACCTTCACCAATGCCGCCACCGCCGAATTAAAAAACCGGCTGCGCCGCCGCTTGGAAGAAGCTTTGGACAGCTTAAGCGGCCGTCCGGACGCCTCAGACGATTTTCTGCGGGATTTGATCGAAAAAGCCCAGCAACAAGAGCCGCACGAACGCTTGGTGCTGCGGCTAAAAGCCGCCCTCGCCCAATTTGACGCCGCCGCCATTTATACCATACACGGCTTCTGCCAACGCTTGCTGCGCGACTACGCTTTCTTCTGCCAAGTCCCCTTCGATACCGAATTAAGCGCCCAAAACGAGCAAGCGCTGCTCACCGCCGCCGAAGATTTCTGGCGCCGCCGCGTATCGTATGATGCCCCAACCGCCCAATTAGTCTTTAAATACCGGCAAACACCGGAAAAAATGCTCTCCGGCATCCGCAGCTATCTCAACCGCCCGCTGTTACACTTCCGCCGCCCTGCCGACAGCCTCCCGCAAGCACAAAAAAATCTGCAACGGCAATGGCAAATCGTGCGCGATAGTTTGGCGGAAATCGAAGCAACCTTTTGGCGGATTCATTCTAATTTGAACGGCAGTTCGTTCAAATCCCCTACTTACCAAAATAAATTCGTCGGCTTGCGCGAAGCGCTAAGCCATGTCGATTACCCGCCACCCGCCATCATCAAACTATTAATCGACAGCAACGGCAACAGCGTATTCACCTTTGCCAACCTTACCGACAAAACCAAGAAAAACGGCAACATAAGCGATGAAGACAAATTACTGATCGATCGCCTCGGCCGCCTGCACGAAGAGCTCTCAAACGCAGAAGAGGCCGAACAAAACGCCCTCACCGCACTCCAGCTCGACTTGCTGCAAGCCGTACGCGAAACGGTGCAAGAACAGAAAAAAAGCAGCCGCGAGCGCAACTTCGACGATTTGTTGACCGACGTTTACCACGCCCTTACCGAAAGCGCGCACGCCGAAACCTTGGCCGCGCTGATTGCCGAAAACTGGCAGGTGGCGCTGATCGATGAATTCCAAGATACCGACCCGCTGCAATACGAAATTTTCAACCGCAGTTTTATCGCTCATCAAAAACCGCTGTTTCTGGTCGGCGATCCCAAACAAGCGATTTACCGTTTTCGCGGCGCCGACATCCATGCCTATCTGAAAGCCGCCGCCGATGCCGACCACCACTACACCTTAAACCGCAACTTCCGCAGCCATGCCGCACTGGTCGACACCATCAGCCTGCTGTTCAAACAGAAAAACCGCCCGTTCGGCTTGGCCGGCATCGACTATGCCCCCGTGCAGGCACACCGCAGCGAAAGCCTGCTTCAACCGGCGCTGCCGCCGGTTCAAATACGTTGGCTCAACCAACCAAACGATACCGGCCACAATAAAGACATGCTAAGCCCGCGTGCCGCAGAATGGTGCGCCGACGAAATCGCCGGCATTCTGAACCTCGGTGCCTTGCAGCAACAACAATTTAAAAACCGGCCGCTACGCCCGGCCGATATCGCGGTACTGGTGCGCACCAGCAGGGAAGGACGCCTGATCAGCCGCGCCCTGAAACAGCGGAAAATACAAAGCGTTTTGCTGCAACGCGATTCCGTTTACGCCACCGCCGAAGCCGAAGCGCTGGCCGCCCTGATCGGCTTTTGGCTGCAACCGCAAGAAGCCTCGCTGTTGCGCTTCGTACTCGCCGGCGTGCTGTTTGAACACACCGCCGAGCAACTCTACGCTCTCAATCACGACGAGCGCCAGCTCAGCGGCTATCTTTCCGCCGCCGCCGATGCGCTCGCCTTATGGCAGCAACACGGTTTTTATACTGCCGTTCAATCCTTTGCCGGGCGTTATCATTTGGAAGAGCGGCTGTTGGCTGCCGGCCAAGAGCGCAGCCTCACCAACTACCACCAATTAATCGAACAGCTGGCTGCCGAAGATGCACAAAGCCTTACCCCCGCCGCCTTGCTGCAATGGCTGCACAACCAAATCCAAGCCGCCAAAGAGGGGGCGTCCAATCAAGAGCACCAATTACGGTTGGAAAGCGATGAAGCGCTGGTAAAAATCGTGACCATGCATTCCGCCAAAGGCCTGCAATATCCGCTGGTTTATTGCCCTTTTGCTTGGGACAACAAAGATCCTCAAGAGAAAGGTTGGCAGGTTTTACACCGCAACGCGCTCGAAGGCGACGAATTGCTGAATAAGCACCAACTCTCGCAAGACGATCAAGACCAATTGGCCGACGAATCCTTGGGTGAAAATCTTAGGTTACTGTATGTGGCTCTCACCCGCGCCGAAGAGCAGCTGATCCTCTATGCCGGCTATCATCAAAACAGCGCCGACAACCCGCTTACCTATCTGTTGGAAGGCACGCCCGACAACAGCCGCGCCGATATCCAACGCGTTTTTGGCTCGGTAAAAAAAGAAGAGCAGGCAGAGACCCTCAAACGCGCCTGGCAGCGTTTTGCCGATAAAGCCGCGCCATACGGCGTACAGTTTACCGACGAAGCACCCGAACCCGCCCGTGCACTGCCACGCCCAAGCCATCATGAGCCCTATCGCGCCGTACAACGCCCGCCGAGGCATTTCGAACTGGTGCGTTACAGCAGCTTTACCGGCTTAAGCCAAAAACTCTCCGCACACGCCCCGGCGCATGATACCCTGCTGCCCGCCTTGGATGCCGCCGAATCCGATAGCCGCCCCGTTAACGCAGACAATGCCGAAATGCCTGCAAATGTCCACGATATCCATCATTTTCCGCGCGGTACCGCCGCCGGTTTGTGTTTGCACGAAATTTTGGAAAACTTTGATTTCCAGCGCCCGGCCGCCGAGCAAACGGAATTAATCGACAGCTCGCTGGCGCGCTACAGTTTCGATACTGTCTGGCAACCCGCCGTTTCCCGTATGGCCGATCAGGTCGCCCGTACGCCGCTGGCCGGCGGCAGCACCCTTTTGCAACTGCCCGCGGCCAACCTTTTGGCGGAAATGGGTTTTGTTTTACATGTAGACGACTTCTCGCCCGCACGCCTGCAAAAATGGTTTTCCGATCCCGCCCAACAATTGGCGCCCGAATGCATAGCCGCCGCCCGAACGCTCGATTTTCCCACGCTCAAAGGCTTTCTCAACGGTTTTATCGACCTCATCAGCCTGGATGAACAAGGCCGCGTCTCGATTATCGACTATAAATCCAACCATCTGGGCGATAATGCCGCTGACTACAGCCTGCAAGCGATGAACGAAGCCGTCGCACTGCACCATTATTATCTACAAGCCATGATTTATGCGATAGCGGTATGCCGCTATTTTGACCAGCACGGCCATTCGCTGCCTGAAGTGAACATCCGCTACTTATTTTTACGCGGGCTTAACGATCAGGATGTCGGAAACGGCATATGGTCATGGACGCTCAATCGCGGGCAACTGGCTGAATGGTTATAGAAAAATACCGTTGGTCGCCCGTCGTACCCGATGTCGGATTATCCATATCCAAAGCCTTGGATTTGCGGTATATTGGCAAAAATTTTTACATCTCATTTAGGCTGTGTCGTCAAAAAACTTTGCGCACCCTAGTATTACAAAAGTCATTAAAGGATAGATTCATGTTCAAACGCCCCGAAGAACTCATCATGGCGGCCTTGGCCGCTTTATGGGTTGTGTTTACCTATTTTCTCGCCAGCTATTTTGGTGCGCCTACCCAAACCGCATTACTGATCACCGCCTTCACCCTGATTTGGGCGGCGCTGTTTTTTATTTTATGGCAGCGCAACCTCACCAGCATGATTTGGCCGGTGTTCCTTGGTTTGTTGGTGGTTTGCTGGTGGCCGTTTATCGATTGGTTCGCCATCCGCGGCTTCGTTACGCCCGAATCGATTAACGATACCATTGTATTGAGCAAGCCTTGGTACGATACTTGGACCGCCAAAATCATCTGGGCACTGATTCCGGTGGTATTGGGTTATATTTTCAAATGGCGCCGTTCGAAAAAAGCAGTGCCCGCGACCTTTAGCGCACATTAATTCGCTTATATCAAATGCCTGTCTGAAAACCTTTTCAGACAGGCATTTTTGGTACGTCAATGTTTTCAACACCCTATTTTCCAACTTGAATGAGCGTGAAAACGTTTTTATCGCGGATTCAATCCACTATAAAATTTTTGCGATATCGCAAAACAAAACGGCCTGTATCAGTACAAGCCGTTTTTTCAGACAGGCATTCCACCCATCCGCAAATCATTATTTCGCTTTTTCTTGCAAATATTCGCCGCCGCTCTCTAATGCATTGCCGGTTTTTTCCATTGCCTTATTGCCCAACTCTTTGGTTTTATCCCAACCTTTTTCTGCGGTTTCTTCCGTATTCTCTTTCATGTTACGCCCGTCTTCTTTTGCACCGTCCCAAGTGTTGGCACAGGCAGTCAATGACAATACGGCGGCAATCATCAATAATTTTTTCATAGTCATCTCTCTCTTGTTTGGTGAAATACGGAAAAGTCCGCTACGATTATTATGCCCGCAAATGCATGAATCTGCCAAGTAAGAGAAGTTTAAAAAAAGAAAATGCCTGTCTGAAACAGGCATCTTTACACTTTTTGCCCCACATTCAGCCGATTCGATAAAAGGCCAAACTGCCCAACAAATTGGGTAGCGTGTTCACCCGTTTACCGCCGGTCATCACCGCCCGTTCGAGAATGCGGATACCATTTTTCATACACAGCAATTCGAAGTCGATTAAAGTGCAAAGATGGATATTGGGCGTGTTATACCATTGGTAAGGCATGCGCTCGGATACCGGCATATGGCCGGTCAGCCCCATTTGCACGCGGTTGCGCCAATAACCGAAATTCGGAAAAGAAACAATCGCTTCCTTGGCCACTCGGGTGAGATCGCGCAAGATGTTTTCGGTATTCTGCATCGCTTGCAGGGTTTGGCTCAACACCAGCACATCGAAGCTGTCGGCATCGAAATCTTGCAAGCCCTGTTCCAAATCGGCCTGTATCACGTTGATGCCGCGCTCCATCGAAGCGAGCACGCCTTCGGTATCGATTTCCACGCCGTAACCGCTGCAATTTTTGTTGTACACCAAGGCCGAGAGCAATTCACCCTTGCCGCAGCCCAAATCGAGCACGCGGCTGTTTTCGGGAATCCAGTCGTAAATCAGCTGTAAGTCGTCGCGCAAATTCATGCCTGCAATTCCTTGTGGATATTGTTCATATAAGCCCTCATCGCGCGTACATACGGCTCGTCGGTCATCAGAAACGCATCGTGCCCGTGATGGGATTCGACTTCGATGTATTGTACGTTTTTGCCGGCTTTCACCAAATGCTTCACCAGTGCGCGCGAACGGGTGGGCGCGAAGCGCCAGTCGGTAGAGAAACTAGCAACGAAAAACTTGGCCTTAACCCTTTGCAAAGCCGCCAGCAAATCGTTACCGTATTCGGCTGCCGGGGCAAAATAATCGAGCGCCTTGGTCATGCGTAAATAGGTATTGCCGTCGAAACGTTCGGCGAATTTATCGCCTTGGTAGCGCAGATAAGATTCGATTTCGAATTCGACGTCGTAACCGTATTGGTAACCGTCGGTACGCATGCTGCGGCCGAATTTTTTGCCCAGCCCTTTTTCGGCCAGATAGGTAATGTGCCCCATCATGCGGGCGATGCGCAAGCCGCGACGCGGGATGGTTCGGTAACGGCGGTAGTGGCCGTTATGAAAATCGGGATCGGTGATGATGGCTTGGCGGGCGACATCATTGAAGGCGATGTTTTGTGCCGACAGGCGGGTGGCGGAGGCAATTACCAGAGCGTGGCGCACGCGGTCGGGAAAATCAATCGCCCACTGCAAGGCCTGCATCCCGCCCAAGCTGCCGCCGACAATCGCCGCCCACTGGCCAATACCGAAATAATCGGCCAGCATGGCCTGGCTTTGTACCCAATCTTTAACGGTTACCACCGGGAAATCGGCGCCGTATTCGTCGCCGGTTTCCGGATCAATGCTCAATGGGCCGGTACTGCCGTGGCAACCGCCCAGATTGTTCAAGCCCACTACGAAAAAACGCTTGGTATCGATCGGTTTGCCCGGGCCGACCATGTTGTCCCACCAGCCGGGCGATTTGTCGTGCTCGCTGTGGTAGCCCGCCACGTGGTGGTTGCCGGATAAGGCATGGCAAATCAAAACGGCATTGCTTTTGTCTTCATTCAGCGTGCCGTAGGTTTCCACCATCAGGTCGAAACGGGGCAGCACTTGGCCGTTTTGCAAAGGCAGCGGGGTTTCGAACGGGATTTTTTGCGGGCTGACCAGCCCAATGCTGTCGGCTTCTATCATGGCGCTTCATTCAATAGGCATCGGAGTCGGAAAGCGGTTATTATAGCGGTTTACTCTTTTTTGTACACCGCGGCGCCGTATAGCCAAGCGGTTTCAGACAGGCATCCCAACCGATGATCGGCCGTATCCTCAAAATTTTTCTTGTTATCTTTTTGCTCGGCCTACTGGTGCATCGCCTGCTCGGGCGCCGCCACAAACGTGCCTTACACGAAGTGGTGCAAATCAGCGCGGCAGTGATGCTGGCGGCGGCAGTCTTGGCGCTGGCGGCTTATTTTATCTGGAATTGAGTTTGTCAAACAAAATGCCTGTCTGAAAACTTTTAGCTTCGCAAAACCGCGCAGGCTTGTTTTCAGACAGGCATTTTGTATCAATAAGTTTCGCTTTATTCGCGCTCCAAGCCCTGCAACCAAGCTTGCGCCGAAGCCGCGTCGTCGAAATATTTCGGATGCTGCTGGGTAAGCAGGCTCGAAATATGGGTGCCGAAACGGATCCAAACATCGTCCACCACAATCGCGATCCGGCCGAAATCTTCGTCATGATTGCGCATGAATTTGAGCTGCTCGACAGCCATATCGATGGTGAAATCTTTCAGCATAGACAAATCCAGCAAAAGATCCGGCCGGTGCACACGCTTCACCGCCTGCAAAGCCGCTTCCTCGAACTGGCGGAAATCTTCCAGCGTAAATTCGTTGTACAGCGCCACGTTCAGACCGTAATCCTGTTCTCTGATGGAAATCATTACAATGCCTCCTCGTTTGTGGTTTTATCGTAGTTAACATTAACGTCTCATGGCGCTCAATACGCCGCTGGCTACAATAATACCCATACCCAGCCATTCCTGCCAGCCGATTTTATCGCCGAGGAAAAAAATGCCCGTCAAAGTGGAAAACACCACCGTCAGATAAGCCAATGCGGCAACGGTAAACTTGCGGCCCACCCGGTAAGCGTGCGTCATCGCCAATTGCGCCAGCAGCGAAGTGGCACCGATTCCCAGCAGATAAGGCAAAGATTCAAGCGTCAGCGGATGCCAGCCGGTTACCGTTGCCCACACCGCCGACATCACCATGCCGATCAGCGACAGATAAAACACCACCCGCCAAGAAGGTTCGCCCAACAGCGAGAGTTCGCGCACCTGCAAATAAGCCCAGCCGGCGCATAAACCGCCCATGAGACCGACCAACGCCGCCCACTCCGGCCCTGCCTGAAAAGAAGGCTTCAACAACAACACCACGCCGATAAAACCGGCCGCCAACATCGCCTGGCTGTATCGCGAAATTTTTTCGCGCAACACCACAAAAGACAATACGGCCAGAAAAATCGACGAGGTATAGCTTAAGGTTACGCCGGTGGCCAGCGGCAAATGCATCACCGCATAGAAAATAAAAAACATCCCCAGCGTGCCCGATACGCTGCGGCTAACGTGCGCCTTCCAGTGCGGCGTAGCGAAACGGCGCTTCTGCAAGCCGGCGACTAGGCCCAATACCACGGCGGAAAACGCCATCCGCCAAAACACCACCTCGCCGGTGCCGAAGCCGAATAATTGGTTGGCCTGTTTAACCCAAAGGTTCATCAGGGTAAAAAACGCGGCCACCACCACCATCCAACCCGAGCCCAAACCGGTTTGTTTTCCCTGAACCATAACAGCCTGCCGATATTAAACAAAACCGCGATTATAACGGATTTTGCTCCCTCACCTGATGCGCATAGCCAAAACCAATGCCGCTACCCTAACCGGCAACGGCACTCTATAAGGTCTGTCGACAAACCCTAAACAAAAATTAATTCACCGCATCCACTTTTTTCAAGCCCTTGGCCTTGATGGTGGCGATGGTGCCGTCTATGCCTTTTTGCTTGATTAACTCGTTGAACTGGTTGCGGTATATCGTAACCAAGCTCGCGCCGTCGACCTTGATGTTGTATACCTTGTAAACCGAACCGACTTTATAAAGCTGGTAGGCCACTTCGTATTTCTTACCGCTGCGCGCGCGGATTTCGGTAAACGCATCAACGCGGTTATTGCCGTTATCCACCAATTTGGGCAACAGCGTTACCTGCGAATCGGCCGCACCCATTAAAGCCGAGCGAGCGTACATCGAAATCATCATGTCTTTGAACGCCTCAATAAACTCGGTTTTCTGTTTATCGCTGAACTGGCGCCACGGCATGCCCACCGCCAGCGCGGCGATGCGTTGGTAATCCAGATAGCGGTCGGCATAACCTTCGATCTGGCGGATTTTCTGCTGCTCGTTCAAGCCGGTATTGCGCGCTACTTTCAGCACGGTATCCATATTCTGCTGCAACTGCACTTGCGCCGGATGATTGCTCACCGGAGCGGCCACCGCCGCCTGCGCCACCCATACGGTAGATACTGCCAACCAGGCAGCTATATTTTTATGATTCATTGTTCTCTCTTTCTTAAAAGATGGGAAAAACCATATAAAACATTAAAACGCAATTATCGGTTAGCCGCGATTAATAAAGCGAAAAAAAGCGGTAAGCCTGTCTGAAAAAAGAGCGTTCACCGCCCGCAAACCCTTGTAAAAAAATCAGAATAAAGCGCAAGATGCAGGCGGATATGCTACAATTCTTCGCTTTTACTGTTTCGTTCTGATAGACCAAAGGTTTCACCATGATTTCCACCAACGGCATTACCATGCAGTTCGGCGCCAAGCCACTGTTTGAAAACGTATCCGTCAAATTCGGCGAAGGCAACCGCTACGGCTTAATCGGCGCCAACGGATCGGGCAAATCGACTTTCATGAAAATTCTCGGCGGCGATCTGGAGCCGACCAGCGGCGAGGTGGCGATTGAAAACGGCGTGCGTTTGGGCAAACTGCGCCAAGACCAGTTTGCTTATGAAGACATGCGCGTGCTGGATGTGGTGATGATGGGCCACACCGAAATGTGGGCGGCGATGACCGAGCGCGACGCGATTTACGCCAACCTGGAAGCCACCGAAGACGATTATATGAAAGCGGCCGAATTGGAAGCCAAATTCGCCGAATACGACGGCTACACCGCCGAAGCGCGCGCCGCCGAATTACTAAGCGGCGTGGGCATCGAAGAGACGCTGCACAACGCGCAAATGAGCGAAGTCGCCCCCGGTTTCAAACTGCGCGTGTTGCTCGCGCAGGCGCTGTTTTCCAAACCAGACGTTTTGCTCTTGGACGAGCCGACCAACAACCTCGACATCAACACCATCCGCTGGCTCGAAGGCGTGCTGAACCAGTACGACTCCACCATGATCATCATCTCGCACGACCGCCACTTCTTAAACGAAGTGTGCACCCACATGGCCGACGTGGATTACAACAGCATCACCATCTACCCCGGCAACTACGACGACTACATGCTCGCCTCCGCACAATCGCGCGAACGTGCGTTGAAAGACAACGCCAAGGCCAAAGAAAAACTGCAAGAGTTGCAAGAATTCGTCGCGCGTTTCTCGGCCAACAAATCCAAAGCCCGCCAAGCCACCAGCCGCTTAAAGCAGGCCGACAAAATCAAATCGGAAATGGTGGAAGTCAAGCCCTCTACCCGCCAAAATCCTTATATCCGCTTTGAAACCGACGAAAAATCCAAGCTGAACCGCCAGGCGGTGGAAGTGGAAGGCTTGGCCAAATCGTTTGAAAACAAATTGTTCGAAAAACTGGGCTTTATGCTGGATGCCGGTGAACGGCTGGCCGTTATCGGCCCCAACGGCGCGGGCAAATCCACTCTGTTGAAATTATTAGCCGGCGCGTTTGATCCGGAATATGCGGAAGGTGTTACTCCCGATGCCGGCAGCATCAAATGGGCGGAAAAAGCCAATGTGGGTTACTACCCGCAAGACCATGAAAACGATTTCGACGTAGAAATGAACCTTACCGAATGGATGCGCCAATGGGGCCAGGAAGGCGACGACGAACAGGTTATCCGTGGCACTTTGGGCCGTTTGCTGTTCGGCAGCAACGATGTGGTAAAACAGGTACAGGTGCTCTCCGGCGGCGAAAAAGGCCGCATGCTCTACGGCAAGCTGATTCTGCTGAAACCCAATGTATTGATTATGGACGAGCCGACCAACCACATGGACATGGAAAGCATCGAATCCTTGAACATGGCGTTGGAAAAATACAAGGGTACGCTGATTTTCGTATCGCACGACCGCCAGTTCGTATCTTCGCTGGCCACCCAGATTATCGAATTGGACGGCAAAGGCGGCTACGAACATTATCTGGGCGACTACGAAAGCTATCTGGATAAAAAAGGCCTTGCCTAAAACGAAAAACACCCCAACCGCTTGAAATCATTCAAGCGGTTTTTTATTGGCCATGCCTGTCTGAAAATATTTTTCAGACAGGCATAGACCTTTGCAAAATTCTTTTCGGTACTTTAAACAAAACACATGCGTCATACTCGGGCTTGACCCGAGTATCTGTTCTTTCTTCTTAAACAACCAGATGCTCGGGTCAAGCCCGAGCATGACGAAAAATTGATCAATTCAGGATTAAAACGATTTTTTTGCAAAGCTCTCAGGCATTGCCCGTTTTTCTTGGCCTAACGCAAACATTGCTAAAATGAAATAAAACTACAAATCATTACATCTTTGTTTTGTATTAAAATTTCCGATGCATAATGATTAACCATAATAAATATAAGGAGTCGGAGTATGACGGCGATTGCAGATTTTCTGGCCGCCCAACCCTTGTTGGCACTTTTTATCACCATTGCGCTGGGCTACGGTTTAGGCTCGGTCAGCATCAAAGGCTTTTCGCTCGGATCCGGCGCCGTATTGTTCGTCGGCCTGGCCGTCGGCGCAATCGCCCCAAAGTCTGCGCTTCCCAATACCGTCGGCGCCTTGGGCTTATTATTGTTCCTCTACGGCGTCGGCATTGCGTACGGCGCCCACTTTTTTAAAGGCTTAACCAGCCGCGAAGGCATACGTGCCAATATCGCTTCGGTAATCGGCGTGCTGCTCGCATTACTTACCATGCTGCTGGCCGTGCAATTCATCCCCGGCGTAGCGCTGCCCGAAGCGATGGGCGCATTCGCCGGCGCGGGTACCAGCACTTCAGCCTTGCAAGCGGCGATGGCGGTTACCGGCGACAGTATTCCGGCAACCGGATATTCGGTAGCCTATCCTCTGGGTGTGGCGGTACCGATTTTGATTCTGGGCCTCTACAACGCCTGGTTCAAACCCAAAGTCGCGCCGCAGGAACGGATTTCGCTGCAAATGTATGCCGTTCGTGTGGAAAACAATTATGTAGTCGGCAAAACCCTGTCTGAAATCACCAACTGGCTGCCGCAAGGCGTGGACGCCTCTACCGTTAGCCGCGACGGTCAAACCCACTCGGCCGAAGTGCACGGCGAGCTGGCGCTGGGCGATGTGGTGCTGATTACCGGTGTCGACAGCAGCATCCTGCAGGAAGCGGAAAAAATGCTGGGGGTACGGGTGGGCGACACTTTCCGGCGCAGTCACGGCGAGCTGGATTATCTGCGCCTGTTTGTCTCCAACCCCAAAGTGGCCGGCAAGACCATCCGCGAAGTCAAACAAATGCTGAAATTCGAAACCAGCATCCTGCACCTGCGCCGCAACGATGAAGACATCACCACCAATCTGGACTTACGCCTGGAAATCGGCGACCAGATCGGCCTGCTTGCCGCCATTGAAAACATACGCGACCTGCGCCGCGTGTTCGGCGACTCGGTACGCGCCGGCGGCGAACTGGGCTTTGCTTCCATCGGTGTCGGCGCGGCGCTCGGCCTGGCGGTGGGTGCCATTCCGTTTTACATTCCCGGCCTGGGCCGTTTCACCTTCGGCTTCGCCGGCCTGTTGGTCGTGGCACTGTTTCTCGGCATGCGGCGGCGTACCGGCGGTTTTGTGTGGGCAATGCCGATACAGGCCAATCTGGCCATCCGCAATTTCGGCCTCACCTTGTTTCTGGCACAAGTAGGCATGTCGTCCGGCCAAACTTTTGTCAACACGGTTACCCAAAACGGCTTGATTTACCTGTTGCTGGGCGCGCTGATTGTGGCTGTGCTCACCATTTCCGTACTGATAATGACGGTTTATGTATTTAAAATCCCGTTCGACTTGGCTGCCGGCGTGGTTTCCGGCGCCACCGGCAATCCGGCGATTCTGGCTTTCACCAGCCGTACGGTCGGCACCGACAAACCGGATATCGGCTATGCAATGATTTTCCCCTCGATGACGATATTGAAGATTATCGTGGTACAGGTAGTCGGCGCCATCGGTTTGGGATAAGGCCGAATCCTTAATAGATAAAGTAATGCCTGTCTGAAAATGGTTTTACCCTTTTTGTGCAAAACGAAAATTTTTTCAGACAGGCATCGGCTTTTCTATATAGCAGATTAAATTACTTCGATACAAGGCAGCAAGCCACAGACAGTACAAATAGTACGGCAAGGCGCAGCAACGCCGTAGCGAAAGTTAATTCGCTATAGCGAATCAAATTGCTTTAAGATAAGTCAACAACGATGCCGCAATTGAAAATGCCGCTCCAATCATCCGGCTTTATCACGCTTAACATCCAATCTGAGCAGAACTTATCTCCTTGCCAACCCATCTTAGATTAAGACCATCAATACAAACGGATACACTGCCTCTGCCGTAATTTTCAGGAACAAACCGCCATGAATAAAAACACACCCGCCGATAACCATACTCAACCCGACAGCCGCCGCCGCAACCTGATACTCGGCGGTCTTAGCCTGTTGACCGTTAGCGCCTGTGCACAAAAGCATGTCACCAAAGCCCTAAGCTGCCCGATCATTCCCGAAGAAACCGCAGGCCCCTATCCGGCCGACGGTTCCAATCCGATGGCACAAGGCCGCCCCGACGGTCCGCCGCCCGGAGGCAATCCTCCTCCCGGCGAAATGCCGATGCAATTGAACGCCGGCGGCGAAACGCCCAACTTCCTCGCCCGAAGCGACAAAATGCGCAGCGACCTCACCCGCAGCAGTACGGGAGCCATTGCCGGCGGCATTCCCGTGCGCATCAATTTGCAATTGGTCAATACCGGCGGCTGCACCCCGCTGGCCGGTTACGCCGTCTACATCTGGCACTGCACAGCCGACGGCCGCTATTCCATGTATTCCGACGGCCTGCTGAAAGAAGACTTCCTGCGCGGCGTTCAAAGTGCCGACCAAGCAGGCAACGTACAATTCACCAGCATCTTTCCCGGCTGCTACGCCGGCCGCTGGCCGCACATCCACTTTGAAATCTACCCCAGCGCCGAACAAGCCACCGACTCGGCCTATAAATTGAAAACCTCGCAGCTCGCCCTGCCCGAAGCCGCCTGCCGGCAAGTCTATGCACACAGCGCTTACGGCAGCAGCCTCGCCAACCTCGGCCACATCAGCTTAGACAGCGACAACGTATTCGGCGACGGCTACCAATTGCAAATGGCCGAAGTGAGCGGTGATGAAAAGCAGGGCTATAATATTGATTTAAAAATAGGTTTATCTACTATTTAAACCAACTTGCCCGATACAATAATGCCTGTCTGAAAACATTCGCTTTCAGACAGGCATTGTTATTTCATGTCCCCCCTACCACGACCAATAAAACATCGTTTTGGCCAATAATACAATCAACAACATATGGCAAAATACCGCGCGGTGTATGTATTTCGACCATGCCGCCGTCAGCGTTCCGCGCCGCATCTTGCTCACCGCCACCACAAAATGCAGCAGCACGCTAAACGCCAGCAGCACTTTCAAGCTCAACTGTATCGAAAACGACGAGGCCAGCGGATTACTAAATACCGCCGCATAACGGTGCGCCATCACCAAACCGGATGCGAACAAACCGATTACCACCCAAGGCATCACCCGTACCGCACGGCGCGAAATAGCGCGCTCCACTTCTTTGCGCGCCCCGCCCGACACCTGCTTGCCGTGTATCGCGCTCAACACCAGCATTTCAAAAAATACTCCGCCGACAAAAACAATCGCGCAAAACAGATGAACAATATGGGCAACCGCATAAACCGTCATCGCATCACTCCCGCTAACATACGAATCATTCATTTTACATGATGCTTTAAACCGCATAAATATGCCTGTCTGAAAAACCTTTTACAAAAATTTTTCAGACAGGCATTGCAACAAAATAAACCGAAGCTTACCGGCGCAACAGCGCTTTCGCCCATTCCAGATAGGCTTTATAACCGCCTGCCAAGGGCTGCATAATGATTTGCGGGCAATCGTAGCTGTGCTCCCGGCGGATGGTTTTCTCAACGGCGCGGTAAAGGTGGCGCGAGGTTTTAACGGTTAGCCTCACTTCGTCGTCGCTGCACAACTCTCCTTGCCAGATATATTGGCTGCGGATGTTTTCATACTGTACGCACGCGGCCAAGCCTTGTTGTAACAGCGCTTCGCCGATGCGGCTAGCCTCCGCTTGATCGGCGGCGGTGGTAAAAACCAAACAGGGTTTGTATTTGGCGGCCATAGAAATTCCGCCTTAAATAAAATTCAACACCGGCCAGCCTTTTTCCGAGGCTTCGCGCAACAGAATTTCGTCGGGATTCACCGCCACCGGGTCGCTCACATAACGCAACAGCGGCAAATCATTATGCGAATCGCTGTAAAAATAGCTTTTGCCGTAATCGGCCAGCGTTTCGCCACGCGCGGCCAGCCATTGTTCGAGACGGGTAATCTTGCCTTCTTTCAAGCTCGGTGTGCCGACATAGCGGCCGGTATAACGGCCGTCGGCACCGGTTTCCAGCGAAGTGCCGATCACTTCGGTAATGCCGAACAAATGAGAAATCGGGGTAATGATAAATTCGTTGGTAGACGAAATCACCAACAGCTGATCGCCGGCTTCGCGGTGGCTGTCTACCAGCATTTTAGCCATGCCGGTAATGTGCGGCTGAATGAACTCTTCGGTAAATTCGCGGTGCATTTGTGCCAGCTCTTCTTTGCTGAACCGGCTTAAAGGCTCGAGTTGGAAGGCGAGAAATTCATCGATATCGAGGCAGCCGTTTTTATAATCCTGATAGAATTTGTCGTTGCGCGTGCGCACATATTCGGCGTCCACCACGCCTTTTTTCATCAGATATTGCGGCCAGCTGTTATCCGAATCGGTGTTGATTAAGGTGTTGTCGAGGTCAAAAATGGCTAGATTGGTCATGAATTTTCCTGTTGTTTCAGCAGTTCGCGCACAAGCGGCAAGGTGATGCGCCGCCCGACGGTAAGAGAATAGTGTTCCAGCGTTTCCAGCATCGAGAGCAGGCTGTCGATGTCGCGCCGCCAATGGGTGAGCAGATAAGGAAACACTTCGGGATCAATGCCCAACTGGCGCGCATGCGCCATGCTGGTGAGCGCATCGACCTTTTCCTGATCATTAAGTGGTTTAACATCGTAAACCAAGCAATAGCCCATACGGGTGCGCAAATCTTCCCGTATCGCCAACTGCGGCGGTGGCACATCAGCACTCAAGAGCAGCAACCCGCTGTTTTGATTGCGGTTGCGGTTGAATACGGCAAACAATTCGGCCTGACCTGTTTCGTCGAGCCGGTCAACCTGGTCTACCGCCAAATATTCGGCATCAAACGCCGCTTGCCGCCAGCCTGAAGCCGCATCAAGGTAAACCGCCTCGTGCCCCGCCGCAACCGCTTGACCGACCCAAGCGCGCAGCAAATGGCTTTTACCGGAGCCCTTCTGCCCCCAAACGTACACAAACGGCGCCTGCTGCTGTTGCAAAACATACAGCAGCTCGCCATTGGCATCGCCGAGGAATTTATCAAAACCGGGATAATTCCGGCTGGCAAAATCGAAGGTAAGCTGGGTCACGGCCTTGAAAAAGAATGGGTGGAAATCGGCTTAATTTTACGTGTTTTTCGCGCACAGCGGGAAGAAACTGCGTTTATCGGTTAAAAATTGACCTGCCGCTTTTTTGATATAAAATACTGGGTTATTTCAAAACCGGCCCGAGAGCTGTTTTACACCCTGCTTTTCTACAAAAAATAAACAAAAGCATCAAGAGTTTATCTTCAACCCCAATAAGAGAATATCGTGATTACAGACCTGATTGATTTTATTCTGCACATCGACCAACACCTGCAAACCCTCTCTGCCGAATACGGCGTTTGGATTTATGCCATTTTGTTTTTAATTATTTTCTGCGAAACCGGCCTGGTGGTTACCCCCTTCCTACCCGGCGATTCGCTGCTGTTTGCCGCCGGCGCCATAGCGGCGCTGGGCAATATGAACATCCATTTGATGGTAGTGATTTTATTGGCCGCCGCCATTATCGGCGATGCCGTTAATTTCATGATCGGCAAGTATTTCGGTGAAAAGCTGTTTTCCAATCCCAATTCTAAGATTTTCAAGCAGGAATATCTGGAAAAAACGCATAAGTTTTACGAAAAATACGGCGGCAAAACCATCATCATCGCCCGTTTCGTACCGATTGTACGCACCTTCGCGCCGTTTGTAGCCGGTATGGGCAAAATGCACTACGGCCGTTTTCTGCACTATAACGTCGTCGGCGCGCTGCTGTGGGTGGTCTCGCTCTCTTACGCCGGCTATTTCTTCGGCGACCTGCCGTTTGTGAAAAACAACTTCGGCATGGTGGTGATTGCCATCATCATCATTTCGGTAATGCCGATGGTTTACGAAATCGTCCGCGCGAAAATGGGCCAGAAAGAGAAAGCTTAAGTTTAAATAGTCTTTCATCAAAAATGCCTGTCTGAAAATCCGCATTCAAGGCTTTCAGACAGGCATTCTTTTATCCTCTATAATTCAATTCTTACTTTTGCCTCCCCTTACCCGAATATGAATACTCTGGCCCAACGTATCGACCGGATTTTGCCGCAAACCCAATGCCGCGAATGCGGTTATTCCGGCTGTATGCCCTATGCCGAGGCCTTGGCCGAAGGCAGTGCGGCCGGCAATCTCTGCGCACCCGGCGGCCATGCCGTTGCCGTTGATATTGCCGGATTACTGGGGCGTTCAGTACTTGAACCGGCCAAGACCCAGCAAACCGCTCTGGCCTGGATAGACGAAACGGTTTGCATCGGCTGCACCGCCTGCATCCGCGCCTGCCCGGTTGATGCCATTTTCGGCGCAACCAAGCAGATGCATACCGTAATTGCCGAAGAATGTACCGGTTGCGGCCTGTGTATTCCGCCCTGCCCGGTCGACTGCATCCACATGCAGCCGGTTACAAACGAATTTCTGCCGCAGGCGCACTATCTCTCCGACAACCTCAGCAACGAGCGCTTTGCCGCCGCTGGCCATGCCCGCGTGCGCTACCAGCGGCGTACCCAACGCTTGGAACAGGCCGAAGCAGCCAAACAAGCGCAATTCAAAGCGCGCGCCGCCGCTATCGAACGCAAAGCCGAACCTGCTGCTACTGCGGCCACCCTCAACCCGGCCGCCCTAATCGCACAAGCCATGTCCCGTGCACAAGCCATGCACACCCAACGTACCGTACCGGCCAACCGCGAAGATTATCGCGAGCAACAAGTCAAAGCCGCCCAAGCCAAAGCTGCCTACCGCCGCGCACAGCGCGATTTAAAATACGGCAACGAAGCCGAACAAGCCGCCGCACTAGAATTTTTGCGTGCCTACAAAGCCGCGCAGGAAGAGCAGAACGGTTCCGAAGGCTAAAAAACAACCCTTATGGCGAATTCGCACATTTTCGATACAAGACAGCAAACCGCAGACAGTACACATGTATGAAACCGATTCTGTTGCCGCTTTAGCGGCTGACAAAATTCTTCTCTTCGAGCTAAGGCGCAGCAACGCCGCAGCGAAAGTTAGAGACCTTTGCAAAATTCTTTTTGATACCTGAAAACACTGGCGTCATGCTCGGGCTTGACCCGAGCATTTATAGCAGATTAACTTAACTTTCGCTACGGCGTTGCTGCGCCTTGCCGTACTACTTGTACTGTCTGCGGCTTGCTGCCTTGTATCGAAGTAATTAAATCTGCTATATTTGTTTGAGAAGAAAAAGCAGATACTCGGGTCGAGCCCGAGTATGACGAGATATCAATAAATTCAGGATTAACAAATTTTTTGCAAAGGTCTCAGTTAATTAAATCCGCTATAAAAAAATGCCTGTCTGAAAAAGCTTGCGCGTTATGGCCAAGCTAAAATTTTCAGACAGGCATTTGTCATCAAGGGTTATTTTCTGAGGTAACTTATTTTTGGCATCAAGCAATACCATAGCCGGAGATTAAGTTAATCCGACATGCTTCTAAACCTTTGCCCATAAAACCTCAGCGCCGCTGGCCGGGCTCAAACGATCGCCTCGATTGGCAAAATAGCGTTCGTCCAAATCTTGCGCACTAATCGTCTGTACTGCTTCAAAACCTGCCGCTGCGGCCAACAAACCCATATCTTCAGCCGAAAAGAAGCAAGGTTCCGGCATACCGTAATGACGCGCTCCTTTGCCGAAAACTTTCCATACCGCCTTATCGGCCGGCATTACCGACTCCAACGGCAACAAATAAGACAGCAGCAGTTGCGAACCTTTGGCTAAACCGGCAATCTGTTTTAGCAACATACTTATCGCCTGTTGTCCAAGAAACAAACCCAACCCCAACACCGCCACCACCGCCGGTTTTTTTTCATCGAATCCGGCTTTTAATAAAGGTGCCAGCCACTCTCCCCGTTCGGCATCAGCGGTTACAAAATGCAGCCCTTCCGTTTTTTCCGCACCGATGGCCTGCAAACGCTGCTGCTTCCAAGTTTGTACGCCGGCTTCGTCCACTTCGAATATCTGTAAATCTTTCATTTCCGCCGAACGGCGTTGGGCGAAAGTATCCAAACCCGCCCCGATCAATACATATTGATACACACCCTGCCGATAATTTTCTTCCACCACCTCTTCGGCCAAACGGCTCTGCGCCACCACCGAAGCGCGTACGCGCCGCGTAAAATGCAAGCCCATATCCGGCCGCTGGCGCCATTGACCTTCCGGCGCTACCAATTTCAAACCGATGTTATCAGTCAAAATATGGGGCGGTGCGTCGGCCAACACATGCATGGCCCTCCATAACGCGGTTCTGACGGCAAAGTGATCGGGTTGAATATTTTTATCCGGCTGCATCTTGTTTTCTCCTTACTCAGTTTTCCGGCCTCGGCAAACCGTTGCCTTTCAGCCGCCAGATTGTTTTATTTTTACCTTTCTTACGAAGCAATCTGGTTGATTCTTCTCTGTTCGAGTTTTTATTCTTTTCAACTATAAATATAAAATACCCGCCCGCAACAGACAATAGCCGCACTTCATTTTGATTGATTTTTAAAGGCATATATTCACATCAAATCACTCAAAATATAATTCATTGTAGTCATGATATTTCAACATAAAACATAAGGCGGGAAATCCTGTTCCCCGCCCTAGGTTTTCAATCCGGATCAGAATTCTCCAAGCCGGTTAATCGATAAACACTTCGATATTATCAATCAGGCGCGTACTGCCCAATCTTGCGGCCGCCACGATCACCACATGTTTGTCGCCCGCATGCGCCACCTGCAGGTTGCCGGCATGGCGCACTTCCACATAATCCACTTGCCAACCGCCCCCCTGCAAATTCGCTGTCGCTTGGCTTTCCAGCTCGGCATAATTCACATTGCCCCCGGCAATCGCTTGAGCCATTTGCGAGAGTTCGCGGTACAAACGCGGTGCTTCGGCGCGCTCGGCTTCGCTTAAATACTGGTTGCGGCTGGATAAAGCCAGCCCGTCTGCCGCGCGGCCGGTATCCACCGGAATAATCTGAATATTCATATTCAAATCGTCCACCATGCCCTGAATGATGGTGAGCTGCTGATAATCTTTTTTACCGAAACAGGCCACATCTGCCTCGACGATATTGAATAATTTGGTCACCACAGTGGCCACGCCGCGGAAATGACCGGGGCGGTAAGCACCGCACAATTCGTTTTGCAAATGAGGCGGCTCGACATTGTATTGCTGCTGTACGCGCGGATAGAGTTCTTTCTCATCGGGCGCGAACACCACCGCCACGCCCTCGCCTTCGAGCTTGTCGGCATCTTGCTGAAGGGTGCGCGGATATTTATCAAAATCCTCGCCCTGCCCGAATTGCAGGCGGTTGACGAAAATACTCACCACCACCGCATCGGCATGCCGTTTCGCTTCGCGCACCAAGGCCAGATGGCCTTCGTGCAGATTGCCCATGGTCGGCACAAAAGCCACCCGGCCGGCAGTTTTGCGCCATTCGCGCAATTGGGCAATGCCATGAATAATTTGCATCGCTTGCTTATCCTTTTCAAGTTTCAAAGAGTATGCCTGTCTGAAAAGACAGGATATGTTTTTCAGACAGGCATGTTTCGGTCTGAGATCAAACCGGTATTAAAACGTATGTTCCGCCGCCGGAAAAGTTTTCCCTTTCACCGCTTCTACATAAGCTTTTACGGCCTCTTGGATGCTGGATTGGCCGGCCATAAAATTCTTCACGAAACGCGCGGTTTTGCCCGGGAAAATCCCCAGCATATCGTGCATTACCAACACTTGGCCGTCGCAATCCGCACCTGCGCCGATGCCGATGGTGGGGCAGGCAACGCTTTCGGTTACCTGTTTGCCCAATTGCGCCGGTACGCATTCCATTAAAATCATTGCCGCGCCCGCGTTATCGTGCGCCTTGGCATCGTTCAGCAGCGCCTGTGCCGCCACATCGCCCTTGCCCTGCACCCGGTAGCCGCCGAAAGCATTTACCGACTGCGGGGTCAGCCCGATGTGGGCACATACCGGAATACCGCGCATTTGCAGAAATTCGGTGGTTTCCGCCATCCACACGCCGCCTTCCAGTTTCACCATGTGCGCACCCGCCGCCATCAATTGGGCCGAAGCGGCAAACGCCTGCTCTTTGCTTGCCTGATACGCGCCGAACGGCAAATCGGCCAGAATCATCGCCCCGCTGTTGCCGCGCGCCACCGCCGAAGTGTGGTAGCACATTTCCTGCAAACTCACCGGCAGCGTCGAATCATGCCCCTGTACCACCATGCCGAGCGAATCGCCCACCAGCAGCACATCCACGCCCGCACTGTTCATCAGGGCGGCAAAACTGGCCTCATAACACGTAAGCATCGCGATTTTCTCGCCCTGTGCTTTCATTTTTTGCAAGGTGTTGACGGTAATCATAAAGTCTCTGATTCAATTATTATCAAACTATAAAAACAGCCGCCATGATAAGCCCTTTGCACAGAATAGCAATACCCGGCAGCAGAAAAAGGCGAATGCCTGTCTGAAAACTGTTTTTGGTTTCTTTCGATATCCGCTGATGCAGGCCGATATGAGGGCTGATATTGCGCATCACAAGCGGTCGGAAACTTTTCAGACAGGCATTCGAGCCAAGCAGCGCCCAAGAGGTTTAATCCTGCTTTTGCAAAGACACCAGCAATTGGTCGATTTTGAAGTTTTCGGTATCGATCACTTCGAATTTATAGCGGCCGTACACCACATAATCGGTGCGTTTGGGTACTTTGCGCAGGGAGTACATCATAAAACCGGCAATGGTTTCGTAATTTTCAGAATGGGGAAATTCTTCGATATCCAACGCGCGCATCACATCTTCGAGCGGGGTGGCACCGTCTACCAGCCAGGTATCTTCCGAACGGCGGATGATTTGGGACTCTTCCTCGGTGTTCACCAATTCGCCCATCACGATGCTCATCACGTCTTTCAAGGTAACCAGGCCGACCACTAAGGCGTATTCGTTAACAATCACCGCAAAATCTTCGCCCGAGGTTTTGAAGGTTTCCAACACGTCGAACAAAGAGAGCGTATCGGGAATAAACAGCGCTTTGCGCAGCACGCGTTTGTCGGTCAGCCGAACGTTTTCTTCTTTTAAAAACAAGGTAAGCAGTGCATGCGATTCGATGTAGCCGATAACGTGTTCCAAGTCACCGTCGCACACCAGAAACTTGCTGTGCGGATTGGCCGCCATCGTTTCCAGTACTTGCTCGCCGGTATCGTGTTTGTCGAAATAAACGATGGATTCTCGGCTGTTCATGGTGGAGGTAACGGTGCGCTCCTGCATTTCAAACACGTTTTCAATCAGATAGTGTTCCTGCTTTTTCAGCACGCCGGCCTGTGCGCCGGCATCCATCACCGCATAAATGTCTTCGGAAGTGAGCTGCTCTTGGCGCACAGTGGAAATATTGAGCATCTTGAACAGCAAGCGCGCCAAGCCGTCGAATATCCATACGAAAGGTTTGAGCAGAAAAATCAGCAACAACATCGGACGCACCACCCGTACGGCAACTTTTTCCGGGTTACCCATGGCAAATTGTTTGGGCATCAAGTCGGCAAACAGAATAAAGCTGCCGGTAAGCAGAGAGAAAGAAAGCAGCGATGCGACGGTGGCGGCCCACGGCATACCGGCAAGCAGTTCATCCAGATAAGGGCGTACGGCGGCTTCGCCGACGATACCGGCCAGAATCGCTACGGTATTGAGGCCGATTTGCACCACGGTGATGAAGCTGCCGGGCTGCTCCTGCATCTTGAGTACGTCAAGCGCGCGGGTGTCGCCTTCTTTGCCCATCAGCTGCAATTTGATTTTGCGCGAGGAGGCCAGCGCGATTTCGGCGCTGGAAACGAAGGCGCTGATAAGAATCAGCAGCAGGATAATCAGGATGGCGGCGGCGATATTCATAAAAAATTTTTCTTTAAAAACGGGCTATTATAACATTTCCCCTTTCGAGACAACAATTTTGCCGGCAACTTTCAATATGCCTGAGACCTTTGCAAAAAACTTTTTAATCCTGAATTTATTGATATCTCGTTATACTCGGGCTTACCCCGAGTATCGGCTTTTTCTTTCAAAACAAAAAGATGCTCGGGTCAAGCCCGAGCATGACACATTTTTTAAGATGCCGAAACGGCTTGCAAATTCCATAGGCAAATCTGCCGTTAAAAGCTTTTTAAACACAAATGCCTGTCTGAAAAAAAGTTTTCAGACAGGCATAGGCTTTGGCCTTTGCAAAAAGCCGTTTTAATCCTGAGTTGATTAATATTTTGTCATACTCGGGCTTGACCCGAGTATCTGTTATTTCTTCTTAAAAACCAGATGCTCAGGTCAAGCCCGAGCATGACGCATTTTTTAAGATGCCGAAACGGCTTGCAAAATTTCATATGGCAAATCTGCCGTAAAAGCTTTTTAAACACAAATGCCTGTCTGAAAAAAGTTTTCAGACAGGCATTTTATTCAAACTGGCGGCTTGCCGCCTGTAAAACGTTAGACCAAGCTGATCAGATTGGCGGCATTAATCTGTTCGTCCAACGACACGCCGGCGAAGGTAACGGCGGCGGCGCTGCCCGAACCGTCGGCATCATAAGCCAGACTTTGTTCGCTGCTGTTGTAAATCAGGCGGGTATCGGCGTTGATTTGGTCGTCGCCGAAAGCCAGAAAGCCGCTGAGATTGAGATCGGCTTCGTCGAACAGCAGGCTGCTGAGTACGATTTTGTCGCTGCCGTAGCTGAAATCGGTAATGGTATCGGTACCGCCGCCGAGCAAGTCGTCGAACACGAAATAATCGGCGCCGGCGCCGCCGGTTAAGGTGTCGTTACCCAGACCGCCTTTGAGCCAATTGCTGCCGCCGTTGCCGCTGATGAGGTTGTCGCCATCGTTGCCCGTACCGCGGATATTGGCAGAACCGAGCAACATCAGGTTTTCCAAATTGGCGGCCAAAGTGTAATCCACGCTGCTGTATACGGTGTCGCTACCTTCGCCGGCTTGTTCGGTTACGCTATCGCCGCTGCTGTCTACATAATAAATATCGTTGCCCTGCCCGCCGCTCATATTGTCATCGCCGGCGCCGCCAATCAGGCTGTCGTTACCCAAACCGCCGGCGATGGTGTCGGTACCTTCACCGCCTTCGATTTGGTTGTCGGCATCGTTACCGGTGAGGTTGTCGTTATGGGCGGAACCGATCAGGTTTTCAATCTGGGTACCGTAGCCGATAAACGATTGTCCGGTGGCATATACCGCTTGTTGGGTACCGGTTACGTAGTTGGCGGAATTGGTGGCGGTATTCCAACCGTCGATAATGGTACTGTCGGCGGAAACGCCGAGCAGTGTGGCGTAATCAACGGTTTCGGTACCGGTGGCGGCCAGATACTGGCTTTTTTCGCCGATGTAGTTCCAAGAACCGGGCGTGAGGTTAACGGTAACGCCCGCTTCGGCGGAAGCGGCGTCGAAGGTATCGACACCCGCGCCGTCCCATATATAAATACTGCCGTCGGATGTGCCGCGGTTGAAGGCATTGAATGTATAAACGTCGTTGCCGCTGCGTTGCGAAGTGTTCACGCCATAGTTGTAATGCAGGGCGGCAAGGTCGAACACGCGCAAGTCGTCGGTTTTGGCCAAATCATCGAAGTTGTACGACATCAGCGTAAATTCGGTACTGTTTTCCTGCTCGGAAAGCGTTTCGCTGTTGTTGTCGCCTACCTCGAACGGGTGTTCGAAGCCCAAGCTGTGCAGGGTTTCGTGCAATACGGTCATCGGGCCGTCGCCTTGGCTGAAGGCATCGTCGGCGCTGTAGAGAGTAGATGAAAAATGTACGTCGCCGCCGGTGTAGGCGTAGCCGTAAGAATCATCCAGGCCTACGGTACTCAAATCATCCAGATAAAATACCAAATCCGCGCTATCGGCATTTTCGGCTTCGGTAAAGGTGATGTTGGCGTATTGCGTAAGCTTCGATAATAAAGCTTTGATATCGCTCATCTGCTGGCTGCTGAAAGCCAGGCTGTTGCCCAAAGCCGCACCACTCTGGCGGTCGATGCCGCTGCCGCCGTCAAAAGCATAGCTAATGTTCAACGCACTGCCGACACCGGCCCATTTGCTGCTCTCGCCAAGATAACCTTGTGCGGTGGCGGCGTTATTCAGTGCGTTAATAAAATACGGCAGCTCGCTTTGTGCACTGATATTGCCGTTGCCGCCCTCGGGTGATGCGGCAACCGCGTAAGCTTCACTGCTTTGTGCAACGGTATTGCCGCTGCTGTCGAGCAGGCGTGCTTCAATCTGTTTATCGCTGTCGGTGCTTAAATCGGCTGTGCTGACCGCTGCGCTGAAATGACCGTCCTCCGCCACCGTAGCGGTATAGGTTTGATTATTGACGATTAATTCAACCGTATCACCGGTTTCTGCACCGCTGATGCTGCCGCCGATAACGGTGGTATCGCTGAAGGTGTCGGATACGGTGTAGCTACCCGAACTGCCGGAAATAACGGCACCATCGATATTATCTTGCAGACTGACCTCGATGGCTGAAGTGTCGGCGGTAGGCAGGCCTTGGTTCAGTAGGTAGGTATCGGCAAGTGCAGTACCTTCCAGCGAATCTACCGGGCTTTCAACAAATGCAATGCCTATGCTGCTACCGGCCGCTGCCGCCAAATCAGCCGCTTGCGCTTGAAAGCGGTAAGTCAAACTATCGGCGTCAACATCAGCCAGATAAGTTTTGTCGCCGATGGTAATTTGCAATTGGCTGATCCAACCTTGCGACAGATAGTTTTGTAAAGTGCTGTCACCGGCAGACAAACTGCCGCTGAGCGTAACCAACCCGTCGCTATTGCTCAGTACTTTGTCGCTACCCAAGCCTTCATTAAGCTCGATGGTAGCGCTACGGGCACTTAAACCGGCCGATGCGATTTCATCTGTTGAACTTGAAGCGGTATCGGCGGCATTGTCGTTTGCCGTGGTTTCCGAAGCGGTCGCTGCTGGAGTTTGCGCTGCGGTAGTTACTGTTGTTTCGTTTGTTGTTGCCGATGTGTCGGTTTCGGATACCGTCGTATTTTCCGTTTCCGCCGTATTGCTTGCAGTATCGGTGGTTTCGGCGGCAACGGTACTGGTATCGCTATCATCTGTTGCAGATTCAGTAGCTGCGGTGTTTTCAGTTTCCGTATTGCTTACGGCCTCTGTATTTGTCGCTGTTGTACCCGTATTGCCGGTGTCTGCATTGCTTAGTGTGGCGGTGCTATCGGTTGTATTGGCATCATCGTCATCGTCTTTGAATGCCGTTGCGCCCAAAATACCGGCAGCCAATAAAGTACCGCCTGCTAACCACCAAGCGGCTTGAGTTCCGGAAGAGGGATTTTCTGCACCCACATCGGCGGCAAGCAAAGCCGTATCAGAAGCCGTTTCGGCAGTTTCTGCTCCGGTAGCGGCATATTGGCGATAGGGATCCGCATACGCCGTCCACATGATTTCTTCAGTATTCAGGGGAATGTTTTGAATGGCGGCAAAACCGGTATCTGCATGTTCGCCGACATAGACATAGTCTTGATTGAGATATTCATTAGCGACAACACCGTCTGCTGCCGTTTCCTGATCAAGAGCAGTATCTGTTTGAGCAGTTGAATATTCGCGAGGATTAAATGAAACATCCTTTTGCATCATCAGCATTTCTCCATAAACGAGATTTATCAGGCATTTAGCCATCATAAACTATTGAAAATAGAGAGTACTCAAACAGCAAAAGGTTGCACAGGGGAATATAGTCACTTGTAAAATAAAAACTTTATTTTTAGTTTTTACAAAAATTAATATTAGAAAATATAAATAAACAAATTGTTTCTTTATGAAGCTATTGTATATTTATTTTTCATAAATTCTGTTGATTAATAAAAGCAGGAGCGTGATGGCTCATTGCTGGAAATCCAAATCAAAAGGCTTCTTATGCCAATAGGCCTGTCTGAAAACCAATGGTGTGATTTTCGGTTGCGACCCACTGCCCAGTTCGACGCGCCAAGCTCCCTGGTAATCGGTTCTCAACAATTCGATGCCCCGCAGTTTCAAGCGAATTTGCGTTTCTTCGGCCGGATGACGGTAGTGGTTGGCAAAACCGCTGGAAGCAATCGCCCAACGTGGCGATACCGCATCCAAAAACATGCCCGAAGAAGACGAAGCGCTGCCATGGTGCCCCAACACCAGCACCTGGCTGTATAAGCCGCTGCCGTACCGGCTTGCCAATGACTCTTCACCGGCCAATCCCAAATCGCCGGTTATCAACAAAGCCTGGCCATTGGCAACCACCCGCAAAATACAACTTTGGTCATTATCTGCTTTGAAAGTTCCTGCAGGGCGCAGAAACTCGAAATGCACACCATCCCATTGCCAGCGGATACCGTCGCTGCACAAGCGGGCGCCGGGGTAAAATTCGGGCTGCCCCGCCCAAACGCTATCCGCTTGAAAACGTTGGGCTACTGCCTCGAAACCGCCGTCGTGATCGTTATCATGATGAGACAACACCAACGCATCCAACCGCCGCCAGCCTTGGGCATGTAAATTCGGAATCAGATTCATCTGTGCCATTTCGGCGGTAGCCGTATCGAACAACAGCACATGGTTTTGAGTTTCCACGCTCACCGCCAAACCTTGCCCGATATCCCATACCGTTGCGCGCACTTCGCCCGGCAAAGGCTTAGGCGGCCGGTACAACATAAATCCCGCCAATATCAGCCAAGCTAACGGTTTCAAAGCCAACCCGCGCGGCAACAAGATGATGAATACCGATACGACTGCCAGCAGCCATAAAGGCCAAGGAGCCGCCGTTACGCCCCATTCCGGCGCATAAGGCGCCAGCCAATACAATATATCCATGGTGTATTGGGCCAGCTGCGCGGCCAGCCATTGCAAAGGATAAAACGGCAAAAAAGAAGCCAACAGCGCCAGAGGCGTGAGTACCCAAGAAAACCAAGGAATCGCCAAAGCATTGACCAAAGGGCTGAGCAAAGGAACAGCAGAAAAGCGCTCTCCCACCAATACGATGGTCATCAAGGTTGCCGCCCACTGCGCACGCACGGCGATTTTCCAAGCGCGCTCCTGCAAACGCCAAGAACCCGCCCACAACAAGGCGGCCACCAATCCGAATGACAGCCAAGTGCCGACGCCCAATGCCGAGGGCGGATAAACCGTTAACACCACGGCCAACGCCAACCACCAAGCCAGCCAAGCCGATTGCGCACCGCGCCGCCACCAAAACCAAGCCAGTACCGCCAGCATCCATAAAGAGCGCAAAGCGGGTACCGGAAATCCTGCCAACGCGGTATAGGCAAAAGCACCGAGCAAGCCGGATAACAACACCACACTGCGCGGGCGCGAAGGCAGCCATGGCGATACACGCAATAACCGGTTCGCAATCCACGCCGCCATCAGCGCGACCATACTGATGTGCAAACCGGAAATGCTCACCAAATGATTCAGCCCCAAAGGCCGGAATGCCTGCCACGCCGTTTGCGGCAACGCATTTTGTTCGCCCAAGCCCAACGCCCGCATCAATGCCGCGCCCTCGTCTGCCCCGTCTATCCGCTGCCAATTCGCACTTAAGTTTTGCCGAAGCAGCAACCAACCGTCCCGCCAGTCCGCTTGTGTCAACAGCCGCCTTTCCTTGCCAAGGGTACCCGAACCGTCCAACCCGGCGGCCAGTGCCCATGCTTCACGGTCAAAACCGGCGCCGTTCAATTCGCCCAGAGGCGCACGAACCCGTGCCATTACTTGCCAACGGCTGCCGGCCGGCCATTCGCGCAGCTGGTAATCAGAAAGCTGCAAACGATAAGAGCGGCCGCTGCTGTCGCTTGCTTCAGCGATAAAGCGTACCCGCCGCTCATCGCGTTGCGGTAAATCGGTCACCCGTATTTGCAAGTCCGACGATTGAACCGTTTCCTTCAACGGCCATTGTGCCGCCAGCTCCCTTTCGGTATTCCATACGCCCCACGCCGCGCCGGCAAGTGCAATCAAGAGCAGTAAAGCCGCGCGGTAGCGCATGGCAACCGCCGCCAGCAACAACGCCGCAACTGCCCATAGCTGCCAAGAAGCTTGCGCAGGTAAATAAAACGACAACACCAGCCCGCATACCCAAGCGCCCAAGCCGTGAATCAGCCGCATTTTCCCCTGTTTCATCTTATTTTCTTGCCAATTTAAAATATCACTTAAATTATAGTGACAAATAACAATGCCTGTCTGAAAAATCCGCATCCGTAATTTTTCAGACAGGCATTGGTTGACGGTAAGGTATGTTTATTCCGCCGTATCCTTATTTTTGCTTTCCGCTTTTTCCGGCTGCCGTTGCTCCTTAATAATCTGGCCGGCCGCCTGCACCGGAAACAGCAGGCTCATCGGATTGGCAACCATTTGCTGCCAAATGCTTTTGGCCAGTTTACCCAAACTGCCGATGTGCGTATCGCGCGAACGCAGTGCAATCCATAAAGTCAAAGCAAAGCTCACCCACAAGTTGACGATGCCGATCAACAGAACGCCGCCCAGATAAATCATAAATATCCAAGGGGACATCTCCTCCACCGCCGCCGCATAGGCGATATTGGCCGAAGAAAAAGCCACATGGCGGATATCGAGCGGCAGCCCTAGCAGATAACCGACATAACTGGTACTGCCGAGCATCACGCCGAAAATAAAATTACCCATCAGGGCGCCATAATTCTGATGCAGATAATCGGCCACTTTGCCGCGCAAACCGGCCGGCAACAGCCTCACCATCAAGGGGTGCTCTCGCAAGCGTTCCCGCATATTCAGATAATTGGCCCGGTTGTCGAAGAAGCCGGAAATGATTCCGGCGCAAAACAACCACACCCCGGCAATCGCCGCGTAAATCAGCGTCGGCTGACTGAAAGGCAGCACCGATAAAAACTGCTTATCGGTGACCTCTTGCGATAAAATCGGCAAACCGGTGTACCAGTCGTGCACAAAGGTAATCAGCGTAGCCAGCAAAATCGCCACGCTCATATTTCCGAACACGGCAATGGCCTGCGAACGGATTAAATCCACGCTGATTTTGGCCAATTTCTGGTCTATCGTTCTATCGTCGCTACTGCGTTCGATCTGCTGCGCAATATTGGAGGCGGTCATGGCCGGCTGCTTGGTGGCCACCGTACCGTGAACCATATGAATCAAAGCAAAACCGATGCCGTAATCCAAACTGGATAAAACCGCATACTGCAGTTTGCTCAACCCCATCATACCCAACTTGAGTTTCAGCAAGGCCATCAAGGCAATCAACACCCCGCCGAGAGCCGCCGAGCGTAACATTGCAAAATAGTCGCTGCGGTTGGTGGTGATGTATTTTTCGCCGCGGCCGCTGGTGTTCTGGCTGATACTGCGCGCCAACATTTTCACACTGCGTTTCCACAATAGCGAAATACTGCGCGATTCACCGGCCGAGCCGGCAAAATGATGCAGCAAATCCAAAGTATGGCTGATTTGCACGGCTTCGCTCTCGGCGGTTTGAATCGCCAATAAAACTTTCAAACGGTCCAGCGTTTGCTCCAAACGTTCCAACAAATGCGCTACCGATAATGAAGAGCCGGTACCCGCCCCCGCACCGCGCTTGCGCAAACGATCAATCTGCGCCTCCGATTGGTCCAACATCACCTGCAAATGGGCATCGTCGAAACGTTCCGGATTTCCGCTACGCAGATGCTCCAGCAAGCGGAACACTTCGCGGCTCAACGCAAGAAAAGGCGAATCCACTTCCAGCAGTTTCGGATCGATACGAATAAGGTTGGGATCTAATTCTTCGGCGGCAATCCAAATCGCCAGCATTTCGATGGCGTGCAGCTGATCGTGCAACCATTTGCGGTGTATGGTTTGCGCGGTATTGGCCGGCAGGCCGGCAATCAGCAATTGGTAAAACCGCTGCCATTGGATGCCCGGAATGGTTTGCAACCAAACGCGGTCTTGCTGCCGGTAAAACAGCCTCAAAAAGACGTCGCGCAGGTTTTTCTGATCGCGCGGCGGCGGATTGAACCGGTCATACAAACGCTTGCCCGCCTCGCGGCCGAAGCCTTCGCGCGAAAAAATACCCAGCGTCACCAACGCAGGATAAATATGCAATACGGCCAACCAGCCAAACAGCTGCCGCCCCATTTCGCGCGCCAGTTCAGGATGGTTATGCAGCGTTTGCAACAATTCTTCCGTTCTGGCTGCCGCATGCTTCGTGCCGCCGCGGCGCAACCACTCGACCAAACTGTTCAGCGTGGCTATCGGATCGCCGCTGTCGCACAGCTTTTTCAACCAACTGTAAAGATCTTTTTTTGGAAGTCGGATTTTAATCATCGGTTTGTGTTTGAGAAGGTATCGGTACGGATAATAGCAAAATTTATCCCATAGAAAAGTTTTTCCTGCAATTATTTGTAATATTGTTTCAAACAATGCCTGTCTGAAAAAACAGAACGGTCAGTAAAGTATATGTTTTTAAATATTTAAGTTTTTTCGATCAGGCTGCGCTGGCGGCGGGTTTCGCTCAACACCATGCCTGCCGATACCGATACGTTCATGCTCTCTACCGTACCGAACATTGGAATGGATACCAACTCGTCGCACAATTCGCGGGTAAGGCGACGCATGCCCTCGCCTTCGTTGCCCATTACCCAAGCCACACTTTGCGGCACGCTGTAATGGTGAAGATCCGCTACGCCTTCCATATCCGTGCCCACCACCCAAATACCGTATTCTTTCAATTCGCGTAAGGTACGCGCCAGATTGGTCACCGTAATATACGGCACGGTCTCCGCCGCACCGCAGGCTACTTTGCTGACGGTAGCATTCAAACCGGCGCTTTTGTCTTTCGGCGCAATCACCGCATGCACTCCCATCGCATCGGCAGTACGCAGGCAGGCACCGAGGTTGTGCGGATCGGTAATGCCGTCCAGCACCAGCAACAAAGCCGGCTCGCTCAAATTTTCCAATACGTCTTCCAAATGAACATGGTTTTTCGAAGCATCGATAAAGCCGACCACGCCTTGATGGCGCGCCCCCTTGCTGATGGTATTCAACCTATCGGCTGCGGCAAAATGTACGCGCACGTTTTCGCCCGCCGCTTTTTCCAATACTTCGCGGGTACGCGCATCGTTTTTGCCTTCTTGAATATAAAGCTCGGTAATGCTTTTCGGGTTTTGCCACAATCGGGCATTGACGGCATGAAAGCCGTAAATCAGTCGCTGGTTCGCCATGAGGTTTATCTTTCACAAAAACAGCGTACATTATAGCAGCTTGCCAAACCGTTTAACGCCGTTAGTTTTCCGGTTGCATAATGCCTGTCTGAAAAATCGGCCGCATTGGGAAACTGCCTTCGGAAGCAAGCAAATAATGGTAGAATCGCGTGTTTAATGTTTTTGATCACAATAACAAGGATAACGGATTGTGGACGGTGTCAATTTCTTATTTCTGATTACCGCTTTGCTGCTGTTTGTCAGCGTAATAGCGACCCGGGCGTCAACCAAACTCGGCATGCCGCTGTTACTGGTATTTCTCGGCGTCGGCATGCTCGCCGGCGAACAAGGCATAGGCGGCATCAAGTTCGATAACTACTCCGCCGCCAACACCATCGGCCAGTTAGCACTGGCCGTGATTTTGCTCGACGGCGGCTTGCGCACCAATCTTTCCAGCTTCCGCATCGCACTCAAACCCTCAGCGGTACTCGCCAGCTACGGCGTAATCGCCACCGTTGTCCTGCTCGGTATTTTCGCTACGCTCTTTCTCGGCGTAGACTGGAAACACGGCATGCTGATGGCCGCCATCGTCGGCTCCACCGATGCCGGCGCAGTATTCTCGCTGCTGCGCACCAGCGGCGTGCGCCTCAACTCACGCGTAATGGCCACGCTGGAATTGGAAAGCGGCTGCAATGATCCGATGGCGATTCTGATGGTTACCGCCCTGATTATGATGATTATGCAGCCGCAGGAAGCCGACGCGCTCACCATCGGCTGGCTGCTGGTCAAACAACTCGGTCTCGGCCTGATATTGGGCTGGCTGGCCGGCAAAGTGCTGGCACGCCTGTTGGCAAGAATCCGGCTGGCCGACGGCCTCTACGCCCTGTTGGTCGCTTCCGGCGGCCTGATGCTGTTTGCATCTACCAACTTATTAGGCGGCAGTGGCTTTCTCGCGGTATACCTGGCCGGTGTTTTTATCGGCAATTCACACACCCGTGCGATCGAGCACGTATTCAATGTGATGGACGGCTTGGCCTGGCTCGCCCAAGCCAGCATGTTCTTAGTACTCGGTCTGCTGGTTACCCCCAGCCGTCTGCTTGACCACGGTGTAGACGCATTGGTAATCGCCTTTTTTCTTACTTTGGTGGCTCGACCGATTGCGGTATGGACCAGCCTCAAATTCTTCCGCTACACCCAACGTGAAAAAGCCTATATCAGCTGGGTAGGCCTGCGCGGCGCGGTTCCGATCACGCTGGCGATTATGCCGCTGACCATGGGTGTACCACAATCCGAGCTATTATTTGAGGTCGCCTTTGCCGTGGTGATTTTATCGCTGATGATTCAAGGCTCTACCATTTCGGTGGTTGCCCGCCTACTCAAAGTGGTGCTGCCGCCGCGCCCCGAACCCTTATATCACCGTGAAATCTGGTTATCGGACGCCCTGGCCGTATCACTGCAATCGTTTAAAGTCGGCGAAAATTCCGACGCCGAAGACAGCCATCCCGATGTAATGACGCGCAATCCCGAATTCAACGAAGGACGTTTATTTGCCCTGATCCGCCGCGGCGAAACCGTACCGGTAGACATGCAAACCAAAATGGCTGTTAACGATATTGCTTGGTATGTATTGCCGGAAAACAAAGGCAACGCGTTTGCCGAACAATTCAGCGCCCGCAGCGATACCGCCACCGAACAACAATTCTACGGCGAATTCATCCTCAACCCCGACATCAAAGTGGGCGACCTTGCCTTCGCCTACGGCCTGCACCTGAATAATGTCGATGCCGAGCAAACCTTGGTAGAACTCTTTATCAAACGTTTCGGCAGCGTGCCGGTTTCCGGCGACCGTATTCATATCGACGGCTTCGAAGTAACCGTAAAAGAATTGGACGAGCGCAGCCAGATCAAAACCTTCGGTTTGAAAATTCCCAACCGGCAAGCTTCGGTTTCATAACCATGCCTGTCTGAAAAATATTTCAGCGTGCAAAATCTTTTCAGACAGGCATACTCAAGCTTCGTACCAACATTCGGCAGAGATAACCACCCGGATTCATAGAAATAAAAATGCCTGTCTGAAAAAATTTTCAGACAGGCATTTCGATTTCAGAATCCCTTACCCGCGCCACGCATGCACACACCAAATACCCAAAGCGGTTAACACCAGCGAGCCGAACAAATGTAGCGATACGGTCACCGCCGCATCCGCATAACGCTGCTGCTGCATCATCGCCACGATTTCCAGCGAAAACCCCGAAAAAGTAGTCAACCCGCCGAGAAAACCGGTAACCACCAAGAGCCGCAGCTGCGGCGTGATGCCCGGCCAAACACCGTCCAACCCGGCAAACACGCCGATAGCGAACCCGCCCAACCAGTTTGCCACCAAAGTACCCGCGGCAAAAGCCGTTGCCGCATCAGCCAACAACAAACCCAATCCCCAACGCAAACACGCGCCCGCTGCCGCTCCTAAAGAAACCGCCGCAATATTGGCCAACATTTCATCCGCCCCCATCATTATTATTTCCACAAATCGCTCTGCCGCTGCAAATAATGCTTATCATCAAAGGTCGCCAACAATTGCGGTGCAAACGCCACAAAAATCGCCGTCAGAAGGCCGCTCAAAAACGCCTCGCCCCAGGTAATCAGAAAAAAAACCATAAACGCCGTCGACCATAAAGGCACATCCGCATAAATATTGGCCACATCCAAAAGCGCGATTACCACCGCCCCGGTAATCAGCATAGACAAAGCCGCCGCAAAAAACCCGTTGATAAAAATATAGATAAACAAATGATGCGGCAATTTTCGAGCCGCAAAGCCGCGTATCGCCCAACATACCGCCACCGGCGTCAATACCGTTGCCAAGGCATTGATGCCCCAAACCGGCAACGCCCCCCAACCCTGCAACAGCGTCAGATAAGCAGCAAGCAGCAAACTGCCCAACCAAAACGCCGCTGCCGCATCCAGCATCAACGCCACCAAGCTCAACCCCAACAGATGATAAGTCATATCATGCAGATGACCTTCCGAAACCCCGGCGCGCAAAGACCATAATACCGAGAGAATCAGCACCGATACCGCCACCGCCCTGCCGTTGGTCCTCATCGCAGCAAAAGCCGGCCGCACCGTTGCCAGCAACAACAATGCCCATACCAACCAAGCCGCCGCCAACCAAGGCTTAGGAAACCAATCCGCCAAAAAATTCATCTTATATTCCTAAAATCGCATGCCATTTACCAGCCCATTATATAACGCAGGGCAAACGGCTGCCCAAACCACTTGTTTGCCCATCTGCCTATCTGCGCGTGCAAACAAATAGAATAAAAAACGAAAACAAGATAAAATACCGCCTTTATTTTGCAGACCCTTCAAACGAAAGCCGCAGTTAAAACCATGTTGTGGATCCTGTTGTTTCTGATTTTGTGCATCATCGCTTCTTTGCTGTGGGTGCGCCACCAGCAAGACCGTGAATGGCAGCGCGAAGTCGCCTATTTCCGCCGCCACGAAAGCGGGCGCCCCGCCCCTTTGCCCGAAAACGTCAAAGAAGCCCGCGACATTCGCGGCGCCAACCCTAATCTGCAAAACAGCCGCAGCAACCAAAAAGCCGCAGAAGAAAGCCGTGCCGTTTATACACGCACGGTAGAAAAACTGCGCGAAGTCGCCCCCAAACGCAACCACCAAAAGCTGGACGCCCTGCTCGGCAAGCTTGATCCCGATGCGCACAGCGTTGATGAATTACCGATTTTCGCCGGTACCGCCGATGCCGAGAGCCTCTCTTTTGCCGAAGTGCCGGAATCCCCAAACAGCCGCCATGCCGCAGCCAACCGTTTGCGCCAAACCGTTGCCCAACAGCAGCAACAGGTACGTACTTCGGATAACAATATCTCCATCGGCTCTTATCTGGCCGACTCCGCCAACCATAGCACAGCCGGGAAAACTTCCGAAACCGATTCTCCGATCATTACCGCTGAGGAATTGATGCACCCCGCCTCGCTGCCGCATTTCCACCGCCATGAAGTGGAGATCGTGGAATTCGAACGTGATCCCGAAATGCTTCGTACACCGAAAAAACCGGCCGCAGACTTGCCGGTGATTACGCTGGAAGAAGCGACCCGTAACGTTCATCCGGTTTCCGAAGCACCGCAGCCGGTATTGGCCAGCCGACCGGTAAAAACCATTACTTTGGATGATCCTGCCGTCGAACGTACCCGAGCCCGCACCATCGCCGAGGTTAATAAACTCTATCAGGAAAACTTCCGCCCCGAATTACAAGGCTTTCGCCACACACCGCGATCCGCCCGCCTGATTGACGAATCGGATATTCATTCCAACCTGCAATGGCAGCAGCTCGGCCATTACAGCCGCCAGCAAGAAAACTTCTCTTCCTTCAATGTGCCCGAGATTATTCCGGCAGATGAAGTTTTTGCCAATCTGGCTCGCAACAATGCGCCCGGAAGCCGCCGTTTGCGCCGCCAAACCACGCCTGCCCCGCAAAACAACGGCTGGCCGTCTACGCAGGTGGAATCGTTTGCCGCACCTGCCGACTTGGTTCGCCCCCGTCCGATGGTGGCCGCCGGTTTGAACAAACCGTCGCGCCCGCCTTTGTATCAGCCCTCCCGCATGCCGGCTGCTGCCGTTAAAACCAATCCGGCACCCGATGCTACGGTAGTCGAACCGCCGCCGGTTCCCGAAACGCCCGCGCCGCAAATCGATATTCCGCCGCCGCCCGCATTCAGCGAACCGCCGCAAACCCACCTGCCCGAGCCGCCGCCTCCGCCGCCGGTGAATGCACACATTACCGATCATCCGGAATGGTCGATCAGCGACCGCTTAATCAGCGAATCGGAAGATGATGTTCACCCGTTCCCATCATTCGGTTGGGAATCCGATACCTCTTCATTTCAGGTTTCCGATGAAGAATTAAACAGCAGCGGCTATCCGGCTTTTATCGAAAACACCGAAGCCGATGAGGCCTTGCTTAACGACATTCAAGCTGCCGTTAACGCTGATCTCACCGTCCCCACGTCGGCCGCTACAACACATCATCATGCAGAAGAGCCGGCTTTCGGTACTCTGCCCGATGTTTCACTGCTGATGCCGCCGCAATTCGACAGCAGCGCTACCCAATCGGAAGAAGCCCTGTTGGAAAACAGCATTACCATTGAAGAAAAACTCGGCGAATTCAAAGTGAAAGTCAAAGTGGTCGACGCCTATGCCGGCCCGGTGATTACCCGCTACGAAATCGAACCCGATGTCGGCGTGCGCGGCAATGCGGTGCTTAATCTGGAAAAAGACCTGGCCCGCTCGCTCGGCGTCGCCTCCATCCGCGTCGTAGAAACCATTCCCGGCAAAACCTGTATGGGCTTAGAGTTGCCCAACCCGAAGCGGCAAGTGATACGCCTGTCTGAAATTTTCAATTCGCCGCAATTTCGCGAAAGCCGTTCCAAGCTCACTCTGGCTCTAGGCCAAAACATCATCGGCGAGCCGGTGGTTACCGATTTGGCCAAAGCGCCGCACCTTTTGGTTGCCGGCACTACCGGTTCCGGCAAATCGGTGGGCGTCAACGCCATGATTCTGTCGATGTTGTATAAAGCCTCGCCGGAAGACGTGCGCATGATTATGATTGATCCGAAAATGCTGGAGCTTTCCATTTACGAAGGCATCCCGCATTTGCTGGCGCCGGTGGTTACCGATATGCGGCTGGCCGCTAACGCATTGACTTGGTGCGTTAACGAAATGGAAAAACGCTACCGCCTGATGAGCCATCTGGGCGTGCGCAATCTGGCCGGCTACAACGAAAAAATTCTGGAAGCCCAGCAACAAGGGCGCAAAATCCGCAATCCGTTCAGCCTGAATGCAGATGATCCCGAACCGCTGGAAAAACTGCCCTTCATTGTGGTGGTGGTAGACGAATTTGCCGATTTGATGATGACCGCCGGCAAGAAAATTGAAGAACTCATTGCCCGCATCGCCCAAAAAGCGCGCGCATCGGGCATCCACCTGATTCTTGCTACCCAACGCCCGAGCGTAGACGTGATTACCGGCCTGATTAAAGCCAATATTCCCACCCGCATCGCCTTTCAAGTTTCCAGCAAAGTCGACAGCCGTACCATCTTAGACCAAATGGGCGCGGAAAACCTGTTGGGCCAAGGCGATATGCTGTTCCTGCCGCCGGGTACCGGCTACCCGCAACGCGTACATGGCGCCTTTGTACAAGATAACGAAGTGCATGCCGTGGTCGATTTCCTCAAGCAAACCGGCGAACCGGATTACATTGAAGATATCCTCACCGCAGGTGTAGGCGGCGATGATATTTTCAGCAATGCTCCCGGAGCCGCCCGCGAAAACGAGCGCGACGAGTTATACGACGAAGCTGTTGCCGCCGTCATCAAATCGCAAAAGCCAACCATTTCCTCGCTGCAACGCTTTTTACGCATCGGTTATAACCGTGCCGCTACTTTAATCGACCAAATGGAGGCCGACGGCATTATTTCCCCGCCGGATCACGCCAACAAGCGCACCATCCTCGCGCGCCATAACGAGCAGTTGGACGGTTGATATCCGTTTAAAACAAAAAAGCCAATGCCTGTCTGAAAAAAATCTGCACCAGCACTTTTTCAGACAGGCATTGTTATGAATTCAATCATTTAAGTCCATATGGCAAATTCACTTATTCGAACCAGTTTCCGTCGTATCCAAGCTTGACGCGTGCGTTTTCTTAAATTGATTTTCTATGTAATGCTTTATTTAACAAAGACATCTGAAACCACGATTCAATATGATGCCGATTGATCAAAGCATAGCAAAAGAAGTTTTACAAAGATCTGTGTTTGTTAATGCTGCTCTTTCGACTGCTGACGGTAGGCCTGTTGCAAAGGAGTGATGGCAGCCAAACGGGCGCGGTCTATGGCTTCGGAAATCCGTTGCCTGTCACCCGCATATTCCGCAGCAATGGCGGCGCTGTTTACCGATGCGGCGGCGGCGAGCAAGGCGAGCCAATGTTCATACTGCGGATAGGGACTGTTTTCTTTGCCCAAACGGCCTTGCTGATCCGCCAAGCAAACGTTTAATGCCTGTCTGAAACGTTCGGGGCGACGGAATGCATCGGTTTTTTTTAATGTATTCAATACGGTGGCCGGTTTTTGTTGGGCGACGCTGTGCAACATGATGTGCCAGCGGCAAACCAGCTCGGCCAACTCGGCGCAGGCTTTCGGTACCCGCCAGCGCCGGTTGACTTCACGCACCAACGGTAGGCCGGCCGCATCGTGACCGTAATGACTGGGCAAAATATCGGCCGGCGTGAGTGCTTTTCCCAAGTCGTGCAACAGTGCGGCATAGCGTTCCGGCAGGCTCAATTGCAAAGCGGCGGTACGTTGCAACACCATTAAGGTGTGCACACCGCTGTCGATTTCGGGATGATAGTCGGCACGTTGAGGCACGCCGAATAAAGCGTCGACTTCGGGCAGAATCACCCGCAAGGCGCCACAGCTGCGCAAGGCTTCCATCATGCGCTCGGGATGTTCCTCCATCAGCCCTTTGGCCAACTCCTGCCACACGCGCTCGGCCACCAATGCATTGGCTTCTCCGTTGTCGACCATCTGCCGCATCAGTTGCAGTGTTTCGGATGCGATTCGAAAACCATAGCGGGCGGCAAAACGGGCGGTACGCAAAATGCGCACCGGGTCTTCGGCAAATGCGGGGGAAACGTGGCGCAAGATGCCGTCGGCCAAATCTTGGCGGCCGCCGAAGGGATCGATCAGGCGGCCGTGTTCGTCTTCCGCCATGGCGTTGATGGTAAGATCGCGCCGCAATAAATCCTGCTCGAGGGTAACGCTCTTATCGGTATAAAAGCTGAAACCGGCATAACCTTTGGCGGTTTTGCGCTCGGTGCGCGCAAGGGCATATTCTTCCTTGCTTTTCGGATGCAGGAAAACCGGAAAATCAGCGCCGACCGGTTGGTAGCCGGCAGCGAGCATAGTATCGGCGTCGGCGCCGACCACCACCCAGTCGCGGTCTTTTACCGGCAAACCGAGTAAGGCGTCGCGTACGGCGCCGCCAACCAGATAGATTTGCATGATGAAGGTATGTCGTTATTTAAATAAAGAATCGTATTGCATCAGGTGGTCGATTGCCTCGGCCAATTGGTCTTCGTTCAGACTGGCTTTTAAATCGCGAGCCAGATCGCGCAGGATTTCTTCGCGCAAAGCTTGTTCCAATCTTTCGTCTGTGCTTTGGGCGGCGATTTTCATCCGTACGCGCAACTGTTGTTCGAAATCATCGCTAAACAGCGACGCTTCGGGAGTAAACACAAAAGGCTCCTGCATCAGCGGCATCTGTTCCCAAACGCTGTCGTTCAGCGGCCACCATTCGCTACGGCCTTCCGGCATAATGAAATGGTTGCCGATGCCGTAGAGATGTCGGAAGATTTTAAGCTTCGCCGCCATTTGCAAATGCCTGTCTGAAAATAGAGAGCCTGTTTGTGTTTATTTTTTATATAGCGGATTAACTTAACTTTCGCTACGGCGTTGCCGCGCCTTGCCGTACTATTTGTACTGTCTGCGGCTTGCTGCCTTGCATCGAAAATTAATTAAATCCGCTATACCAATTGAGCCAACCCATGCGCTGCATCAGCTCAATATTATCGGGAGCATAAGGATTGCTGTAAAAACGGGCGAATTTTTCACGATACGGTAGTTTTTCGCGTGCTTCGCCGAAATCGGTCATGGTTTGCTCGTAAGCCGCCAGATTGTCCAATAAGGTTTCATCGGAAGGATAACGGTTTTCGGCATAAACGGCGGCGCGCGGCAAGCGCGGTTTGAGGCGCATTTCCACCGCAGGGCTGCCGATGCAGAGACCGAACAAGGGGAAGGTGTGTTCGGGCAGTCCCAGCAATTCGACCAATTGCGGTGCAATCAAGCGGATGCCGCCGGTAAAACAGGTGGCATAGCCAAGGCTTTCGGCGGCAATCAGCGCATTTTGCGCGGCCAACGAAGCATCGGTAACCGCAGTCATAAACGCATCGGGCGTGCCGGCGGCGGCAAAACTGCCTTCATAAGCTTGCCGACACAAATCGGCCTTATGCAGATCGGCAATAAAAATCAGGTAAAGTGCGCATTCGGCGATTTGCGGGTTATTGGGTTGCAGCTCGGCAATCTGTGCGCGTAATGCCGGATCGGCGATATTCAGCAAAGTATAGTGCTGGCCGTTCATCCAAGAAGGTGCCTGCTGGGCGCAGGCGATGATGGTGTCGACGGTATCGGTCGCAAGAGTTTCGCCGCGTTGGAATTGGCGGTAGGTACGGTGATTGAGCAATTGCTGGATGATCGGGTTCATGTGTTAAGACTTTTCTAAAAAGGTTCGGTTGAGATTGTAGAGCAAAATAAGCATTGGGTTAAGCAGAATACTTAAGAATGTAGTGGCGTGAAACCGCGGCTTTGTTATAATAAAGATAAATGGAACAAGGGGCGTACCATAGCAATCGATGTTCGTTCCATGCTTTGTAATTTTTGTTTTCTTAATAACTTATGAGGATAAATTATGTTTCCCGAATACCGCGATTTGATCACCAAATTAAAACAAGAAGATGCACACTTTGCCCGCCTGTTTGACGAGCACAACGAGCTTGACGACAAGATCACCGGCCTGATCAATAACGAGGTTACCGCCGTTTCGGCCGCCGAAGAAATCGAAGACCTCAAAGTAAAAAAATTGGCACTGAAAGACCAATTGTTTGAAATCCTGAAAAAAGCTTCCGCTTAAATCTGATTGAATAAAAATGCCTGTCTGAAAACTTTTTTCAGACAGGCATTTTTTATTTACTAATTGATCAGGTATTTTCGTTTACTTTATGAATCTCTTCCCGGTTAGGCAGCAGCATGTTAAGCAAAATCGCCAGAATGGCGCACAAACCGACACCGGCAAAACTGATGCTGCCGGCTTTGATAACCATGCCGCCGACGCCTGTGGTTAACACGGAGCTGACAATCACCAGATTTTTCGGCTGCATCAGATCCACTTTGGCATCGATCAGCGTTTTCAAACCCAAAGAAGCAATGGTGCCAAAGAGCAAAATCATCACGCCGCCCATAACCGGCAATGGGATTGACGCCAAAAACGCATTGAATTTGCCGAAAAAAGCCATGCAGATAGCGAATACCGCCGCCCAAGTCATGATGAACGGATTACTGTTTTTGGTCAGCATCACCGCGCCGGTTACTTCACCGTAAGTGGTTACCGGCGGGCCGCCGATTAAACCGGCCACGCATACGCCCAAGCCGTCGCCGCCCAAGGTTCTGTGCAGGCCGGGGTCGGCCGCGTAATCCTTACCGGTTACCTTGCCGATGGCCATCACGCCGCCGATGTGCTCGATCGCAGGGGCAATCGCTACCGGCAACATAAATAAAGCTGCTTGCCAATTCACTTCCGGGCTGTGAAATTCGGGTACGGCAAACCACGGTGCCGCCGCAATACCCGAAGTGTCTACCAATCCCATCATCCAGGCCGCAACATAGCCGCTGGCCACACCGATTAAAATCGGAATCAGCTTCATCATTCTGCTGCCGAACACCGCCACCAACACGGTAATCGCAAAGGTAAAGCCCGAAAGCAGCAGCGCTTGGCCGTAGTCCACCACCTGCTTGCCGCCGGCTTGGCCCATCGCCATCTGGCTCGCTACAGCGGCCACCGACAAACCGATGACCATAATCACTGGGCCGATCACGACCGGCGGAAGCAATTTGTGAACTGCCGCCAGCCCGCGCCACTTAATCAATGCGGCGAAAACGAAATACATAAAACCGGCGGCAAACAGGCCGAACATGGTTGCGCCCATGCCCCATTCCTGCATGCTGTAAATAATCGGGGCAATAAAGGCAAAAGAAGAGCCGAGGAAAATCGGCACTTTAAAACCGGTGGTAAATTGGAACAGCAAAGTGCCGATACCGGCGCCGAGCAGGGCCATGGCGGGATTTAAGCCGGTGAGCAAAGGCACCAGAACCATGGCGCCGAAGGCGACAAATAAAATCTGCGCGCCCGAAACCGCTTGTTTGAAATGTTGCATGGTAACGCTTTCTTTACACAAAACTGCAGAATTATAACGCTGGCCTTATCGTTTTGCACTGCTTTTATATTTGGGCGCAAAAATGCCTGTCTGAAAAAACTTTCAGACAGGCATAGGGTGATGTTTGGTTGCTATTTAACGGCTCAACACGTCCACACCTTTAGGCGGGGTGAAGGTGAAAGTGCTGCGCGCCAAACCCGGTTTGGTGTTGATATTATTGAAAGAAATCGCGGTTTCGTTGCCGAAGCTGTCTTTCAGCTGCATGCTGTTGAGCACATCGCCTTTAAAACCGATGCGGATGTATTTATAGCCCGCGTTATTTTTCTTCGGCGTAGCCAATACATAATCCACGCCGCCGGCAGAGCCGTCTTCTTTCAGGCTGTAGCTGGCGTCCAATGCGGTTTTGTTCGACAAAATCGCCGCCGGGCTGTCGCCGATGGTTTGGTTTTGGTTGGACTTGGTTACCTGTTTCAAATCCACATCGTATAACCAGATGGTTTTGCCGTCGCCGACAATCACTTGTTTATAAGGAGTGGTGTATTCCCAGCGGAAAAGGCCGGGGCGTTGGATTTTGAAGGAACCGCTGGCGGTTTGGGTTTTCTTTTTGTTTTTAACGGTTTGGCTGAACGAGCCGCTCAAGCCGTCGGCATCGCTGTTGAATTTTTTCAGGGCATCGATTGCACCGGCCTGCGCGAAACCGATGGTGCCGGCCAGTGCCAGGGCAGAAAGGGTTTTCAGCGAAAAACGTGTATTCATCATCATTCCTTTTGTGGTCTTTTCATGTGCAGGCCGCCGGAAAGGACGGGCTGCGTGTGTATTATGAACGCGAACGGCGCACGAGGTTCGCCCGCTAAATCGTGTAAACCGCGTGAAAATAAAAAATATTCATTATTTTCATATTGTTATTTAATTTTTCCGTGATTTGTTTTCACATTAATTTAACTGCCCAGATGTCGCAAAAAGTGTATTTACAGGAATTTCAGCATTTGTAAACCTGTTTATACACAAACCGCCGTATTTTGACATGGGCTTATGCCTTCAGGCAAACGGCAGAATGAAATGCCTGTCTGAAAAAACAAATACAATCATGAAATTGTATATAGATAGATGATTACTTCAGAATAATAAATCGATTGTTATCTTAATAAAAAACAGCTTTGCAAAAAACAGTTTTTTTAACTAAAATATACCTTCCCATGCTTAAATTAACTTTTTAGCATGAATTTTTAATTAGAACCAACATCTACGGAGAGGCGAGAATGGCTCGAAAAAACAGTAAATCGATTCATCAGCATGATTTTAATAAAGCGGCGGCAAAGAAGCCGGAAATTACGTTAGAACATATCGGTAATTTCGGCAAAACCGTTCAGACAGGCATTTGGGATGCCGGTAAAAAAGGCGCCGCAAAATCCAAACCAATCAAATTTTCAGATTACGGCCACGGCAAATACGCTTATGATGCGCTCTTTGGCTATTCCGGCAAAGGCAAACACGGTAGCAAGCATCATCACGATTTTCCCCGCAAACCGGTGGCTGAAGAATGCCTGCCCAATCCCAAACCGCAGCCGGAGCCGAAACCGGTTTTCAGCGACGACGATGAAAACGTAACGGCAACAAGCAATCAATTGCGCGGCAACGTACTCGACAATGCGGTTAATCCCGATTATGCGGTATTGAAAATCGAAGGTTTCACCATCAACGGCATGAAATACCAGCCGGGCCAAGTTGCCGGCCTCTACGGTATCGGTACCTTCGTATTAAATGAAGACGGCAGTTATCATTTGTCGGTAGAAGGCCAACGGGTGGCCACCGCAGTGGTGCCGCCGATCAGCTATACCGTAAACAACGGTACGGTAAGCGACCAATCGGTACTGAACATCACCCTAGCCGACGGCGTAAGCGGCGAAGCTTACCCGCAAGCCGATAAAAAAGCCTGCACCTGCATCAACCTCACCCATACCGAAGTTTTGGACGGCCGTATCGACAGCGGCAACCTTTTGAGCGGCCAAAATTGGGAAAACGGCCACAAGCCCTATGTTTCCGGCTTTACCGTTTACGGCGTGTATTACGCCAGCGGCCAAACCATTACCCTCGCCAACATCGGCGACATTACGGTAAACCGTGACGGTTCCTATGTGATAAACGCTTATGCGCTTGCCAGCGAAAAAGCAGCCCTGCCGGATATCGCCTTTACCGTTAGCAACGGTTACAGCGCTTCTTCCTCCACGCTGCATTTGAAAATGACGCAAGATGCGCCCTCGGATGCCGACGAATCATTGACCACCAGCGAACGCAGCGCCATGGGTAACGTATTGGCCAACGCCAGCCACCAAATCACTTCGTTTGAAATCGAAGGTGCCGTTTACCAACCCGGCCAAACCGCGCAAATCGACGGGGTAGGCGCGTTTACCCTGAATGCAGACGGCAGTTACGATTTGGCCGTAGGTGGCTTGATAGCCGGTGAAGTTAAGCTGCCTGTTATCAACTATACCGTTAGCAACGGTTTTAAAACCGATTTGTCACAATTGAATCTGACCCTGAACTATCCGGCGCTGCCCAAAGCAGTACTGACCGACGGCGATGAAAACGTGAATAACTATCCCCTCACCACAAAAAATCTGCTGGCCAATGCCAGCAACCTGATTAACGGCGAGCAGGCAGGCGGAGTATTCATTACGGAATTCGAAGTAGACGGTTTGCGCTATGCGGCAGGCAAAATCGCCCAACGTGATGGCGGAACCTTACAGATTAATGCCGACGGCTCTTTCCATTTTAGCGACAATGCTTCCCTTTTGAGCTATACCGATACGGTAAAATATACGGTAAGTAACGGGGTAGATACGGTTACATCCACTGCGAAATTTGATTATACCTATTTTGGGAAGGAAGGCTTGGTAGGTTGGTTTGGCGGCGATCCGTTAGGACCTGATCAATATAGTGTAACGGAGGGCGATAACCGCACAGGTTTGCCTAGCGAGCTAAACGGCAGAGCTTATTATTCCGACTTGGTAATCGGCGATGCCTATCAAGGCGACGCACAAGACAATGTGATTAAAGGCGGTGACCGCGTATTGCAAAATCCCAGCGATATTTTGGTAGGAGACCGCTTGAATGTTGGCAATCTGGCTTGGGAGGTAGGCGGCGTAAGCTTTAAAGGCAGCGATTTTGCCAATGCCAAAGAGGCGATTGTCGGTTATCTGAAAGCCAATAATTTCAATGATTCGGGCATGGTCGGGTATATCAATGATTCGTTTTGGTGGGAGAGCTATACCGAAGCACAAATCATTGATTCGCAGGTTTACGGCTTTGTGAAAAACCATTACGCCCAATTGATGGATACCAGCAGCCAAGGCGGCAATGATGTGCTGATTGCCGGCAGAGGCAGCGATATTCTGATCGGCGGTGCCGGAAACGATACGCTGACCGGCGGAGAAGGTAAAGACAACTTCGTTTTCACCATCAACAGCAATAGCGGCCATGACGTGATCACCGACTTTACAAAAGGTTACGACAAAATCACCTTTACCGATTTGGTGGATACTTCGCAATTGATCTGGCAGCCCGATTTGCGCACGCTGGCCTTTACCGGGGTACAAGACGGTAAAGTTTACGAAAACAGTATCTATATCCAAAACGGTTCGGTGGATTTAACGCTGAGCGACTTGTTGGGCAAAACCGAAACGGTTTGATTAGTTTGATTTAATGGATAAATGCCTGTCTGAAACATTCAGACAGGCATTTTTTTGTTATAGCGGATTTAATTAACTTTCGATACAAGGCAGCAAGCCGCAGACAGTACAAGTAGTACGGCAAGGCGCAGCAACGCCGTAGCGAAAATTAATTAAATCTGCTATATAAACCGATAATTTTTTCTTTTATTGATTCGCAGCTTGAAAAATCCAGTTTGTCCATTATGTTGGCCTTATGAAAAAAATTTTATCTTTTTTATTGTTTGCCGTATTGTTGGTGCTGGCAGCCGCAGGCGGTTGGTATTATGCTCATTCCCAACAGCAGCAAACAGCAAAACCGGTGCATCAGGCCATCAGCCGCGAAGGTGTGCTTACCGAAATCAAGCGCTTGAACCGGCTGGAAAGTACTGCTTTTCATATCGATACCATCATCAAAACGGAAAAACAGGGTAATTGGTATATGCTCTGGCAGGATGCGCAAACCGGTCTTTTTATGGCACGCGGCCAGGTAGTGGCGGGTGTGGATTTGGATAAACTCACCGTTGAAAACGTACAAATTGTCGGCGACACGGTCATACTCAGCCTGCCGCCGGTAGAGATTTTGAATGTGAATCTGGATAATATCGATGTTTACGATATTAAAACCGGTTCGCTGGGTTTAACACCCATAGATAAAACCGTATTTCAGGAAGTTCAGGATAAAGCCAAGCAGCAAGTATTGGAGAGTGCCTGCAAAGCGGGTATCCTTGGCTTCGCGCAAGCTCAGGCGCAAACCCAATTGGAAACATTGTTTGCGCTGGCACAAACCAAAGTTTCGGTTTACCCCTCGTCCTTGCCGCCGTGCAAGGCTTAACACCTTAAAGAAAGGAATGTTTATGTCTCAAGTTACCCTGAAAGGCAACCCGGTTGAGGTTAGCGGCACTTTTTTGCAAGCAGGTCAGACTGCACCGGATTTTAGTTTGGTAACCGGTGATTTGTCGGAAAAAAGCCTGAACGATTTTGCCGGCAAGCGCAAAGTACTGAACATTTTCCCGAGCGTGGATACCGGCGTATGCGCGGCTTCGGTGCGTAAGTTCAACGAAAAAGCCACTTCTTTGGATAATACGGTGGTATTGTGCATTTCTCATGATTTGCCGTTTGCTCAATCCCGCTTTTGCGGTGCCGAGGGTATTGAAAACGCCATCATGCTTTCCGCTTTCCGCAGCAATTTTGCGCAAGATTACGGCGTAGCCCAAACCAGCGGCCCTCTGGCCGGCCTGACGGCACGCGCGGTAGTGGTATTGGATGAAAACAATCAGGTGTTGTACAGCCAATTGGTACCGGAAATCACCGAAGAGCCGGATTACGATGCGGCATTGGCGGTTTTGTAAGCATTACCACAGCCGCTTAAGTTGATTGATTAGGAAAACGCATGCTTTCGGGTATGCGTTTTGTTTTCCGCACAGCCGGAAAATACCCCGAAGGCAGGGTAAAATTTGTTAGAATAAACGCTTTGGCGAACACTGTATAAAGAAGGTAATCATGGCCGATATCAGCTTGAAAAAAATCTATTCCGGAAAAGTGCGCGATTTGTATGAAATCGATGAAAAGCGCATGCTGATGGTCGCTTCTGACCGGCTTTCCGCATTTGATGTGATTCTCGACGACCCGGTGCCCGGAAAAGGCGAAATCCTGACCCAGATTTCCAATTTTTGGTTTGATAAACTGGCGCATATTATGCCGAACCACTTCACCGGTGATACCGTTTACGATGTATTGCCGCAGAATGAAGCGGAATGGTTGGCCAAGCGTGCGGTGGTGGTCAAGAAATTAACGCCGGTAAAGGTGGAAGCGATTGTGCGTGGCTATCTGGCCGGCAGCGGCTGGAAGGATTATCAGAAAACCGGCGCGGTATGCGGCATCAGCTTGCCGGAAGGCATGCAGGAAGCACAGCAATTGCCCGAGGTGATTTTTACGCCGTCTACCAAAGCCGAAGTGGGCGATCACGACGAAAATATCAGCTATGAAGCCTGCGAAAAAATTATCGGCAAGCAATTGGCGGCAGAAGTGCGCGAAAAAGCCATCCGCCTCTACAGCGAGGCGGCTGCCTATGCAAAAACCCGCGGCATTATTATTTGCGATACCAAATTCGAATTCGGTATAGACGAAAACGGCGTATTAACGTTGATGGATGAAGTATTAACTCCTGATTCCAGCCGTTTCTGGCCGGCCGACCAATATCAGGTCGGTACCAATCCGCCCTCTTTCGATAAACAGTTTATCCGCGATTGGCTGGAACAAAGCGGATGGAACAAACAAGCGCCGGCGCCGCGCGTACCGGCCGAAGTGATTGATAAAACGGTTGCCAAATACCGAGAAGCGCTGCACCTGCTGACGGATAAGGATTAAGCGATATTTTTCAAGCGGATCAACTTAACCCGGCCATGGCCTGCTGGCTGATAAAAATAAGTTTCCGCTCAAAATAACCCCCGATGGAAAATGCCTGTCTGAAAACACTTTTCAGACAGGCATCATATTGCAATGCTACTTTAAATCAGCATAGGCGCCACGATAAAACCCAGCGTTACCGACAACACAATCGCCACAATGCCCGGAATCAGAAACGAATGGTTGAAGACAAAGCGGCCGATGCGGGTGCTGCCGGTGTCGTCCATCTGCACCGCACCCAGCAAAGTCGGGTAAGTCGGCAATACAAACAAAGCGGAAACGGCAGCGAAACTGGCCACCAGAATTTCCACGCCTTCCGTATGAGACGGCGTGATGCCCAGCGCCAGAACCACCGCCGGCATCAAGGCTTTCGCCGTTGCTGCTTGCGAATACAATAGCATACTGGCGAAAAACAGCGCCACCGCCAGCAGCCACGGATAAGCGCCCACCAATGCCGAAGCGGTTTCCTTAACCGCTTCGATATGGCCGGCGACAAAAGTATCGCCCAGCCAAGCCACGCCCAATACACACACGCAGGCGGCCATGCCCGATTTAAACGTCGACATCTCCATCAGCTTGCCGGTATCCAAACGGCAAGCCAACACAATCAACGCCGCAATCAGCATCATAAAACTGACAATCGCGCCGTCCCGCGGCAATACCGGCTCCTTGATTATTCCCAGCGCCGGCGAAATCAAACAAGCATAAACCACCACCGCCAACACGCCCAGCGTAAAAATTAATACCGATTTTTTTGCACCGGCCGGTAGTTCGACCCGTGTATCCTCCTTGATGGCAGGCGAAACCAATCCTTCCTTCACCCGCCGCTGATATTCCACATCGTTAGACAAATCCAAATCGCTAAATAAGTTGACGCACAATGCCGTCAACATACACGCAGCAAAAGTGGTGCTGATCCAAATCAACAAAAGCTTGGGATAAGACACCCCCAAAGGCTCGAGCAAGCCGCTCATAAACACCACTGCCGCACTCACCGGAGAGGCGGTAATCGCCACCTGAGATGCCACCACCGCCACGCTCAACGGCGCAGACGGCTTGATGTTTTCACCTTTGGCCACTTCCACAATCACCGGCATCATCGAATAGGCGGTGTGGCCGGTACCCGCCAGCAAAGTCAAACCGTAGGTAACCGCCGGAGCGAGAAAAGTGATGTTTTTCGGATTCCGCCGCAAAATCCGTTCGGCCACCCTGACCAGAAAATCCAAGCCGCCCGCCAGCTGCATTGCAGAGATCGCAGCGATCACCGCCATGATGATCAAAATCACATCAGAAGGAATATGCCCCGGCTTCATGCCCAAGCCCAAAGCCAGCACCACCACACCCAAACCGCCGGTATAGCCGATGGCCATGCCGCCCAAGCGTACTCCGAGGAAAATGGCGCCCAGCAAAACCGCCAATTGCAAAATCAGAGAAACATCCATAAAACATCCTAAACTGAAATAAAATTAGATTTAAAAGCGTAACCTTTCGGCAGAAACCGCCTACAGCGCCATAGAACTTAATAATCAGCTTCTAAAATACGTTTTTACAATTCATAAAATTACAAAACGCATTATAACCAAAATTAAGATGAAATTTTACTACAGTAACGACAAAATCATTTTGCTTAAATCAACTTTTCATGCATTTGCGACTGGCGGGCAAGCTTTCGATTAGCCGTGTATTTTGTTAAAATCACGCTCCGTTCTCCGGTTTGACGGCGGAAAACAAACTTAGCCTTATCTTGTTTCCTTATTACTTTGGATTAGCTGTCACTTTTAAAGCCCGCTGAAATATTTTTCAGACAGGCATATTTCGCAACAAAAGTAAGTAAGGAAACAAAGCGGCGGCAAGCCGTAACCAGCAGCTCCACATATTTAAATATTTCGTTTGACCATATTCCGGGCCACCCAATGACCACACCCATCCTCCCTCCCGCCATGCTGGGCATCCTCGGCGGCGGCCAACTCGGCCGAATGTTTACCGTTGCCGCCAAAACCATGGGCTACCGCGTAACCGTGCTCGATCCCGACCCCAACGCCCCCGCCGCCGAATTTGCCGACCGCCATTTGTGTGCCGCATTTGACGATCAAGCCGCTTTGGCCGAATTGGCACAATGTTCCGCCGTTACCACCGAATTCGAAAACGTCAATGCCGATGCCATGCGCTATCTGGCGCAACATACCGTGGTTTCCCCCAGCGGCGATTGTGTCGCCATTGCGCAAAACCGCATTCAGGAAAAAGCCTGGATACAAAAAGCCGGCCTGCAAACCGCGCCCTATCAAGCCATCCGCCAAACCGCCGACATCACCGCTAAGAGCGCCGTATTGCTGCCCGGCATTCTGAAAACCGCTACCTTGGGCTACGACGGCAAGGGGCAAATCCGCGTAAAAACTTTGGACGAATTAAAAGCCGCCTTCGAGCAACACGGCCTAGTCGATTGCGTATTGGAAAAAATGGTGGATTTACGCGGCGAAATTTCGGTAATCGTTTGCCGTTTAAACAGCGACAACGTGCGCACTTTCGACCCCGCCGAAAACATCCACGAAAACGGTATTCTGGCCTATTCCATCGTACCCGCCCGCTTGAGCGCCGATCTGCAGCAACAGGCGCAGCAAATGGCACGCCGCTTGGCCGATGAATTGGATTATGTCGGCGTATTGGCGGTAGAAATGTTTGTCGTCGGCGATACTCACGAATTGATTGTGAACGAAATCGCCCCGCGCCCGCACAACAGCGGCCACCACACCATCGACGCCTGCGCCGCCGACCAATTCCAGCAACAGGTACGCATCATGTGCGGCCTGCCGCCGGCCGATACCCGCCTGCTGTCTTCTTGCTGCATGGCCAATATTCTCGGCGACGTGTGGGGCGCAAACGGCGAAGAGCCGAACTGGCTGCCCTTGCAAAACCATACCGCCGCCCATCTGCACCAATACGGCAAAAAAGCCGCCCGTGCCGGCCGTAAAATGGGGCATTTCACCGTGTTGGCCGCCGATTCCGAAGAGGCCTTGGCTACCGCGCAACAGCTGCACCAAAGCTTAACCTCACTTGCCAAATAATGTTCAGACAGGCATATTGTTCATAACATGCCTGTCTGAAACCAATAACAAACATAAGCACCTTGCCCCGAAAATATTACCCGTCTGATTCACCACCACCCGCGCTTGCCGATAACCGCGGATAAGCCAAGCCATCAGGTTCGGAGTCTGAAATGAGCCTATTAACCGTTTTACGCCCCGCTTTGCCCAGCGATTGCGACCACATCTACACCGCCCACCGTTACGCGGTGCAATACACCTGCGACCAAAGCTATGACCGCCGCGTGTTGGCCGCCTGGAGCGCCCTTTTGCGCCCGGAAAGTTACCGCGAAGCCCTGAACGATCCCGCCAAAGTGGTTTGGGTGGTCGAATACCAAAGCAAAATCCGCGGTTTTTTTCAAGTCGATCTAAAAGAAGCGCAACTCGACGCCCTATATGTACACCCCTTCGTCCACAACCGCGGCCTAGGCACCGCCCTGCTCACCCGCGCCGAAGAAATCATCGCCCATGCCGGCTTCGGCTTTATGAAACTCTATGCCTCGCTCAATTCCGTGTCTTTCTACCAGCTCAACGGTTATAAATCGCTGGGCGAAGCCATTCTGCCGCTCAACCGCGACGTATCGGTGAAATGCGAACTGATGCGTAAGTATTTGGATTATTGAATCTTTCGCATGTGTATAGCGGATTAACTTAACTTTTGCTACAGCATTGATGCGCTAAAGCTCGAAGAGAACGATTTTGTAAGCCGCTAAAGCGGCAACAGAATCGGTTCCTTACTACTTGTACTGTCTTCGGCTTGCCGCCTTGTATCGAAAATGTGTGAATCCGCTATAGTTCAAATACCGAAAACAAAATGCCTGTCTGAAAATTTTTCAGACAGGCATTTCTTAAATATAGCGCATCGAACATACCCTCTAAAACAACCGCCGCGCAAGCCGATGCCTGTGTCATTCTGCCTTAATGACAATTCGCGCGTTCAAAGGTTGTACTGGGCGATTATTCGGGTAGCCTATCATTTTTGCCATCGCCTTAATCTGCTCTGCGCCCGCTTCGACCGGCGTTTCCAATACCACCCAGTTCACCCCTTCGCTGCACGGCGGCGTGGTGAGCGAGCCGTTCAGGCGGAAATGGCGGCGTTCGGCCGGAAACAACGCATTGATATCCAACGGTGAGGCCGTTTGAACCGACTCCCCTGTTTTCAAGCGTTTGGCCAGAATCTGCTCCAGCGCAGGGTTGTTTCGGCCTTCTCTAAACAGCACCGTCAGCACGGCCAACTCGCCCGTACTGCTTTGGTGCACGAAATGGGCTTCCATCGGGAAATGGCGGTGGTTGAACGTGTGCTCGCTGGGCGTGTGGAAGTGGAACTGCTTCAACTGCATTTTCTTGCCGCCGATATCCAGCGTTTCACCGCCGCCCTCGGGGGTAAGCTGAACCGTATGGCCGTTGTTTTCGATACGAAAACGCGCGGGCTGATAGCGGAAATCTATGCTGTTGCCCGAAACGTGAATGGCATTGGTTAAATCCACCGGCGACTGGTTTTTGCCCTTGCCGCACATGGCAAACGCTTCGCTCAGCTCGCCCCAATGCGCCGGGCTGCTTTTATCGCCTTCATACGACCAATGCGGATGCGTTTCGGCGGCAGCCAAGCCTGTTGCGAGCCAAGCGAAAAGATAATATATTTACAATTCATTTTAAAACCCTATTTATCTATATGAATAAATATTGAATTATAGTTATTTAATATATTATCGTTAATAAGATTTAATTGACCTCCGTCAAGCCCGATCCAACTACTTTAGGCTACTTTTTCAAATATCCATCGAGCCGGGCCTAAGCGCCTGCGATTGCCGTTAACACAAAAATACCCGGGCAAAGCCCGGGTATGATTATTTTATAGTGAGTTAAAATAAGAATTCCAAACTTTACTCCCCCCCCCTTACC
>NZ_JAUNHL010000050.1 GCF_030523955.1 Neisseria sp.
GTGCTTATGAGGTGCTGTTTCGAAAAACGTTGCGCTTGGTTTGACAATTCAAGGTGAATTTTGCAAAGGTTTCAAATGGTTTATGAAAATTTTATTTTAAACAAATGATTGTTTTTCAAATTTTGTTTTTCATATTTCTACTATGGCCATTAGCTTGTATTTTAATAATAAAACCTAATTATTTTTTAAATCAATATTTTATATGAAAAATAGCGTTAATCAAAAATAGAGTGTTGCAATGGTTTTAAGCGATGGTTATCCTACTGATAGGCTGTGTATATTGTATATACTTCAGTTCAATACAAATGACTGGTTTTTCGGAAAGATTGTATGTAGCTTTTATCTGAAAGATTGGCTGTTTTTGAAGAAAAATAAACGCAAGGAGGAAACTGTCATGTCTATTGAGAAACATGATGCTGCCGGCTATTGGAGAGCTAATGTCCGGATTATTATGATTTGCTTAATTATTTGGGCGCTGTGTTCGTATGGATTCGGTATTTTACTGAGGCCCATACTGGCAGGTATTCAGGTAGGAGGTTCGGATCTGGGCTTTTGGTTTGCTCAGCAGGGTTCGATTATTACTTTCATCGCTATTATTTTCTTCTATTCTTGGAGAATGAATAAGCTGGATGAAGAGTTTGGTGTACACGAGGAGTAAATCATGAGCCAATTTGTCATCAATTTACTTTTTGTAGGCGGTTCGTTTGCATTGTATTTTGGAATCGCTATTTGGGCACGGGCAGGATCAACTAAGGAATTTTATGTTGCCGGCGGAGGGGTACACCCGGTTTTGAACGGTATGGCTACTGCGGCCGATTGGATGAGTGCGGCATCATTCATCTCAATGGCTGGCTTATTAGCGATGAGCGGTTATGGTGCTTCGGCTTATTTGATGGGCTGGACAGGCGGCTATGTATTGCTGGCACTACTTTTAGCACCATATTTGCGTAAGTTTGGTAAATTTACAGTGCCAGATTTTATCGGAGATCGCTTTTACAGCCGTACGGCACGTTTGGTAGCAGTTTTATGTTTGATTATTGCGTCAACAACTTACGTGATTGGTCAGATGACTGGTGCGGGCGTGGCATTTTCACGTTTTCTTGAGGTGAGTAGTACCACCGGTTTGCTGATTGCAGCGGTAGTTGTACTGTTCTATGCAGTATTGGGTGGTATGAAAGGGATTACCTACACTCAAGTGGCGCAATATGTAGTGCTGATTATCGCTTACACCATTCCGGCTGTATTTATTTCATTCAATTTAACCGGTAATCCTATTCCACCTTTAGGTTTATTTGGTACTGATACCGCTTCCGGTACGCCTTTGCTGCAAAAACTGGATTTGTTGGTAACGGATTTGGGGTTTGCAGCTTATACAGCAGATGTGCCAAATAAACTCAATATGTTCTTGTTTACTTTGTCACTAATGATTGGTACTGCTGGCTTACCGCATGTGATTATCCGTTTCTTTACTGTTCCCAAAGTATCGGATGCACGTTCTTCAGCTGGTTGGGCATTGGTCTTTATTGCATTGCTTTATACCACTGCTCCCGCTGTAGGCTCTATGGCTCGTATCAATTTGGTGAATACTATTTATCCCGAAGGTACGAAAGCGGAAGCGATTGCGTACGATGCACGCCCTGAATGGATGAAAAATTGGGAAACCACGGGTTTGCTGAAGTTTGAAGACAAAAACAGTGACGGTAAAATCCAATACTACAATGACAAGTCTGCTTCATTTGAAGCCACCGCAACTGAGCGTGGTTGGAAAGGTAATGAGCTGACTGTTAATAACGATATTCTGGTATTGGCTAATCCGGAAATTGCTAATTTGCCATCTTGGGTGATTGGCCTGATTGCTGCGGGCGGTTTGGCCGCTGCGTTGTCTACTGCAGCCGGTTTGCTGCTGGCGATTTCTTCGGCCGTATCGCACGATTTGATTAAGAAGACCTTGAAGCCCGATATTTCGGAGAAAGGCGAATTGATGGCTGCACGAGTATCGATGACTGTTGCGATTGTGGTGGCGACTTGGTTGGGCATTAACCCTCCGGGCTTTGCCGCACAAGTAGTGGCGGTAGCGTTCGGTATTGCTGCTGCTTCCATTTTCCCGGCCTTGATGATGGGTATTTTCTCTAAACGCATTAATAGTACAGGTGCGACTGCTGGCATGATTGCCGGTTTGGTAGTCACTTGCGTGTATATTTTCATGTATATGGGTTGGTTTTTCATTCCGGGTACCAATAATTTCGAAAATGTAGAAGCTAACTGGATTTTCGGTATTTCACCTTTGTCGATTGGTGCTGTCGGTGCGATGATCAATTTTGCGGTCGCATTTGTGGTTTCTTCTTTGGGTAAAGAGCCGCCGCAAGATGTACAAGAATTGGTGGAAAGCGTGCGTTATCCACGCGGTGCCGGCCAGGCAGTTGACCACTAACGTTTGTGATAATCGGGCTTCCTGAGAGTAAGGAAGCCCGAATTCTCTTTAGAATCGGATTCTGTATATTTCCGATATGGAGTGGTAATCCGAAGACAATATACACTATGGAACCGGTTCTGTTGCCGCTTAGGAAACTTGACAAAATCGTTCTCTTTGAGCTCATGTGAAGTAACATCGTAGAGAAAATTAACTAAAGCCACTATCTATTTAGTAAGAAGGAAGCGTGACATTATGGTTTGGGAATGGATTGCAACGATATTTGCCGGTTTGGGTGGGGCAGGTATTATATTGTTATTCAGGGTGTTTTTTAAAAAAATACCGAAATGGATGATTCCTGTAAGTGCCGGTTTGGGAATGATGTTTTTTCAGGTATACAGCGAATATACTTGGTATAGCCATACACGCTCATTACTGCCGCCGGAAACGGTGGTGGTGGCCGAAATAGCACAAACCGCGCCTTATAAGCCTTGGAGTTATTATCGGCCACAAATATTGAAGTTTGTGGTGGTAGATACCCATAAAGTGTTTCCATTAAAAGAAGGCAGAGTAGTGCAAGTTAACTTATATTTCTTTGAGCGGCGCATGAGTGCAAATACTTGGCCGGTATTAATTGATTGTGATAAAGCGTTACAGGCCAATATTCGGGATACGCAAAACGGTGAGCCTGTTCCGGATAACTGGCATCAGACGGTACATACCGAGAAAATCGTGCAGGCGGTTTGTGGGAAAATTAGTTGAATCTTGATTTATTGTGGTGTTAAACAAGCGGATGGGATTGGACCTATCCGCTTTTCATGTATAGGAGGGGCCTGTCTGAAAATGGTTACTGATTTTCCAACCGAAATCGGACAGTATTATCGATAGAGTTGGTTTCGATTTTGAAAATTTGTTTATTCAGAATCGAAATTTCTTTTGAAATCGAAAGAAATTGTACTTTTTTCGACATGATTAAGAAATTTACGAATCTGGTTAAAAAAAGGATTGACTAGCTCAAGAGCTTTGTCTCATAATACGTTTCATCGAGCAGGCAGTGTCTGTTTGATAGTTTCTCCTCTATTTCTCCTTTGTAGACTTGGCACACATTCTTTCGAATGTGTGTATTTTTTTGTCTTTTCCGAAAATCCATTAATGATTTACTGGTTTGAGGCGTATTGAGTGTTCAATTTCGGTTGATACATGTAAACAATACTATTTCTCCAGTATCTGTTTGGTATAAAACTGCCTATCTTGTTCTGTTTCGCTGAATTTTGTTTGGCTCCGGCGGTACGGTTTATGGCTTGATGCCTTGTATCAAAAATTACTTTTTAGCTATACGTAATAATCGTACGGATAAGTTCGGATGGCGGTGTGTCTTTACGAATAATCAAACAAATCAGGCTGTGCCGTTTCGCCGGTAACGCGCACATCGGTTGCGCCGTCGGCAAATGTGATGTGCAGCTTCTGCCCTTGTTTCAAGGCCGCCGCGCTGCGGATGACTTGGCCGCGGCTGTTTTTCACCACCGAAAAGCCGCGTTCGAGAATATGCTGCGGCGACACCGCTTCGAGCAAGGCGGCCTGTTTTTCCAACAGTTGCCGGCGGTTGGCGAGCAGGTTGTGCCAATGCTGCTTTAAGGCCGTCTGAAAACTTTGCACATCGCGCGCGGCGCCGGAAACATCGGGGCGCAGGTGGGCCAGCTGCTGTTGTTGGCGGGCAAACCGTTGTGCGTGGAAACGGTGGCTGTTTTGCATGGCAAAGCGCATCGATTGCGCCAGCGTGTGCAGTTGGGCGCGCTGCTCGTTTAGTTTCTGCTGCGGGTGGCGGATTTGGCGGGCGAACCAGTCGGTTTTCTGGCTGGCATCGTAATAACGCTGCTGCAAAGCGGTTTTCAGACGGCCTTGCGCCTGCGCCAGTTTGTGCAGCGATTCCAAGCGGTTGGGGCTGACCAGCTCGGCTGCGCCGGTGGGTGTGGGTGCGCGCACGTCGGCAACGAAGTCGGCCAGCGTGAAGTCGGTTTCATGTCCGACACCGCTGACCACCGGAATCGGGCAGGCTTCGATGGCGCGCACGACGATTTCTTCGTTAAACGACCACAAATCTTCAATGCTGCCGCCGCCGCGGCACACAATCAACACATCGGCTTCATTGCGTTGGCCGGCCGCTTGAATGGCTTGGGCAATCTGCAATTCGCTGCCTGAGCCTTGTACGGCGGTAGGATAAATAATAACGGGGATTTCCGGCGCGCGCCGTTTCAGGGTGGACACCACGTCGCGCAGAGCCGCCGCTGCCAAGCTGGTTACGATGCCGATGGTGCGCGGGTGGGCGGGCAGCGGCTTTTTGCGTTCCGCCGCAAACACACCTTCGGCCTGCAATTTCGCTTTCAGCTTTTCATAAGCTTCATACAGTTGCCCCAAGCCTTTCAGCCGCACTTCATTAACGGTAATCTGAAATTCGCCGCGTGCCTCGTAAATGCCGATTCTACCTGACAGCTCAATGTGATCACCTTCTTTCAGCGGAGCGGGCAGTTTCGCCGCCGTGCCTTTAAACATGGCGCAGCGCACCTGCGCACGGCTGTCTTTCAGCGAGAAATAATAATGCCCGCTGGCGGCGCGGGTGAGGTTGGATACTTCGCCCGCCACCCACAGGCCGAACAGGTTTTCTTCCAGCAGGCTTTTGGCTAGGGCGTTCAATTCGGATACGGAAACGGCGGCAGGGGCGAATAGTTCGGACATGAGTGGATACAAGAAACTAAAAAGAGTAATTATAAAGAAAGCAGAAGGCTGAGGCTATGCGGGCAAAACAATCTTGTTTGTTTATAGAGCGGATTAACTTAACTTTCGCAAAGGCGTTGCCATGCCTTGTATACACGCTTAGTAGTTTGACAATTCAAGCTCAAAAAAACGCTTCACAAGCATTCTGACTACATTCCTTGGCTTTTCTTACAGTGAAGAAGGAGGCAAGGGCGTAGCGAAAGTTAGATGAATTTACTATACTGAATAAAAAACAGCTTGTTCGGAGTATTGAGCCTGTCTGAAAAAAGACAAATTTATTTTTCATCAGGCCGTTTATTGACCATTTAAATGGGGGAAACAGCAATTCGAAACCGTTATCTCAAACAGGAGAAACCGCATGATTACCCCGCTTCACAACCCGCAACACCAACAATGGCTGCTCGGCCAGAGCCGGGCGCTGCTGGAATTTGCCCGTAAATCGAAAGTACCGTTCGGTTTCGGCTATCTCGACAAACACGGAGAAGTTGATTTGTCGCAGCCCGTGCAAACTTGGATCAGCTGCCGCATGACGCATATTTACAGCATCGGCGCGCTGATGGGCATCGAAGGCTGCCGCGAGTTGGCCGAACACGGCATCAACGCGCTGCTCGAGCATTTTCAAGACCACGAACACGGCGGCTTTTTCGAAGCACTCGAGCATCAGCCCGGTGCAGGCGGGCAGGCCGTGCCCACCGAAGCCGGCACGCAGAAAACCGCCTATGCCCACGCTTTCGTGCTGCTGGCCGCATCCAGCGGCCTGCTGGCGGGCATCAGGCGGGCAGACGAGTTGTTCGACGCCATCAGCGCAGTTCACGACCGTTATTTTTGGGACGAAGCCGCCGGCAAAATGCGCGAATCGTTTTCGCGCGACTTTTCCGAAAGCGAACCCTATCGCGGCGTAAACGCCAATATGCACACCGTTGAAGCCAGCCTGGCGGCATTCGACGCGCAACTGGCGCAGGGCATCGCCGCCGACGACGAACGCGCGGCACGCTGGCTCGGGCGCGCCAATTCGATTCTGCATTTCGTGTTCGGACTTTGCGAACAAAACGCCTACCGCATTCCCGAGCATTTCGACGAAAACTGGAACGTGGTTTGGGATTACAACGAAAACGACAAAGCGCACCAGTTCCGCCCTTACGGCGCCACGGTCGGTCATGCGCTCGAGTGGGCGCGCCTGGGCTGCCATGCTCTGGTGATGAGCCGCAAATACGGAGTGAAAACCCCGTCGGATTATTCCGCCACCGCTTTCGGCCTGTTCCGCCAGGCGCTCAACAACTGGCACGGCGACGGTGCGGCGGGCTTTGTTTACACCACCGATTTCGAAGGCAACCCGATTGTGCGCGACCGTATGCACTGGGTGTTGTGCGAAGGCATAGGCGCGTGCGTGGCGCTGGAGGGCATCAACGCAGGCCACGCCCCGATTGGCGGTTTGGGCGCGGCGCAAGGTTATGTGCAAGCCGAACTCGGCAGCGAATTTTCTTATTGGTACGAAACCTTCACCGCCTATGCCGCGCAATATCTGCTGGAGGGCGAGGGCCGCTGGTATCACCAGCTCGACACCGAAAACCGGCCCGACGAAAGCGTTTGGTCGGGCAAACCCGATATTTACCACGCCTTCCAATGCCTGCTGCTGCCGCTGCTGCCGTTCGGCCATTTCATCACCGCAGCGGTGAAACAGAATCCCGAAAGTGTGAAGGTTTGAATAGAAGGTATGCCTGTCTGAAAACGTAGCGGCAGGTTTCAATGATCCCGAAAGCAGTTGTGGCTGTTTTCGGGGTTGTTTATTTGATCAATAAAGAGTTAATTTTGGAAACCAAAAAACCGTGAAATCAGTCACAAAAGAAAAAGCGTTATGGTTCTTTAAATTATTTTATTCATTTTGAGTGGCTGTTTGCGAAATATCTGTTTAGATTTATGATGCGCATTTTTCGCATAGAAGTGACAGGTTTGTTGCAACTTACACTGTTTTACGCGCTTGATGGTTGATTTTAGTATGATAGAACCATGGTTATGGTAAGATGTTTACAATAAAAAACAATCGTATTTGAATGTTTATTTAGATAGAAAATTTATCATTATTTAAATTTTCATTATCAATGCAGTTTATATAGATAGAGAAAAGCTGATTTGAAAACCAAGCGGCAAGCTAATTCTAATGTTGTAATGTTGTTTGGTTTTCAAAATCAGTTCTTGATTTTCAGACAGGCCTATTATCGTAAAAAAGATTAGGGCGATTGCAGAGTGGTGTTCCTAGGAGTATGCAGCAGATGTTCCGCAGTATCCATGTATTGAGCGGTGAGACTTTATTCGAGCGTGCGCCGCAGCCTTATGCGGATTTCGCACAAGATTTGGCAGAGTTGCGCCGGCGGCAAAGCCGTTTTGCCGCTTTGCCGGTTACCGGACGCACCGCGCTTTTACTGGAACTGGCCGATAAGCTTGCGCAAAAGCGCGATGTATTGGCGAAGATGGTGTGTGAGGAGGTCGGTCGTTGTTTGCGCGAATGTGAAGCGGAATTGGATAAGTCGGTGGAATTGATCCGTTATTACTCCCATCTTTCGCCTGAATTATTGGCGCATAAAACAATTGCGACGCAAGCGAGCTTAAGCCAAGTACGCTTCGAGCCTTTGGGTGTGGTATTGGCGGTGATGCCGTGGAATTATCCGGTGTGGCAGGTATTGCGTTTCGCCGTACCGGCTTTGTGCGCGGGCAATGCCTGTGTGGTGAAGCCGGCGCCGAGTGTGGCGCGGGTTACTGAGGCTTTGTTCGATTTGGTGCACGAAGATTTGCCGATGATGGCGGCTTGGCTGGCGGCAGACGATGTGCAGCATGCGATTGAAGAGTGCGATGCGCTGGCGTTTACCGGCTCTACCGAAACGGGGCGTTTGCTGGCGGGGCATGCGGGGAGGAGTTTGAAAAAATCGGTGTTGGAATTGGGCGGCAGCAATCCGTTTATCGTGTTGGCCGATGCCGATTTGGCGCAGGCGGCCAAAGATGCGTGTTATTCGCGTTTCCGCGATGCCGGGCAGTCGTGCAATGCGGCCAAGCGGGTTATTGTGGAAGAGGCGGTGGCCGACCGTTTTAGCGAATTGTTTCTAGCAGAATGCGGGCGTTTGCAAACCGGCGATCCGATGCGGCCGGAAACCACCTTGGCTCCGCTGCACCGCGAAGATTTGCGCGACAAGGTGCATGCGCAGGTTGTCGATGCGCTGGCAAACGGTGCGCGTGCTTTATGCGGCGGCAAGATACCCGAAGGGCCGGGTTGGTTTTATCCGGCTACCGTGTTGGCGGATGTGAACCCTGCCTGCCGTGTGTATCATGAAGAAGTGTTCGGTCCGGTGGCGGTATTGATGCGGGCGGCGGACGCGGAAGCTGCGGTGGCTTTGGCCAATGATAATCCGTTTGGCCTAGGCGCCGCCATATATACCGCAAACGAGCAGGCCGGTTGGCGTTATGCGGAGAAATTGCAAACCGGTGCGGTATTTATCAACCGCCATACCAGTAGCGATCTGCGCTTGCCTTTCGGCGGGGTGAAGGCTTCCGGTTATGGAAGGGAGCTATCGGAATTCGGTTTGTACGAATTCGTTAATGTAAAATCTTATTGGCAGAAATAACATGAATTATTTCAAAATCGCCGCCCTGCTATTGCTTGCGTTTCCTTTGTCGGCTTGGGCGGCGGAAAAGCTTTATTTCAATGCGCGCGGCCAGTTGCTGCCCAATAGCAACACGGCGGCTTACGAGCGCAATTACGATGTGGTGGGCGATCGGGCCAAGGTGCGGGATTTTTATTATCCGTCGAAAAAGAAATATTCCGACCCGTATGAAGTGATGCTGGCGGATGTGAAGGCTTTTGTACCCAGGCTGCCCAACGGCACGCTGACGCTTTGGCATTACAATGGAAATAAGAAAATGGTAGCGGGTTACCGCAACGGATTGCCGCACGGTGTGTGGATCAATTGGTATCCCGAAGGAGGCATTTCCGCGCAAATGCCTTACATAAACGGAAAAACCGAGGGTACCGGCTCGCGTTATTACCGCAATGGTAATAAGGAGAGCGAAATTCAGTTTCATAATGACAAGGCCGACGGTTTACATAAACAATGGTATCCGAGTGGCCGTCCGAAAAGCGAAAACTTAATTCGAAATGACAAAGTGGTGCAGATGCTCGGCTGGGAGGAGAGTGGCCGGCTGACTTTGGAATTGAACATTAAAGACGGCAAACGCAGCGGGGTGGTGTTGGAGTGGTATCCCGACGGTTCGAAAAAATCGGAATCAGTTTATGAGGATGATGAACTGGTTGGACGTACCCACTGGGATGCGGACGGTTATGTTATTGAAGAATAGTGATTGGAAAGCAAAAATGCCTGTCTGAAAATATTTTTCAGACAGGCATTTTTATGATTTGGAAGCGTAACGCTAAGTTTACTTGCGCAGGGCGGAGGCTTCTTTGGCCAAACGGGTAATGGTTGCCCAATCTTTGTTTTGCACGGCTTCTTTAGGAGTGAGCCATGTGCCGCCAACGCATAATACGTTGGGCAGTTTCAAGTATTCGGGGGCGCTTTCGAGGGTAATGCCACCGGTTGGGCAGAAACGCACGTGGGCATAGGGGCCGTAGAGGGCTTTGAGCATGGCTTTGCCGCCCACCACTTCGGCGGGGAATAGTTTTAAAGTGTCGATGCCGTGCTCGAGCGCCAGTTGCACTTCGCCGGGGGTGGCTACGCCGGGAATCAGCGGGATGCCGCTGTTATGGCTGGCTTTGGCTAGTGATTCGTGCAGGCCGGGGCTGATGGCAAACACGGCGCCCGCGTCTTCAACCGCTTTGAGCTGGTCGGGATTGGTAACGGTGCCGGCACCCACAATCGCGCCTTTCACTTCTTTTTTAATCAGTTCGATGGCTTTGATGCCGTGCTCGGTGCGCAGGGTGATTTCGAGGGTGGGGATGCCGCCTTCAACCAGTGCATGTGCCAAGTCAACGGCAGTGTTAATGTCTTCGATCGCCATCACGGGAACAACGGCGCCTGCGGAAAGAATGTCGCGTGGATTCATGTATTTTCTCCGATTTGAAAGAATTGTTTTTTCAGACAGGCATCAACCTTGATGCCTGTCTGAAAGATAAGGGAAGTTTAGGAAAAATCGCCGCCAAAGCTCATGGCACCGGTTTCGGCGCTGCTGGTGATGCTGCGGAAGCCGGCAAACAGTTCGCGGCCGATGCCGTGGGTGTTTTTGCTCAAATCCGGTTCGGGGATTTCACGTGCCGCCCATTCTTTTTCGTCAACCAAGGCGGTTAATTCGCCGGTAACGGAGTCGAAGCGGATCAAATCGCCGGTGCGGATTTTGCCGATGCCGCCGCCAAGCAGGGCTTCGGGGCTCATGTGGATGGAAGCCGGCACTTTGCCGGATGCGCCCGACATACGGCCGTCGGTAACCAGCGCCACTTTAAAGCCGCGGTCGAGCAGAATCGCCAAGGGCGGCGTGAGTTTGTGCAGTTCGGGCATACCGTTGGCGCGCGGGCCTTGGAAGCGTACCACGCACACGAAGTCTCGCTCCAGCTCGCCGCGCTCGAATGCGGCCAGCACTTCTTTTTGGTCGTTAAACACGATGGCGGGCGCTTCGATAATGCGCTGGCTGTCTTTCACGGCGGATACTTTAATCACGCCGCGGCCGATGTTGCCTTTCATCAGGCGCAGGCCGCCGTCGGGTGAGAACGGGCGAGAGAACGGGCGCAGAATGTCTTCATCGCGGCTTTCGGCCACGGCATCGCGCCATTCGAGTTTGCCGTCGATCAGGAACGGCTCTTTGGTGTAAGCTTCCATGCCGTGGCCCATCACGGTTTCTACATCGTCGTGCAAGAGGCCGTTGTTGCGTAGTTCGCGGATCACGAACGGCAGGCCGCCGGTTGCGGCGAAGTGGTTAACGTCGGCTTGGCCGTTGGGGTAAACGCGGATCAGCAGCGGCACGATCGAGGAGATTTCGTCGAAGTCGTCCCAAGTCAGAATCACGCCGGCGGCGCGTGCCATCGCAACGAGATGCATGGTGTGGTTGGTGGAGCCGCCGGTGGCCATCAGGCCGATAACCGCGTTGATAAACGATTTTTCATTCAGCATTTCGCCGATGGGCTTGATGGTTTGGTTTTTCACACCTTCGGCCAGATGGGCGGCTGCATAGCGGGTGAGTGCTTCGCGCATCGGGGTGTAGGGGTTGAAGAAGGCGGCAGCGGGCAGGTGCAAGCCCATCATTTCCATCATCATTTGGTTGGAGTTGGCGGTGCCGTAAAAGGTGCAGGTGCCGGGGCTGTGGTAGGAACCCATTTCGCTTTTGAGCAGTGCGTCACGGCCGACTTTGCCTTCGGCAAACAGTTGGCGGGTACGCGCTTTTTCTTTATTGCCGATACCGCTGGCCATCGGGCCGCCGGGAGCGAAAATGCCGGGCAAGTGGCCGCAGCTGAGTGCGCCGATGACCAAACCGGGTACGATTTTGTCGCACACGCCGAAGTAAAGTGCGCCGTCGAACATTTGGTGCGACAGGCCGACCGCGGTGCTCATGGCAATCACGTCGCGCGAAAACAGAGAGAGTTCCATGCCTTCGTAACCTTGGGTAATGCCGTCGCACATGGCGGGAGTACCGCCGGCCACTTGTGCGGTGGCACCGTGTTTTTGCGCTTCGTCTTTTACCCAAGCCGGAAATTCGGCAAACGGTTGGTGCGCCGAAACCATGTCGTTGTATGCGGTAATCATGCCCAGATTCGGTACGGTGGGCTTGAGCATTTCTATTTTAATGGCATTGGGCATGGCGGCATAACCGTGTGCCAGATTGGAGCAGCCCAATTGGTCGCGTTCGACGCGGCCGTGGTTTTCGAGCGCACGGATACGGGCAAGATAAGCTTCGCGGGTCGGGCGGCTACGCTCGATAATGCGTTCTGTAATCGCTTTTAGAGTAGGGTGTAAAGTGGTCATGGGTTACCTTTCGATAGTAAGGTTTGCCCTGGAGCGGTACGACATCCGTTTGGTGGTGTAGCTTAGTTACAGATTAGTGTGGCGGTACACGCGGCAGGTGGATTGTAGTTTTCTAACATGATACCATTTTAATCTGAGAAAGTATTTACTTAAATCAAATTTTTACGCATATCAAAGCATGGACAAAAGCTGTAACGCCGTGTAGGATTGCTACTAACTTTATGGGATTTAGAAAAGTTACGAGGGCTTTGTCAGAGGTAAATGTAGCAAAAGAAGAAAAAACGTACGGCTATGCATGATAATGTATTATTTTAAATCTGAAATTTATTGTTATCGCTGTTTTTCTACCTATCGTTTTTTCCGGCTGCTTATTGATGTTTGTCTGCATCTATAAAGGCTTTAGTTTTCTTTAATAAATAGTACGGCAGACGATGTTGACCAATCCCGCTATAATCCAATCCGGCAAATCATCTTTGTGGTACCGGATACCTTGAGCCCACTTTTACAATTTGATTCTGCTTAGCAATAAGTAACGGATAAGGAACGAAAAAAATGTCACAAAAGCTAACCAATTTCGACATGGTGATTTTCGGTGCAACAGGCGATTTGGCAATGAGAAAGCTCTTGCCTTGTCTTTATCAGGCACATGCTGCCGGGCTGTTGAATGCGGAAGGCCGGATTTTGGGAGTCAGCCGCAGCAATCTGGATACGGAAGGCTTTCTGAAAAAAGTGGAGAGTGATTCTAAAATCCATGTCAAACAGAATTTCAGCGAAGCATTGTGGGATTCTTTCGTTAAACGTATCCAATACCTTAAAGTAGATGTTACCGACAAATCCGATTTCGACAGGCTGGCGGAACGTGTTAAAGCACGCCAAAACACCGAAAACGTGATTATCTATCTTTCTACTGCGCCGACTTTCTTCGCGCAGGCCTGCGAAAACCTCGCTGATGTCGGTTTAAACGGCGACAACGTGCGCATCGTGTTGGAGAAGCCGCTGGGTACCGATTTGAAATCCTCCCAAGAAATCAACACTGATGTCGCCCAATATTTCAAAGAATCGCAGGTTTACCGCATCGATCATTATTTAGGCAAAGAAAGCCTGCAGAACCTGATTCCGTTGCGTTTCGGCAATGTTTTCTTCGAGCCGGTGTGGAACAGACAATTCGTCAAAAGCGTGCAGATTACCATTGCCGAGCAGCTGGGCGTGGAAGAGCGCGGCGAGTTTTACGATGCTACCGGTGCCTTGCGCGATATGGTGCAGAACCACATTATCCAGATGTTGTGCTTTACCGCGATGGAGCGTCCGCAATCACTGGCGGGCGACGATGTGCGCGATGAAAAAATGAAAGTGCTCAAGGCCTTGAAACCGCTGACCTCGGCAGATGTGGATGCCAATGTTATCCGTGCGCAATACACTGCCAGCGACAGCCAAGCCGGTTATTTGCAAGAGCATAACGTGCCGGCCGACAGCCGTACCGAAACTTATGTCGCCATCAAGGCGGAAATCGACAACGAGCGCTGGGCGGGTGTGCCTTTCTACCTGCGCACCGGCAAACGCATGGCCGGCAAAACCGCTGAAATCGTATTGAATTTCCGTGAGAATCCGCAAGGCTTGTTCCCGAATACCCCAAACCGTTTGGTTATCAGCCTGCAACCGAACGAAACTGTTAGCGCGCGCGTATTTATGAAAGAGCCGGGCAACGGTATGAACGTGGTGGCTACCGAGATGAGCATCGATTTGGCCAAAGCAATCGAAGGCCGCCGCGCCGAGGCTTATGAATTGCTGCTGCGCGAGGTAATCGACGGTCGTGTGAATCTGTTTAACCGCCGCGACGAATTGGAAGCCGCGTGGGAATGGGTGATGCCGATTATGGAAAACTGGGCACAAAGCAGCACGCCGCCGCACGGTTACGCCGCTTCCAGCTGGGGGCCGGAAGCTGCCCGCGAGCTGCTGGCCAAAGACGGCAACGCTTGGTTGGAAGATCAGCAGTAAACTTTTTCAGACAGGCATAGCCAATACAAATGCCTGTCTGAAAGCACAACAATGGTTTTAATTTGAGAGAGAATACATCATGACTTACCAACTGCACGAACACTCAGATGCGGCCGTAGCCGCACAGGCGCAAGCCGAAGCAGTGGCATCGGCGCTCAAGCAGGCGTTGGCGGAAAAAGGCCGCGCGGTATTGGCGGTATCCGGCGGCAAATCTCCGATTGCTTTTTTTGAAGCGCTGTCGCAATTCGATCTGGATTGGAAAAATGTCGGCATCACCTTGGTAGACGAGCGTATCGTGCCGGTTAACCATGCCGACAGCAATACCGGCTTGGTTCACCAATATCTGCTGAAAAACAAAGCGGCCGCTGCCGGTTGGATTCCGGTTATTGCCGAAGATGCCGATGAAGCTGCATTGGCCGACAGCGAGCAGGCGGTAGCATTTGCGCTGCAACATTATCAGCAACCCGATGTGCTGGTCTTGGGCATGGGCGGCGACGGCCATACCGCTTCGTTGTTTCCGCAGGCACCGCAGCTGGACAAAGGCTTGGATCTTTCTAACGAGGTGCCGCTCTTACATACGACGCCGGTTACCGCTCCGCACGAGCGCATCAGCATGACGCTGGCGGCAATCGAAAAAACGCCGACCGTATTGCTGGCGATTGCAGGAGCCGATAAAAAAGAAGTGTTTGATCAGGCGGCTGCGACAGTCGACAAAAAATTCCCGGTCAGTTTTGTTCTCAACTCAGAAAAGGTAGCTTGTCATGTCCACTACACCCGCTAAAAATCAAGAAACACAGAAAAAAGAGATTGTTGCCTGGCCGCGCTTGGTCGCCGATATCGGCGGTACCAATGCCCGTTTCGCGCTGGAGACCGCGCCGCAGAAAATCGAACATGTGGATGTGCTGCCCGGCAACGATTACGACACCATCGTTGATGCCATTAAAGAATACTTGAACCGTGTAGGCAATCCGAAAATCAGTTATGCGGCGATTGCGATTGCCAATCCCATTGTTGGCGACTGGGTGCAGATGACCAATCACCATTGGGCGTTTTCCATCGAAACCACCCGCCAGTCGTTGGGTTTGGAAAAGCTGATTTTGCTCAACGATTTTACCGCGCAGGCCTTGGCGATTACCAAAATGGATCCTAAGGATTTAGTCCAAATCGGCGGCATGCAGCCGGTGGAGAATACGCCGAAAGCCGTACTCGGCCCGGGTACCGGCTTGGGGGTGAGCGGCCTGATTCCGAATGATAACGGCACTTATACCGCGCTGGCCGGCGAAGGCGGTCATGTCAGCTTTCCGCCTTTTGATGATGCCGAAGTGATGATCTGGCAATACGCCAAGAAAAAATACGGCCACGTTTCCGCCGAACGTTTCCTTAGCGGTGCAGGTCTGACCCTGATTTACGAAGCGCTGGCGACCAAAGAAGGCGTTAAACCGCAAAAACTTACGCCGGCGGAAATCAGCGAACGTGCTTTGAGCGGCTCTTCCCCGTTGTGTCGTCTCACTTTGGATATTTTCTGTGCGATGCTGGGTACCATTTCTTCCAATCTGGCACTGACTTTGGGTGCACGTGGCGGTGTGTATCTGTGTGGTGGTATCATTCCGCGGTTTATCGATTATTTCCGCCATTCGCCGTTTCGCAACCGCTTTGAAAACAAAGGCAGGTTTGATGCTTATCTGGCGGCAATTCCGGTGTATATCGTATTGGCCGAACACCCGGGTATTTCCGGGGCGGCCGTGGCATTGGATAATGCACTGATTGATAAAAAATAAAATCAGTTAAATCAAATACCGTAGAAGCAAATGCTGTATAAAGGGGCCTGTCTGAAAAAAGAAAATTGTTCAGTTTTTCAGACAGGCATCCTGCGGTTTGGCGGTGTTAAACGCCAAATCACACATCAAGGGTAGAAAAGCCCGTAATTAAAGGTGAATCTGAAATGAGGGAAAATAACAAATGTTAAGCAAGATCAGTGAATCGCTGACCAGTTTGTCCGGTGCAGAGCGCAAAGTAGCCGAATGCGCGTTGGCAGAACCCAAATGGTTCGTGCATGCGGCGGTGGCGGAGATTGCCGAGAAAGCGGCAGTCAGCCAGCCGACGGTTATCCGTTTTTGCCGCAGCCTCGGCTACAAAGGTTTGCCGGAATTCAAGCTGGCGCTTTCGGCCAATATCGGCCAGGAGGGCATGCCTTTTGTACACGAGGAGCTTAACAGCGATGACGATATGGGTGATGTAACGGAGAAAGTATTGGGCAATACCGCTGCGGCGATACTTGGTGCGCGCCGTTTTCTGAATCAAACCGATTTTGAAAACGCCATTGCCATGCTTGCCCATGCACGCCGCATCGAGTTTTACGGCGTCGGCAATTCGGGTATTGTGGCGCAGGACGCCCAGCATAAATTTTTCCGTTTCGGCATTTCCACTGTTGCTTATGCAGACCCTCATATTCAGTTGATGGCCGCTTCGGTGTTAACCGAACAAGATGTTTTGGTGGTGGTATCTAATTCAGGTTCTTCTATCGAAGTATTGGATGCCGTGAGTATTGCCAAAGAAAACGGCGCGGCGATTATCGCGGTTACCCGTGCCGATTCGGCATTGGCGCATCTGGCAGATTGCGTACTCAACGTGGCCTCGCAGGAAAACAGCGAGCGTTACAGCCCGATGGTTTCCCGTTTGCTGCAACTGGTGGTAATCGATATTCTGGCCATTGGCTTGGCTTTGCGTTTGGGCGAAACCGCCAGCCTTAACCTGCAAAAAGGCAAGCGCAGCATTTACGGCAAGCGCATCGAACACGACGACGAGTTTCCCGGCAATTAAGCGCCGGACAAATGCAAGCCGCCGGATATAGTGGTCCGGCGTACCGGTTTTCTATCCGAATAAGCTTCACAACCTCACAAACTAAAAAAGGATAATATGATGAAAAAACTGCAAGAACTACCGGCTTGGCAATCGTTATGGGATCATTTTGCGACTGCTAAAGACGTTCATATGCGCGAATTGTTCGAGCAGGATCCGCAGCGTGCGGAGCGTTATTGGCTGGAAGTAGGCGGCTTGAAACTGGATTATTCCAAAAACCGCATTACCGATGAAACCCTAAAAGGTCTGATTGAGCTGGCCAAGGAAGCCGGTGTGCAAGAGCGCAAAAAAGCAATGTTTGCCGGCAAGAAAATCAACGAAACGGAAAACCGTGCGGTGTTGCATGTTGCGTTGCGCAACCGCACCAATTCGCCCATTGAGGTCGACGGCGAAGATGTAATGCCCAAAGTGAATAATGTGCTTGAACGGATGGGCAAATTCGCCCATGCCGTGCGCAACGGCGATTGGCTGGGTTATACCAACCAAGTGATTACCGATGTGGTGAATATCGGTATCGGCGGTTCCGATCTGGGACCTCTGATGATGTGCTCCGCCCTGAAAACCTTCGGCCATCCCCGTATGCGCATGCACTTCGTTTCCAACGTAGACGGCGCGCAACTGCGCGATACGCTGGAAAAAGTCCATCCCGAAACCACGCTGTTTATCATTGCCTCCAAAACCTTTACTACCCAAGAAACCCTCACCAACGCCAATACCGCACGCCAATGGTTCTTGCGCGAAGGCAGCGAGGAAGACATTGCCAAACATTTTGTTGCCGTTTCTACCAACAAAAAAGCGGTGGCGGAATTCGGTATCGATACCAACCACATGTTTGAATTTTGGGATTGGGTAGGCGGCCGTTACAGCTTGTGGTCGGCCATCGGCCTGCCGATTATGTTGTATTTGGGTGAGGAAAACTTCATCGAAATGCTCAACGGTGCACACCTGATGGATCAGCACTTCTACAATGCGCCTTTAGAGCAGAACATGCCGGTATTGCTGGCTATGATCGGCATTTGGTACATCAATTATTTCGGCGGCGGCAGCCACATCATCGCGCCGTACGACCAACATTTGCACCGTTTGCCAAAATTCATCCAACAACTGGATATGGAATCCAACGGTAAACAAGTTACCATGGACGGTTCTCCGGTAGAGCACGAAACCGGTCCGATTATTTGGGGTGAAACCGGTATCAACGGCCAACACGCTTTCTTCCAGTTGCTGCATCAGGGTACCCACGTTACCCCTATTGATCTGATTGCTTCGTTGGAAAAACGCAGCAACCTGCCCGGCCATCATGAAATCCTGCTGAGTAATGTTTTTGCCCAAGCCGAAGCCTTTATGCGCGGTAAAACGCCTGATGAAGTGCGCGAAAAGTTGCGTGCGCAAGGTATGGACGAAGCGCGTATTGAAGCGCTGGTACCGCATAAAACCTTTTCAGGCAACCGGCCGAGCAATCTGATTTTGCTCAATAAAGTGAATCCGCGCAATATGGGCAGCCTGATTGCGCTGTACGAGCACAAGGTATTCGTACAAGGCATCATCTGGGGCATCAACAGCTTCGACCAATGGGGTGTGGAATTGGGTAAACAATTGGCCAAAACCATCCTGGCCGAATTAAACGGTACGGTCGCACCGCAAAAACATGACAGTTCCACAGAGCATTTGGTGAAGCTGTACCGGCGTGCCAATTGCGAAGTGGACGGTACTTGCGATATTTTTCTGGAGGAGGATAAGAAGAAGGTTTGAGTAAGCAATAGAGAGAAATGAAGCCGGAACGGAACCAACCAATCCGGTTTCACAGCAGGTAAATCCGATATTCAGCCCGTATACCGTTTCCATCCGTTCAACAGTTTTTCAGACAGGCATGGAGCGGTAGTACTTATCAAAGCAAAGGATTTGGCTGTTGCAAAAAGTAAGTAACGGGAATCCCGTTATTTGTAACAATGAAAACAACATCCGGCGGTTATAGGCATTTTCACTAGCCGGTTGGTCTGCATAAATCATGCGGCAACTTTAATCAGGAGTAATTATGGCAATCTCTTCACAACCCCCCGGCGGAGCAGCAGCCGGAAAAGGCAACAATAACTTTGCGTTAACGGTGCTGACCACTTTGTTCTTCATGATGGGTTTCATCACCTGTATGAACGACATTCTGATTCCCCACCTGAAAGACATCTTCCAGCTTTCATATACTCAGGCGATGCTGATTCAGTTTTGCTTCTTTACCGCCTATGCAGTGATGTCGATTCCGATGGGTAAGCTGGTGGAAAAAATCGGTTATAAAAACGGCGTAATGGGCGGCTTTTTGATTGCCGCAGTCGGTTGTTTGCTGTTTTACCCGGCAGCCGGCAGCCACTCTTATCCGATTTTCTTGGGCGCTCTGTTTATTCTGGCATCCGGTATCGTGTTGCTCCAGGTGGCGGGTAACCCCTATGTAACCCTGTTGGCCAAGCCCGGCAAAGAATCTGCTACCTTAACCCTGATTCAAGCGTTTAACTCGTTGGCAACCATGATTGCGCCGCCCTTGGGCGCGATGCTGATTTTCGTAGACGCGACTGCTAGCGCCAGCGAAAAAATCTCTTCGGTGCAAATTCCTTATTTGGGATTGGCCGGTTTCCTGATTTTGCTGGCTGTCGTCGTAAAATTGATTCATCTGCCGGATGCCCGCCAAATCGCACAAGCCGAAACAGAGCATAACCACGACGGCAAAACCAGTGTGTGGCAGTATAAACACATGATACTCGGCGCCATCGGTATTTTCTGTTATGTAGGCGCGGAAGTGGCCATCGGCTCCATGATGATTAACGTACTGGAAGAAACCGCAGGTCTCGACCATAAAACCGGTGCCAACTACCTCGCTATTTATTGGGGCGGTGCAATGGTCGGACGTTTCGTCGGCTCGGCCATGATGAACAAAATCGCACCGAACAAATATTTGGCCTTTAACGCGATTGCAGCCATCGTTTTGATTGCCGTTGCGATTCTGGCCGGTGGCGGTGCAGTAACCATGTGGGCTTTGTTGCTGATCGGTTTCTTCAACTCCATTATGTTCCCCACCATCTTCTCGCTGGGTACCAAAGGTTTGGGCAAATACACCGGCGCTGCTTCAGGCATCATCTGTACCGCTATTGTCGGCGGTGCGCTGGTACCGGTGGTACAAGGTTTCGTTGCCGATACCATCGGTCTCTTGATCTCCTATCTGGTATCTGCCGTGTGCTACCTTTACATTGTATTCTTTGCCGTAAAAGGTTATCGTGCAGACGAAGCGGAAGCTTAAACAAGATTGATGCGTTGATGAAAATACCCCGCCATGGCGGGGTGTTTTTTGTAACTGTAAATATGGAAAAACAGCATTTCTAAGTTAATCTGTTTTGAAAATGCCTGTCTGAAAAAGTTTTTCAGACAGGCATTTTCAATTCGTCATATTCGGGCTCGACCCGAATATCTGCTTTTTCTTTCAAAACAAAAAGATGCTCGGATCAAGCCCGAGCATGACG
>NZ_JAUNHL010000004.1 GCF_030523955.1 Neisseria sp.
CTGCTGGTAAGGGGGGAGTAAAGTTTGGAATTCTTATTTTAATTCACTATAAAAATTGCCCACACACTTTTAATTATGTTCTAATACCATCAGAGAAACAGGGGTGCTGCCCACTCAAAAGGCAGCTGAGAGAGTCCCTTTGCACCCGATGCGGTTAGCACCGCCGTGGGAAGTTTCGAGAACCGGCAGGTTTTCCCTTTATTGAGCCTACACACAAATCTGCCAATGACTCCTGTTTCCATCCATAACAAACGAGAAACAGGAGCATTTTTATGTCTGTCAAAACCACCGGTCGCGAAGCCGCGCAATTAGCGCAACTTTCACAAGATCTGGGCATCCGCTTTGCCTATCCCAATTCACAAAGAATTTATCTGCAAGGCAGCAGAGCCGATATGCGCATCCCTCTGCGCGAAATTGCTCAGGATGACACCCTTACCGAACACGGCCGCGAGGCCAACCCGCCGATTCCCGTTTATGACACCAGCGGTGCCTACGGCGATCTGAATGCCGAAATCGATTTGAAGCAAGGCCTGCCGCATATCCGCAGCACATGGATAGACGAACGCGGCGACAGCGAAATGTTAAGCGGCTTATCCAGCGAATACGGCAAGGAGCGTGCGCACGATCCGAAAACCGCCCATTTGCGTTTCAACCAAATCACCCGTCCGCGCCGCGCCAAAGCCGGCCGCAACGTGACCCAGATGCACTATGCCCGTCAAGGCATCATCACGCCGGAAATGGAGTTTGTAGCGATACGCGAACGCCTGAAACTAGACGAACTCTGCCGCGACGAGCGTTACGAAAAATTGCTCAAACAACACGCCGGCGAAGCGTTCGGTGCCAATATCCCCACCCATCCCGACCAAATCACCCCCGAATTCGTGCGCCGCGAAGTGGCCGCCGGCCGTGCCATTATACCCGCCAACATCAACCACCCCGAGCTGGAACCGATGATTATCGGCCGCAATTTCCGCGTGAAAATCAACGGCAATCTGGGCAATTCGGCGGTGACTTCCAGCCTCACCGAAGAGGTGGAAAAAATGGTGTGGACGCTGCGTTGGGGCGCCGACACCATTATGGATTTGTCCACCGGCGCGCACATTCACGAAACGCGCGAATGGATTATCCGCAACGCGCCCGTGCCCATCGGCACCGTGCCGATTTATCAGGCCTTGGAAAAAACCGGCGGCATTGCCGAAGATTTGACTTGGGATTTGTTCCGCGACACCTTGATCGAACAGGCCGAACAGGGTGTGGATTATTTCACCATCCATGCTGGCGTGCTGCTGCGTTATGTACCGCTCACCGCCGAGAGGATCACCGGCATCGTCTCGCGCGGCGGCTCAATTATGGCCAAATGGTGTTTGGCGCACCATCGGGAAAACTTCCTCTACACCCATTTCGACGAAATCTGCGAAATCATGAAGGCTTATGATGTGTCGTTCAGCTTGGGCGACGGCTTGCGCCCCGGCTGCGTGGCCGATGCCAACGATGCGGCGCAGTTTAGCGAATTGCACACCTTGGGCGAACTCACCGCCAAAGCCTGGCAACACGACGTGCAGGTGATGATCGAAGGCCCCGGTCATGTGCCGCTGCAACGCGTGCGCGCCAATATGGAAGAGGAGCTGAAACACTGTTTCGAAGCGCCGTTCTACACGCTCGGCCCTTTGGTTACCGACATCGCACCGGGCTATGACCACATTACGTCCGGCATCGGTGCGGCCAACATCGGCTGGTACGGCACCGCCATGCTCTGCTACGTTACCCCCAAAGAACATTTGGGCCTGCCCGATAAGGAAGACGTGCGCACCGGCATCATCACCTACAAACTCGCCGCCCATGCCGCCGACTTGGCCAAAGGCTGGCCGGGGGCACAACTGAGGGACAACGCCTTATCGAAGGCGCGCTTCGAATTCCGCTGGCGCGACCAATTCCGCCTAAGCCTCGATCCCGAACGCGCCGAAAGTTTCCACGATGCCACCCTGCCAGCCGAAGGCGCCAAAACCGCGCATTTCTGCTCGATGTGCGGACCCAAATTCTGTTCGATGAAAATCACCCAAGAAGTGCGCGACTATGCCGCCGCGCAACAGGGTATGCAGGAAAAGGCAGTGGAATTCTTGCAGCAGGGCGCGAAGATTTACAGCTGACGGGGCTATAACGGATTAACTTAACTTTCGCTACGGCGTTGCCGCGTCTTAGCTCAAAGAGAACGATTTTGCAAGCTGCTAAAGCGGCAACAGAATCCGTTCCGTACGCGTGTACTGTCTGCGGCTTGCTGCCTTGTATCGAAGTAATTTAATTCACTATATTTTACCTTAACTAAAAACAGTGCCTGTCTGAAACCTTTTCAGACAGGCACTTATGATAAAGTACACCGTTAATGCTCAAAAATCCGTACCATCCCTTAAACTCCCCAAAGGTCTGTAGTCAAAAAGCGTTACTGCACCTTAGCTCAAAGAGAACGATTTTGTAAGACGCTAAAGCGGCAACAGAATCCGTTCCGCACGCGTGTACTGTCTGCGGCTTGCTGCCTTGTATCGAGTTAATTGAATCCGCCATACAAAACGGCCGGAACATTTCTGCTCCGGCCGTTTAATTTCAAAATCATCTGCTGATTACAAAATTTCGAATGACGTGATCGACAGCTTATCGGAAGTGTTCAGTTTGGCAAATTCTACCGCGCTGAAGTAAGCGCCCGAACCGTCGGCATCGTAATACAGACTGGCACCGCTTTGGTATACCTTGGTGTCTTTATTAACAGTCGTAGAAGACGAAGCAAACCAGTTATTACCTTCCAAATCACCGAAAATTACGGATGATAAGCCAATTTTGTCTGTACCGATGCTAAAGTCTGTAATGGTGTCGACGCTGTCGCTGCGCAATACGCTATTGAACAGGAAAACATCTTTACCGGCACCGCCTGTCAGCGTGTCATGCCCCAATGCACCAATCAAAGTATCGTCTCCAGCACCACCTTTTAGCACATTAGCATACCCATTGCCGGTTATCACGTTGTTGCCGCTATTACCGGTACCATTAAGCGCATTCGGGCCAATCAACGTCAGGTTTTCAACACGTTCGGGCAACGTATAAGAAACAGAGCTGTAAACCATATCGTTATCTGTGCTTGAAGCGTCAGTCAACTTATCATTTACCGAATCGACATAGAACGTTGTTTTAGCTGCCGTGCCTGAGAAATTATCGGCATTCGATCCGTTTAACACACTGTTGTTTTTATTGGTGACACCGGTAATGTTGGCACCGTTTTCATGTAGCCGCAGTACGTCTTTGAAGTCGCTGCCATTGGTACCGAACACCACGTTATTGGCCACATTCAAACCATTCACGTTACCGACGATTTTCTGATTACCGTCATAGCCGGTCGATACATCAGCACCGGCATAGATGACGGACGCCAATTTAAAGTTGGGATCAACAATATTACCGGTAACGGAGATATTATCGATACTGCCCATACCGCCATTGTAGGTAATCACGCCGCTTTTGCCGGCCGAGCTGCCCGGAACAGCCGTACTCATCAGGGCAGCCTCCTGCAAACCATTCGCGTTTACAGAAGTATTGTCCCAAATGGCTTCCGCACCGATAACCGTTTTACGGTAAGTACCACTGGCGATGTTATTGGCAATTTTGGTACCGCTGGAATCCGTACCCGAATAAAGCGCCCAACCGGGCTTCACTGAGCCTAACACCTCCAAATTGTTGCCGATAAATGCGTTGTTATCACTGTCCTGATAAGCCTGAATCAAAGCCTGCATATTCGAGGTATACGTCGCAACCGTATTATTCTTAATGGTATTACTATTTGAATTATATGCAATATGCACTGCTGATGAGGTCTGATCAGTCAGATAATTGCCGGAAACGGTATTGCCGTTCGAGTTATTTTGCAAAGCGATATTTCGCACATTATTGGTTAACAGGTTATCGGAAATTTCGCTATTGGATACACCTGAGAAATAGATGCCGTAATAACCACCGTTAATCTGGTTGCCGCTAATTTTAATACCGGAAATATCATAGAGGCTTTTGGGAACGGTACCGGTTTCCAGATACTGTTGCCACAATGCATATTGCCCGGTATAACTGCTTGATTCCATGGGATTAGTAATCCCGATACCATAATAATGGCTGCCTGAAGTGGAGCTCCAGTTCAAATCAATGATACTGTCGGCAATGGTAATATTTTTCAATCCTACTGCGGTAGGCTTCAAGGAAATTGCGGTATAAGAAGCATCAATAATATTCAGATGATGCAGATTGGCGCCTGAAACATCTTTGCCCCAAATGGCAAATTTGTTGCTCAAACCATTCATATCGATGTTCAAATCGCTGAATTCCAGTTTATAAGTATCAACCATACCACCCAAACGGAATGCATAAGGCAATGAACCGGTTGAGTTTACTGAAACAGTCGAGCCGTTACCATGCAGGAAGGGTACTTCTCCGTGAATCTTAATACTGCCGGCCAAAGTATACTGGCCGTCATTCGGCATTTCCACGCCCAATCCGAGCTTAGCAGCTACGTCCAAAGCTTTTTGCAGCGATGTGGTGATGTCTTTGCTTGAAGTACCCATAAACGCAGACAAGGGTACATAGTCTTTAAACGTGGCACCCCAAGTCGATCCGCCCCAAGTTGTCGTAACATGGCCACTGCTGTTTCCTTTTTGGAACAACGCAAAATGATCGCCGTCGGAAATCACAACATATTTCAAAGCACTATTGGATGAAACTGCGGATGCCGCCTCAGTCATAGAAGAAACCACAACATAGCTGCTGCCGCTCGGGATATTGCTGGCAATAAACTGTGCTTGGGTATTCAAAGAAGTTGTGGTACCGGTATTGGTTAATGCGGAAACATCCGCGTTAGATTCAGTAACGGTTGCAGGGGTATCGCTAACTGTAGCTGCACTCGTATCCGTAGGATCCGACACAGATTCTTCAACTGCATTATCGGCAGCAACGGTATCTGTAGCAGATGAATTTAAATTATCGGCTTGCTTTACTGTCGTCTGCCCGTCAGCATTACTACTGCTTGCAGCAGCTTGATCAGCAGTGGCTCCATCATCGGTTTCCGTAGCAGCAGTTACAGGCTCAGAAGCCGTATCCGTGCTGACATCGTCAAGGCTACTGTCAGTTGCAGGAGTTGCCTGCTCAGTTGCGGCGGCCGCTTCATTAGCGACAACAGAATCGTTATCCGCTACAGTAGTTGCCGTATCCGAATTGGTCGCTGCCGTTGCGAGAGCGCCTGCCGTATTGGTTTCATTTTGAGTAGCCGTAGCGGCTTGCGCCTGCTCTACAGCATCGTCAGCAGATACTGCAGCAGCTTCAGTACCATTGTTTTCTACTGTTTTCGGAGCCTCTTCTGTAACTACGTGCACCTTTTCAACCGGTTCAACCTCCGCAAGATCAGACTTCTCTGCGGCTGCTACCGCCTGCAAAGCAACTTCTTCCGTTTTCAGGTTTTGCACATTCTCTGCAACTTGCACAGCCTCTTCTGCAGCGTCGGTATTACTGGCGCTTGTCGTTTGCTGTTCGGCGTTATCAGCTACCGTAGTCGTCGTGGCGGTTTCCGTTGCCGTTTGCGCTTGTAAAGAAGCGGCTGCGCTATCGTCTGTCGCAGCCTCCGAAATTGCATCCGAAGACGAATCAGAACCGCCCCCGCCGCCTGCTGCGGCAGCTCCGACAACACCGGTACCGGCTAAAGCTGCGCCAATGGCTTTCCATGGTGTCGAATCCGCAGCATCAATGCTCTGAACCGCAACCTCGTCCGCCAATAGCGCCTGTTCTGCAGCATCAGTTGCAAGCATTGCATCCGCATTCAAAGCATAGGTATTAACTTGATCATAACCCTCCACTACATCACTATCAGGCATAGACAAGAATTGGTCTTGAAATTCACCGCCAAGCAAATCCAGCGGGGCTTCATCAATAGCCATCCACAGCTCTGCCGATGGGTCATCGACAAGACCTGTATCGGCAATATACTGTTCTTCGTAGAATCCTGTTGGCAGATTTTCTGCAACTTCGGATAAATCATTATGTTTATTATGTTGAGTAAGACGTTCTTGTTGATTATGTTTTAAGGTTTTCATGTAATTACTTCCATCATAATAATATCGATAAAAAATATCGATTATTCATATCGACTCATGCTAACAAGAGACATCTCAAGATGCTTCTAAACCAATAAGCCAGATATTCCCCTTTTTATGAAATTAAGATAATCGGCCTTAATTTCAGACAAACGGATTATACCTGTCTTATTGCCTTACAGACTTCTGTCTGACCCTATTTAATGGAATTTAGTTTCATATTTACAATTATTCCTATTTAAATGTTGCATGAAATGATACACCTTGCATTTAGCTATCTTTCACAAACCATATAAAATCTTCTATATTTTTTATATTTTACTTAAAAAACATATATTTATAAATATATTTATATTTCATATTCAATTTTTATATTTGCCCTATTGTTTCCATAGTTAGAAAAAATGCCTGTCTGAAACTTTTCAGACAGGCATTTTAAACAACATATCATTCAAATGACATACATATCACCAAATAATTATTTATTTAGCATGTAAATTTCTGGTTTCCACCTGTTCCAGCGGCCCCGTTGGCAAAGTCTCTTCTTGAACCACTTTCACATCGGAACGACGCGGACCTTTAGCGATTTCAGGCTGTTCGTAAGCCATAACAGCTTGCAACGCGCTCTGGCTGGTTTGCACCATCACCAAACCGCCCAAATCCGGCAAACCTTCACTCTCTGCAACTGCCTGAGCCGCATCAGCCTCAGCATCGGCTGTTTCCACACCAACCGGTGCAGCCTCATCCGGCGCAGTTTCTTCTACTACCGTATTTTCACGCTCATCATCTTCCAGCGCAAACAACACCGGTTGGTTCTGAACTTCAACCGCTGGTACCGCCGGCTCGATGATTTGCACCGCCACCGGCTCCGGCAAAGCCTCACCCATCACATGAGCCACTGCCAAACGTACCCGGTCACCGATTTCATCAATCATCAGATAGTGTTCGATTTTCTCGGCCGATGGGATATTACGCTTTTTATCATTACGGTTATTACGGCGGTCGCGTTGGCTTCGATTGCCTTTTTCATTACGCTGATTGCGGCGGCCACGCGCTTCAGCACCGGCTGCCGACACTTCCTCTTCAACTGCAGGCATATCGGCAGATACCGCTTCAACCGGAACATCCGGCTCCTGTACTTTGGCTTTCTGTTTTTTTCCGTTATCACTGCCTTCAAGTGCTATGGGAGCCACTGGTGCCATTGCCGCAGCCGCTAAAGCAACTTCTTCGCTTACCGCCGTACCACCGTCTGCCTGAACCGCAATATTCTGACGGCGATCTGACTCCTGTTGGCGGCGACGCTGCTTACTTTGGCGCTTTCCACTCTCTTGCTGCTGATCCGCCATGTCTTCGCGCACATCGTTTTGTTGCTTGCTTTGCACTTCCAGACGCTCTTCACTGCCCGGCTGGTTCTGCTGACGATTATTCTGGCGGCGGCCATTATTGCGTTTATTCCGGTTTTCAACCGCTTCCTCAACCACCGGAGCATCATTCTCTTCGTTCACATTGTCTTCATTATTATGGTTATTAGTGCGACGGGATGGATTGCGACGACTACCGGACCGGCGGTTTTGCGACTGGCGGCGGCCGGCATGGCCGGCTTTATTTTTACTCGGTGCGGTTTCTTTTTCGGTTTCCGCCACCTGCTGCGTGCCAGAACCAAAAATACCTTTAAACCAAGCCTTGAATTTGTCCCACCAAGTCAATTCGGCCGGCTTGGCTTCTTCATACACCGGCGCCGGCTGGGTGTGTTTCACACCTTTGACCGCAGGTTCTTGGCGTGCGGCCTTCGTGGCTTTGCTACCGGAAAACGGCACACTGTCTTCTTTTTCCGGCTCGGCTACCTGTTTGTAGCTCGGCTCGGCGTTATCATCCACATCATCGGTACGCACGCGGGTGATTTCGTAATGCGGATTTTCCAGATGGATGTTCGGAATCAACACCACCGACACGTCCAAACGCTCTTCCATGCCGAACAATTCGGCGCGCTTTTCATTCAACAGGAAAGTAGCCACATCCACCGGCACCTGTGCGTGCACTTCGCCGGTGTTGTCTTTCATCGCCTCTTCCTGAATGATGCGCAACACGTGCAAGGCGGTCGATTCGATGCCGCGGATCACGCCGGTACCGGCACAGCGCGGGCAGGCAACATGGCTGCTTTCGCCTAACGCCGGCTTCAAGCGCTGACGGCTCAACTCCAGCAGACCGAAACGCGAGAGTTTGCCCATTTGCACACGGGCACGGTCTTTTTTCAGCGCATCACGCAAGGTGTTTTCGACATCGCGCTGGTGCTTGCTATTTTCCATATCGATGAAATCGATAACCACCAAACCGCCCAAATCACGCAAACGCATCTGGCGTGCCACTTCTTCCGCCGCTTCCAAATTGGTTTTGAAAGCAGTGTCTTCAATATCGGCACCACGGGTGGCACGTGCTGAGTTCACGTCCACCGACACCAAGGCCTCGGTATGGTCGATGACAATCGCGCCGCCGGAAGGCAGGCTCACGCTGCGCGAAAACGCACTTTCAATCTGGTGCTCGATTTGGAAACGCGAAAACAGCGGCGTGTGGTCGTTGTAGAGCTTCAAGCGGCCGACATTATTCGGCATCACGTAGCTCATGAACTCCGAAACCTGCTCGTATACATCAGCGTTATCAATCAGGATTTCACCGATATCGGGGCGGAAATAATCGCGGATGGCGCGGATAATCAGCGAGCTTTCCATAAACAAAAGATAAGGCTCGTTGTGCGCACGCGCCGCCTCTTCAATCGCCTGCCACAATTGTTGCAGATAATCGAAGTCCCACTGCAATTCTTCGACGCTGCGGCCGATACCGGCGGTACGGGCAATCAGGCTCATCCCACGCGGTACTTCCAATTCCGACATCACCGCCTTGAGTTCTTGGCGCTCTTCGCCTTCGATTCGGCGAGAAACGCCGCCGCCGCGCGGATTATTGGGCATCAATACCAAATAACGACCGGCCAGGCTGATGAAGGTGGTCAGCGCCGCGCCTTTATTGCCGCGCTCGTCTTTTTCCACCTGCACGATAACCTGCATGCCCTCTTTGAGAACATCTTGGATGCGCGCGCGGCCGCCTTCGTAATCTTGGAAATAGGAACGGGAAACTTCTTTGAACGGAAGAAAGCCGTGGCGGTCGGTGCCGTAATCAACAAAGCAGGCCTCCAACGACGGTTCGATGCGGGTAATCACACCCTTATAGATATTGCCTTTACGCTGTTCTTTACCCAGCGTTTCGATGTCCAGATCCAAAAGGGTTTGGCCATCAACAATCGCCACGCGCAGCTCTTCGGCTTGCGTAGCATTGAATAACATACGTTTCATGATAAATCACCTTAATTGGGCTTCGCCGGCCTGCACGCAATCGTTGCGGCGGCAGCCAAGCCGGAAAAGGCACTCTACCCAGCGACGTAATCAGTTTTTGAAGTCTCTCCCTGCCATTTTTGGAGATATGCCTGTCTGAAAACAGGCAATGCCGTATCACTCAACGGCAAACGGGAGGATAATAATGAGGAAGGAAATATAAAGAACAATTCGCCGCTTGCCTTACGCCGGCGATACCTGCGCGCTTTTTCATTCAAAAAAGCGGCAACAGGTTTAGAATCTGAGCCGTCATCTTCTCATTGTTTGCCGCGCTAATCGCACCCTGAGCTGCGCTTGATTCAGCGTCTTACTGCGCTGGCGGGCTGCTATCTCGGCGGCATACGTTCAAACTTAATTACTGCTCCGGCAACGCTGGCTTTTCGCGTGTTCCGAAGAAATTGCTTTGTAGCGTGCTTTTTTAATTATAAAATCTGCTATTTACAACCTGCCTGCTTCTGTTGCGCCTTTGCGCATCATGTTCATATTAAAGAAACAGGTCACGGGATTATAGAGAAAATGTTGGCAATTAGCAAAGACTTAGTCAATCATTTGGCCGTCGGCGAGGAAGACGGCGGCCAGCGCTTGGATAATTATTTATTCAAAATACTCAAAGGTGTGCCCAAAAGCCATGTACTGCGGATTATCCGTTCGGGCGAGGTGCGGCTGAACAAAAAGCGCTGCAAACCTTCCGACCGCATTGCGGCGGGCGATGTGTTGCGGATTCCGCCGGTGCGCACCGCTGAAAAAACGCCGGCTTCTGCCGCTTCGCCGGTACCCGCGCGCGAATTTGAAGTGGTGTATGAAGACGACGCAATGCTGGTCATCAATAAGCCGGCAGGGGTGGCGGTACACGGCGGCAGCGGCGTGAGCTTCGGCGTAATCGAGCAAATCCGCCGTGCGCGGCCCCAAGCGCGTTATCTGGAACTGGTACACCGTCTCGACAAAGACACCAGCGGTCTGCTGATGATTGCCAAAAAACGCAGCGCGCTGGTCAAACTGCACGAGGCCATCCGCAACGACCACCCGAAAAAAATCTATCTGGCATTAGGCGTCGGCAAGCTGGCGCAGGATACGCTGCACGTCAAACTGCCGTTATTCAAATACACCGGTGCCCAAGGCGAGAAGATGGTACGGGTGAGCGAAGAAGGCCAGTCGGCGCACACTATTTTCCGCGTACGTTCCCGTTTTAACAACGAAGTATTGCATCGTGCAGGCCTGTCTGAACTGACATTTATCGAAGCTACTTTAAAAACCGGCCGTACCCACCAAATCCGTGTACATCTGCAATCGCAAAACTGCCCGATTGCCGGCGACGAGCGCTACGGCGATTATCAGGCCAACAAACGCTTGCAGAAACTGGGGCTAAAAAGGATGTTTCTGCATGCCGCCGAGTTGCAACTGGCGCACCCGCTAACCGGCGAGCCGCTGAAACTGCATGCGGAATTACCGGATGAATTGCAGCACCTGCTTGCCCGTTTATCCGAAACGCCAACAGGCAGTTAAGCTTTTGTTTTTTAAAATCGTTTTTTTCAGACAGGCCTGTCTGAAAAAAACCGACCCATCCGACTCATTCCATTTAACCCAACATTAACCCATTATTCAGGAAAGCATTATGCCCAGTATTTTGATTACCGGCTGCTCCAGCGGCATCGGCTACGACACGGCCAAATTTCTCCACCAAATGGGCTGGCGTGTGTTTGCCGGCTGCCGCAAAGCAGAAGACGTCGCCCGCTTGCAGGCCGAAGGATTGAACGATGCGCTTGAGCTTAACGTAGCCGACAGCGACAGCGTCAACGCCGCTTTTGAAACCGTATTGGCCGCAACCGGCGGCACGCTCGATGCGCTGTTTTCCAACGCCGGTTACGGCCAGGTCGGCACGGTGGAAGACATTTCGCGCACCGCTTTGCGCGAACAGTTTGAAACCAACGTCTTCGGCGGCTGGCAATGCATCACGCTGGCGATGAAGGTGTTCCGCCGCCAAGGCCACGGCCGCATTCTGGTGAACAGCAGTATTTTGGGCTTTGCCGCCATGCCTTGGCGCGGTGCCTACAACAGCTCAAAATACGCGTTGGAAGGCATGTGCGACACCTTGCGCCAGGAACTGCACGGCAGCAATATTTACGTCAGTCTGGTCGAACCCGGCCCGGTGGCCACCCGCTTCCGCGAAAATGCCCTGATAAAATTCGAAGAACATATCGATATCGACGGCAGCTTCCACGCCGAAGCCTACCGCCGCCAGCTTAAGCGCTTAAAAGCCGTCGGCGCGGTCGCTCCGTTTACCGTAAGCTCGCAAGGCTGCGCGGCAGTCTGCATACGCGCACTCACTGCCAAACGGCCAAAAGCACGCTACCGGGTAACTTTCCCCACCGTATTGTTCTGGTATCTGAAACGCATGTTGCCGACGGCCGGGCTGGATTATTTCTCGCGCAAAGCGGTTGAAGATCAGGGGAAATAATGCACCAACCGCTGCTCTATCTGGCTTCCGGCAGCCCGCGCCGCCGTGAAATACTGGAAAGTCTAGGCTACCGCGTGGCGCGTTTGCCGGCCGATATCGACGAGACGCCGCAGGAAAACGAAGCCGCCACCGATTATGTATTGCGGATGGCCTGCGAAAAAAACGCCGCCGCACTGGCTTTGTGGCATCAACGGCAACACGCCGCACCCGATGCTCCGGTGCTTACCGCCGACACCACCGTAGCGCTCGACAACCATATTCTGGGGAAACCGGCAAACACCGCCGAAGCCCGCCAGATGCTGCAAGCCTTATCCGGCCGCCGCCATCAGGTGCTCACCGCCGTCTGCCTTTGCCACAACGGTGCATCACACAGCTTCATACAAACCAGCGACGTGCGTTTCAAAGCCTTAAGCGATGCCGAAATCGACGCCTATATTGCCAGCGGCGAACCGCTCGACAAAGCCGGTGCTTACGGTATTCAAGGGGTGGGCGGCATATTTGTCGAACACCTGCAGGGCAGTTTCACCGGCGTGATGGGCTTACCGGTATTCGAAACCCGCCAGCTGCTGCTCGACAGCGGCTGGCCGGTACCGCCGTTTGCCTAAAACAGACCCTAGGGTCTGTCGACAATTAACGCAACGGCGGTGTTTTTGGTCAAAAATCCCCGTCTGCGGCGTTAAAAATGCTCGCAAGGTGTTCAACCTTGCTGTGCTTTTTGCCTTGCATACGCGGTTTTTGCCTCAAAAAACCGCTTCGCCGGTTAATTGTCGACAGACCCTAGATTTTGCGAAAGAACAAACCATGTCACCCAAACTGATTATTTTCGATTGGGACGGCACGCTGGCCGACACCACCGCGCCGATTATCCGTACCATGCAAGCCGTGTTCCGCGAATGCGGCTGGCCGGCTCCTGCCGATGAAGCGGTACGCCCCTTAATCGGCAACAGCCTCTCCGGCATTATCGCCCGCCTGCTGCCGCAAGCCGATGCCGCGCAACAAGCGGCGGTGGCACAAGCCTATGCCTTGAGTACGCTGAACCCAAACAATCAAAACATGATGCTGTTCGCCGAGGCACTTCCCTGTTTGGATACTTTAAAACAACGCGGCTATTGGCTGGCCGTAGCCACCGGCAAAGGCCGCAGCGGCCTTGACGGCGCCATCGCGCAAACCGGCACCGCCGGCTACTGGCTCGCCACCCGCTGCGCCAGCGAGTGTCCGCCCAAGCCCGCGCCCGATATGGTGCTGGAACTGTGCGACGAGTTGGGTGTTGCACCTGCCGACGCGCTGGTGGTCGGCGACACCACTTACGACTTGGACATGGCCGCCCATGCAGGCTGCCGCGCGGTAGCCGTTTCCACCGGTGCGCACACCCCCGACATGCTGGCTGCCTCGCCGCATCTGGCCCTGCTTGGCTCCTTAGCCGAGTTGCCCGCATTACTGGACCGCGTGTAAATGCCTGTCTGAACAATGCCTGTCTGAAAACAAATAATCATGAATCCGTCAGCCAAAACGGTTTTCAGACAGGCATCCATCACCTACAATACCGCCATTCTTACTTAAAGCCTTGTCATCATGAATTATCATATCCGCCGCGATAACGACTCCGCCCCTTCCGATCCGCAACACATCCCTTCCGCAAGCTCTGCGGAAAACAGCTGGGAGCGCCAAACCCTGCGCGAGCTTTTGTTTGCCTCGCAGCAAGAGCAGCGGCGCGCCCGCTTGTGGCGCAACGTTTGGCGCGGCGTGTCGGTGTTGATGGTGTTATCGGTATTGGTCAGCCTGCGCAGTTGCGGCAGCAGCGGTAGCGACGGCAAATCCGTATCCGCCGATCACACCGCCATGATCGAATTGAACGGCGAAATCGGCGGCGGCTACCAAGATCAAGTCGCCATGTTACGCAAAGGCATGGAAGATGCTTACGACAACAAACGAGTAAAAGGCATCATCATCCGCGCCAACAGCCCCGGCGGTTCGCCGGTAACTGCCAACACCGCCTTTGCCGAAATCCGCCGCCTGAAAGCCCAGCATCCGAAAATACCGGTGTACGTCGTTACTGAAGACATGTGCGCCTCCGGCTGTTATTACATCGCTGCGGCCGCCGATAAAATCTACGCCGACCCCTCCAGCTTGGTCGGCAGTATCGGCGTCATCGGCGGCGGCTTCGACTTTACCGGTCTGATGGACAAACTCGGCATCAAACGCCGCCTGCGCACCGCCGGCGACAACAAAGGCATGGGCGACCCCTTCAGCCCGGAAACACCCGAACAACAAGCCATGTGGCAGGCCATGCTCAAAGACATCCACAACGAATTCATCCGCGCGGTGAAAACCGGCCGCGGCAACCGATTGCTCGACAAACAATATCCCGACGTGTTCAGCGGCCGTATCTATACCGGCCTCGAAGCCCAAAAAGTCGGCTTGGTCGACGACTTCGGCAATATCTACAGCGTCGCCCGCGAGGTGATCCAAGCCCCCGAAATTGTGGATTACACTCCGCAAGACGATAACTTCTCCAGATTACTCAGCCGCCGCCTCAGCAGCCAAGTCGAAGAAAGCGTGCGCCAAATCATTGAAGAAAAAGGCTGGTAAACCGTTTTCAGACAGGCATATCGTGAACTTAATGACTTCGACACAAGACAGCAACACCGCAGCACAGTAAATTCACAATAGCCATTCCCATCCGTATTTTCAGACAGGCCTATGATATGTATTCCTTGATCCGCCCGTTGTTGTTCCGCCTCGACGCCGAACAGGCACACAACCTCACCCTGCAAGCGCTGCATAAGGCACAACGCTACAAACTGATGCCCACTGCTCCGGCCATCAGCCTACCCACCCGGCTAATGGGGCTGAACCTGCCCAATCCGCTGGGCCTCGCCGCCGGCCTCGATAAAAACGGCGAATGCATCGACGCCCTGTTCGCACTGGGCTTCGGTTTTATCGAAATCGGTACCGTCACCCCCAAACCGCAAGAAGGCAACCCCAAACCACGCCTGTTCCGCCTGCCCGAACACCAAGCAATCATCAACCGCATGGGGTTCAACAACCACGGCATCGACGCCATGATCCGTAACATCGAAAACAGCCGCCGGCAAGGCATTTTGGGCATCAACATCGGCAAAAACGCTACCACCCCCATTGAGAATGCCGCCGACGATTACCTGATCTGTTTGGAAAAAGCCTATGCTTATGCCGACTACATCACCGTTAACATCTCCTCGCCCAATACCCAAAACCTGCGCTCGCTGCAAGGCGGCGACGAATTGAGCGCACTGTTGGAAGCCCTCAAAAACAAACAATCCCACTTGCGCGCGCAACACGGCAAATACGTACCCTTGGCTGTCAAAATCGCCCCCGACCTGGACGAAGCACAAATCGCCGACATCGCCCATGTGGTGCAGCAAGTAGAAATGGATGCGCTTATCGCCACCAACACCACCATAGACAAATCATCGCTCGGCAAACACCCGCTATCCAGCGAAGCAGGCGGCCTCAGCGGCATGCCGGTGCGCGAAGCCAGCAACCGCGTATTACAAAGCCTCTCCGCCGAATTACACGGCAAAATCCCGCTTATCGGCGTCGGCGGCATCCTGCAAGGTGCCGATGCCGTGCGCAAAATCGAGCTAGGTGCCGATGCCGTACAAGTGTACAGCGGCCTGATCTACCGCGGCCCCGACCTTATCGGAGAATGCCTGCGCCACTTGCAGGCGCACAAAGTTTAGAACGTATCGTCGAGAGCCTGCGGAAATTTCAGACAGGCATCACCGGAAACACGGCGCGGTATAGATAGCCGCAAACCATGCAGACAAACCGCCCGTATTTCCGCTATACACCCTATTCCCCGTTTATGGGATAATCCGGCCAAACGTCTACCACTTCCAATAAAAGCAGGCCACCATGTCTTTTCCCCTAATCATTTTGCTCGCGGTTATATTGGCCGCTTGGTTTCTCGCCTCCATTATGTGGGGCAGCATCTGGTTCAACCTGATAACCTCCTCCCGCAACGCCAAACAGCAATTCCTCGGCGAACAAGCCCGCAGCATGGCCGACCGCTGGGGTGTCAGCATGCTGCGCTTTCCCATCTTGCATTTACTGATTTGGCTCGCCAACGTATTCGTTTGGTGCAAAACCGCCTTATTCTGGTGGCACAGCTTGTAATGTTCACTCGAAGTCAATAAAACAAATATTAATCAATAAGTTAAACTCATTTTCTTGGCTTTTATCCTGAGAAACGTTATAATTACGCCATCATTTCGACTGGCGGCACTGCTAAAAACCCAAGCTGCAGCCGCTTCCCATCCCCGCTTTCCCGCCCCTTAATTTATCTGCCCTGCTCCGTCTGAGCGCATACCCTTAACCGGGCGGGAACCGGCTTACCCCACATTATGGAGCCCGCATCATCATGATGATTCTGTATTCCGGCATTACCTGCCCGTTCAGCCACCGTTGCCGTTTCGTCTTATTCGAAAAAGGCATGGATTTCGAGATTAAAGACGTCGACATCTTCAACAAGCCCGAAGACCTCGCCATCATGAATCCTTACAACCAAGTTCCGGTATTGGTTGAACGCGACCTGATTTTGCACGAATCCAACATCATCAACGAATACATCGACGAGCGCTTCCCCCACCCGCAGCTGATGCCGGGTGATCCCGTGATGCGCGGTCGCGGCCGTTTGGTGTTGTTCCGCTTGGAAAAAGAGCTGTTTAGCCATGTACAAGTATTGGAAGACCCGGAAAGCAGCCCGAAAGATCAGGCCAAAGCGCGTGAAGCGATTGCCAACGGCCTAACCGTGCTCGCCCCTTCCTTCGCCAAAACCAAATACATCTTGGGCGAAGAGTTCTCTATGATCGACGTGGCGCTCGCTCCCTTATTATGGCGCCTCGACCACTACGACATCCGCTTGGGCAAATCCGCCGCACCGCTGTTGAAATACGCCGAGCGCATCTTCCAGCGCGAAGCCTTTATCGAAGCGCTCACCCCGGCCGAAAAAGCCATGCGCCGTTAATCAATCTATCAGACAACCGCTGCGGCGGTTGTTTGTATTTATTCCGGAGACCCTCATGACCAGCACCAAACCCTACCTCGTGCGCGCCATCTACGAATGGTGCCTGGACAACCAGCAAACCCCGCACATCGTCGCCTGGGTAAACGAACACACCCGCGTACCCATGCAATATGTGCGCGACAACGAAATCGTCTTGAACATCGGCCCCACCGCCTCGCACGGCCTGACCATAGACAACGAATGGGTGCACTTTTCCGCCCGCTTCGGCGGCGTGGCACACGAAATCTGGATTCCGGTCGGCCACATCGTCAGCATTTTCTCCCGCGAAAGCGGCGAAGGCATGGGCTTCGACGCCGAACCTTGGATGCCCGAACACGAAAAAAGCGGTAAATCACCGCTGCATATGGTGGAAAAAGAAAACGGCGAAGAACACACCGATTCGCCGGACAGTGGCGGCGACAAACCAAAAAAAGGTTTGAAACTGGTGAAATAAAAGATTGGTCTTTATGAGTCATGCAAAATGCCTGTCTGAAAGCTTTCAGACAGGCATTTTTAAATATAGCAGATTTGATTACTTCGATACCAGGCAACAAGCCGCAGGCAGTACAAACGTACGGAACCGATTCTGTTGCCGCTTTAGCGGCTGACACAACCGTTCTCTTTGAGCTTTGGCGCAGCAGAGCCTTCGCAAAAGTTAAATTAATCCCCTATATTAATCAACTCAGGATTAAAACGGCTTTTTGCAAAAGTCTCAGGCTTTTTTATATTTCGTTTTACCAAGCTCCCAAACAACAAAATCCCTGTCTGAAAACCCAGCCGCAGCCGTGCGGCAAAGTATTTTCAGACAGGCATTCTGCCATTTCATCAACCGTAGCGGCGCTGGAATTCTTTCATAAACCCAATCAGCGCCTCCACTCCCTGCAAAGGCATCGCATTGTAAATACTGGCCCTCATGCCGCCCACCGATTTATAACCGCCCAACAGGCGCAAACCGCGGGTAGTGGATTCCTGCACAAACAACTGATCCAACTCCTTCTTGCCGGTGGTGAAAATCACATTCATCTTGGAACGCGCACCCGGATGGACGTTGTTGATATAGAAACCGCCGCTGCCGTCTATCGCGTCATACAGCGTACGCGCCTTGAGCGTATTGATGGTTTCCATCTGCCCCACCCCTCCCTGCGACTGCAACCAGCGGAATACCAAGCCGGAAATATAAATCGGATAAGTTGCCGGCGTGTTGTACATACCCTGGCGGTTCACGTGCGAGCGGTAATTCCACACATCCGGCACACGGTCGGAGCAGCGCTCCAGCAAATCTTCGCGGATAATCACAATGGTCGCGCCCGAAGGGCCGATGTTTTTCTGCGCACCTGCATAGATCACACCGTAATCGGCCACATTCACCCGACGCGACAAAATTTCAGACGACATATCGCACACCAAAGGCGGCATATCGTCAGCCAGCTTCGGCACCTCGCGGTATTGCAGGCCGTGCACCGTTTCATTAATAACAAAATGCACGAAAGCCGAATTTTTATCAATGTCCCAAGCAGACACCGGCGGCAGATTGGTATATTGGTAATCGCGACCGCCGTCAGCCGCCAAACGGACTTCCGCATCCGATAACTTACCCATCTGCGCATGGGCGATGGCCGACCAGTTACCGGTAACCACCGAATCCACGCTCTTAAAACCATTGGCCAGATTCATCACCACCATATTGAATTGCGCACTGGCACCGCCTTGCAAAAACAACACCTTATAATTATCAGGAATGTCCATCAGCTGGCGCAAATCCTGCTCGGCGTGATAAAGAATGCTCATAAACACATCCGAGCGGTGGCTCATCGTCATCACCGAGAAACCGGTGCCGTTGTAGTCAAACATCTCGCTTTGCGCCGTACGCAGCACAGAATCAGGCAACACCGCAGGGCCGGCGGAAAAATTATAAATCGGCGTGGTACTCATCTTGGATAAATTCCGTTCATTAAAATCATATGGATTCGCCAGATTCTAGACTTCAGCCCTGCTTTACGCAAGTTGCCTCCCCATTTTTTCAGACAGGCATCAGCAGTGAAAAACCATTCATTTAGCTAATAATCCAACCTTAAACAGAAATTTAATCCAAAAAAATATCATTATTCAGAAGATTCGACCAAAACAACCAAGCTTTTTACTCACCCACTCCTCCACTGCGGCCCATGACCTCAAAATACCGCCCGCCCCGACCCCGCAAAAGCCGCCAAACCACCGCCATCAGCATATCTCTACTCTTTTCTTTTGATAAAAACTGCGTTATAATTCAGTAATTTTTCAAATTCATGAGAAATGGCCCCGCGGCCATTTTTTTGTTTTTTATCCGGAGTTAAGCGTTTGGACATCCAAAACATTCTCGAAAAAACACTGCCCGGCTTGGGCTACGAATTGGTCGATTTCGAACTCACCGCACAAGGTACGCTGCGGGTGTTTATCGACCAACCCGGCGGCATCACCGTGGAAGATTGCGCCACCGTCAGCAACCATTTGAGCCGCGTTTTCATGGTCGAAGACATTGATTACAAAAATCTGGAAATCTCCAGCCCCGGCCTCGACCGCCCGCTGAAAAAAGCCGCCGATTTTGTGCGCTTTACCGGCGAGCAAGCAAAGATCAAAACCCGCCTGCCGGTTGAGGGGCAGAAAAATTTTGTCGGCCGCATCGAGCGTTGCGAAAACGATGTGGTCACCCTTTCTTTCGACGGCAAAACCGCCGATATCGAGCTATCCAATATCGATAAAGCCCGTCTGAAACCCGAATTCAAATTCTAATTTATTGATTTAAATATCTTCAGGAGAACCGACATGAGTCGCGAGATGCTGCAACTGGCCGAAGCACTGGCCAGCGAAAAAAACGTAGATCCCGATGTGGTGTTCGACGCGCTCGAATTCGCGCTGGGCACCGCCGCCAAGAAAAAATCCGAACGCGAGCACATGGATGTGCGCGTCGAAATCGACCGTGAAAGCGGCGAATACCGCACCTTCCGCCGCTGGCTGATTGTTGCCGACGAAGACTACACCTACCCCGATGTAGAAAAAACCATCGAGGAAATCCAAGAAGAAATCCCCGACACCACTTTGCAAATCGGCGAATATTACGAAGAAGCGCTGCCCAACGAAGCTTTTGGCCGTCAGGCGGCGCAAACCGCCAAGCAGATTATCCTGCAACGCATCCGCGACGCCGAACGTGAAAAAATCCTCAACGAATTTCTGCAACGCAAAGACGACATCGTTTTGGGCACCGTGAAACGCGTAGAGCGCCACGGCATTATCGTTGAAATCGGCAAACTGGATGCGCTGATTCCGCGCGACCAATTGATTGCCCGCGAAAACTTCCGCAACGGCGACCGCATCCGCGCCCTGTTCTTACGTGTAGACGAACAAGGCACCCGCAAGCAAGTAATTCTGAGCCGCACCTCGCGCGACTTTTTGGTGAAACTGTTCGAACAGGAAGTACCCGAAATCGCCGACGGCCTGCTGGAAATCAAAGAAGCCGCCCGCGATCCCGGCCAGCGCGCCAAAATCGCGGTAAAAGCCAACGACCAACGCATCGACCCGCAAGGTACCTGTATCGGCGTGCGCGGTTCGCGCGTCAACGCGGTTACCAACGAATTGGGCGGCGAGCGCATCGACGTGGTGCTGTGGTCGCCCGAAACCGCGCAGTTTGTCATCAACGCCCTTTCGCCCGCCGAAGTCACCCGCATTCTGATTGACGAAGATAAACATTCGGTGGACGTTATCGTAGCGGAAGACCAATTGGCACTGGCCATCGGTCGCGGCGGCCAAAACGTGCGCCTGGCCGCCGATCTTACCGGTTGGCAACTCAATATCATGACCGTTGCCGAAGCCGAAGAGCGTCATGCCGCCGAAGACGAGGTTATCCGCAATCTATTTATCGAACACCTGAATGTTGATGAAGAAACCGCCAATGTATTGGTTCAGGAAGGCTTCACTTCATTGGAGGAAGTAGCCTATGTGCCGGCGGAAGAGTTATCGGAAATCGGCTTTGAAGAGGATACCGTAGAAGTGCTGCGCAGCAGAGCGCGCGATGCCATCCTTACCCTAGCCATTGCCTCGGAAGAAAAACTCGACCAAATCTCCGACGATTTGAAATCGCTGGAAGGCGTAGACCAGGATATGTTGCGCGACTTGGCGGAAGCAGGCATCAATACCCGCGACGATTTGGCGGAATTATCCATAGACGAATTAATCGAAATCACCGGTGTGAGCACTGAAGAGGCGGAAAAAGTCATTATGGCCGCCCGCGCCCACTGGTTTGAAGAAGAAAGTGAATAAGAGGTAGCGCATGAGTAACAGTACCGTAGAACAATTTGCTGCCGAGTTAAAAAAACCGGTGGCCGAGCTGCTCAAACAGCTTGAAAGTGCCGGCGTACACAAAGTATCCGGCAGCGACAACATCACCGCCGACGACAAAGAAAAACTACTGGCTTTTTTACGAAAAAGCCATGACACCCAAGGCGGTACCATCAGCATCGGCCGTAAAAAAACCGAACGCAGTACCGTAGACGGCGTACAAGTAGAAACCCGCCGTACCCGCCGCCAAGTAGTCGTTCCCTCAAGCGAAGAATTGGCTGCAGAAGCGAAAGCCAAAGCGGCACAACAGGAGCAGCAAGCAGCAGAAGCAGCCGCCGCACAAGCCAAAGCTGAAGCTGAAGCACGTTTGGCCGCAGAAGAGAAAGCCCGCGCCGAAAAAGAGGCGGCCGAGCAGCAAGCGCGCGAGCAACAGGAACGTGAAGCAGCACAAGCCGCCGCAATGGCAGCCGAATCAGCAAAGGCTGAACCGAAAGCCGTAGAAGAGGCTCCTGCCAACAAGCAAAACCATTCCAACCGCAAAGCCAAACCGACACCGCAACCGGTAGAAGTTGTCAGCGCCGAAGAACAGGCCGCGCGCGACGAAGAAGCCCGTCGTGCCGCCGCATTGCGTGCCCATCAGGAAGCTTTGCTAAAAGAGAAACAGGAACGCCAGGAACGCCAACTGCGTCGCGAAGCAGCGAAGAAACTGGCTCAGGAAGAAGCGCGCAGCGCTCAGAAAGCAAAATCCAACGAACCGCGCTCAGCCAAACCGACCGAAAAAACACCGCTGGCAGCAACCGGCAATACAGCGACGGCCAAGCCGGGCAACAGTGAAACCGCCAATCCGAGCAGCGGCAGCCGCAAGAAAGAAGACCGCCGCAACCGCGATGAAGTCGATAACCAACCGCGCGGCAAAGCAGGAAAAGCTAAAGGCGGCCGCGACCGCGGCGGGGATGACGAAGGCCGCGTGCGCGGCGGCGGTAAAAAAGGCAAGAAACAACTGAAGTTGGAACCGAACCAACATGCCTTCCAAGCACCGACCGAGCCGGTGGTACACGAAGTCTTGATTCCGGAAACCATCACCGTGGCCGATCTGGCGCACAAAATGGCAGTTAAAGGCGTAGAAGTCGTGAAAACCCTTATGAAAATGGGCATGATGGTTACCATCAACCAATCGCTTGATCAGGAAACCGCATTGATTGTAGTTGAAGAAATGGGCCACATCGGCAAACCGGCCGCTATCGATGATCCGGAAGCTTTCTTGGGTACAGATAGCCAAGAGCATACCGAAGCCGAGCTGTTGCCGCGCCCGCCGGTAGTAACGGTGATGGGTCACGTCGATCACGGTAAAACTTCGTTACTCGACTATATCCGCCGCGCCAAAGTGGTGGAGGGTGAAGCCGGCGGTATTACCCAGCACATCGGTGCCTATCATGTAGAAACCCCGCGCGGTGTGATTACCTTCCTCGATACGCCCGGTCACGAAGCGTTTACCGCCATGCGTGCCCGCGGTGCGCAAGCCACGGATATCGTGATTCTGGTGGTAGCCGCCGACGACGGCGTGATGCCGCAAACCATCGAAGCGATCGCCCATGCCAAAGCGGCGGGCGTACCGATTGTGGTGGCGGTCAACAAAATCGATAAAGACTCTGCCAACCCGGAGCGCATCCGCCAAGAACTCACCCAACACGAAGTGATTCCGGACGACTGGGGCGGCGATGTCCAATTTATCGACGTATCCGCCAAAAAAGGCATCAACATCGATGCCCTGTTGGAAGCCGTGTTGCTGGAGGCCGAAGTATTGGAACTGAAAGCACCGGAACAGGCACCAGCCAAAGGTATTATCGTCGAAGCCCGCCTCGACAAAGGCCGCGGCGCCGTCTCTACCCTGCTGGTACAAAGCGGTACGCTGAGAAAAGGCGATATGCTGCTGGCCGGCACTGCCTTCGGTAAAGTACGCGCCATGATGGATGAAAACGGCCGCCCGATCGAATCAGCCGGCCCGTCTATCCCGGTGGAAATCTTAGGCTTATCGGACGTACCCAATGCCGGCGAAGATGCGATGGTATTGGCCGACGAGAAAAAGGCCCGCGAAATCGCGCTGTTCCGCCAAGGCAAATACCGCGACGTGCGTTTGGCCAAGCAGCAAGCCGCCAAGCTGGAAAACATGTTCAACAACATGGGCGAAGGTCAGGCGCAAAGCCTGTCAGTTATCATCAAGGCCGACGTGCAGGGTTCTTACGAAGCATTGGCCGGCAGCCTGCAAAAACTGTCTACCGACGAGGTGAAAGTCGCCGTATTGCACAGCGGCGTGGGCGGCATTACCGAAAGTGATGTGAACCTGGCGATTGCTTCGGGAGCATTCATTATCGGCTTTAACGTGCGTGCGGATGCCTCCGCCCGCAAGCTGGCAGAAACCGAAGACGTGGAAATCCGCTATTACAACATCATTTACGATGCCATCGACGATGTAAAAGCAGCCATGAGCGGCATGCTGGCGCCGGAAGAGAAGGAGCAGATTACCGGCACCGTGGAAATCCGCCAAGTTATCAGCATCTCCAAAGTGGGCAATATCGCCGGCTGTATGGTGACCGACGGCGTGATCAAACGCGACAGCCATATCCGCCTGATTCGCAACAATGTGGTTATCCATACCGGCGAACTCGAATCGCTCAAACGTTTCAAAGATGATGTGAAAGAAGTGAAACAAGGCTTCGAGTGCGGTCTGATGCTGAAAAACTACAACGAAATCATGGAAGGCGACCAAGTGGAAGCGTTCGATATTATCGAGGTAGCCCGTTCGCTGTAACCGCATAATGGTAAGTTGTTTACTGTATATAAATGCCTGTCTGAAAGTTTCAGACAGGCATTTATTTTGTTGATGGATTTCAGAAAACTTTTCATGCAAAGCAGTTGGCTGAGTAAATATAGCGGATTTAGGCGTAAAGGACAAAATGGGTACTATAGTGGATTTAAAATAAAACTCCGAGATTGGAGCGCGGACATCCCCGTCCGCAAAATATCCAGAATCATACATAAAAAGCGGACGAAAACGTCCGCGCTCCGCCGGATATTTTATTTGAATCGACTATATTTAGGCTTCTCAATATAGCAGATTTAATTAATTTTCGATACAAGGCAGCAAGCCGCAGACAGTACAAGTAGTACGGCAAGGCGCAGCAACGCCGTAGCGAAAGTTAAGTTAATCTGCTATAGAGAAATAATCTTTAATAAACTTGATCTTATTGCCCTTACGCCCTTTTTTACAAAGGTCTCAGGAAATCTGAAATAAAAATGCCTGTCTGAAAGTTTCAGACAGGCATTTCTTGATATTGAACTATTAAGGCTGCACAGCTGCCTCTTGCCAGGTAGTTTGTTTCAAACCGCCGCCGAGCGCTTTATACAAATCGGCCAGATTTTCCAAACGGGTCAGCTGGTTGGCCAGCAACGCGGTATCGGCGCTGTAGCTGCTGCGTTCGGCATCGAGTAAATCGAGCGCGCTGGATACGCCGTGGCGGTAGCGCAGATTAATCAGGCGCAACGAATCAGCATAAGCCTTGCTCTGTTTGGTTAAAGCAGCATTGCTTTTATCCAGTTGTTCGCGTGCCACCAGGGCATTGGAAACGTCTTGGAAAGCAGCTTGTACCGCGGCTTCATAGTTCACCACTTCCACCTGCTGCATGATTTTGGCGTAATCCAAATTGGCTTTGTTGCTGCCCCAGTTGAAAATCGGCAGATTAATCGTTGGCGCAAACGACCATGTGCCATTGCCGCCTTTAAACAAGCCGCTTAATTCGGTTGAGCCGGTACCGATGGTACTGGTGAGGCTGATACTGGGGAAGAAGGCGGCACGTGCCGCACCGATATTGGCGTTGGCCTGTTTCAAGGCATATTCGGCGGAGCGGATATCCGGCCGGTTCAGCATCACATCCGAGCTCAAGCCTGCAGGCAAGCGGCTGATTTTGAATTGCTGGTTCAAAGATAAGGGCGCAGGCAAATCGGTAGGTAGCGGCTGGTTGATCAGTACCGCCAACGCATTATCGGCTTGCTCCTTGTTTTGCACCGCCGTTGCGTAATCCGCTTTAGCCGATTCAATTAAAGCTTCCTGTTGGCGCAAATCGACCGCAGAAACTACGCCGGCTTTGTGTTTCAACTGGGTGAGCTTGTAGGTTTGCTCGCGTGTTTTTAACACACGCTCGGCCAGTGCCATGCTCTCTTGAGCGTAAAGCCCGTTGAAATAGGCTTTGGCAACCGAAGCCACCAAGGTCATCTGCGCCGAATCGCGGGCGGCGACACTCTGGAAATAGCTCTGCAATGCCGCTTCGGTATTGCTGCGTACTTTGCCGAACAAATCGATTTCATAAGAAGTCACGCCCAAACCTACGGTATAAGCTGAAGAAACATAAGAATTACCGGTACTACTCAAATCAGCAGCAGTACGACCTCGCGAACCGGTACCAGTGGCATTGATCCCCGGCAATAAGTTAGCACGCTGAATCATATATTGTTTGCGCAAGGCTTCGGAATTGAGCGCGGCGGCGCGCAAATCTGTATTGCGCACCAACGCAATTTCAATCAAGCGGTGCAAGCGGGGGTCGGCGAAATAATCCTGCCAACCGAGTGCGGCGGCCTGAATGCCAGTTTCCGGCTGCGTATCGTATTTGAATGTTTCCGGTACGCTCACCTGCGGCTGTTCGTATTTCGGAATCATGGCACAAGCAGATAAAACAAAACTTGCTGCCAATGCCGCGGCAATGGGTTTGAAAGAAATACTGTTCATAAAAAATTCCTTTGCGGCAAGCCCGCCGTATTTTCAGACAGGCCTGCCGCTATATCAATAGCTTTTAATGACTCTCTTTTTCTAAGCTTAACGGTGCAACTGTCTCAGCGGGAGGCGGGGTTTTCTTACCCTTGAATAAACCACGGATCAGTACATAGAAAAGCGGTACCAAGAAGACCGACAGCAAAGTACCAATCAACATCCCCCAGAATACAGCGGTACCAATGGCACGCTGCGCACCCGAGCTGGCGCCGGTAGCGATATACAAGGGCACCACGCCCAGAATAAAGGCGAAAGAGGTCATCAAAATCGGGCGGAAACGCAAATGTGCGGCTTCCAATGCGGCATTGATAATGTTTTTGCCTGCTTCTTGCTGCTCTTTGGCAAATTCAATAATCAAAATCGCATTTTTCGCACTCAAGCCCATTACCGTAATCATACCGATGGTGAAATAAATGTCGTTCTCAGTGCCCCTCATCAAAGCGCCTAAACCGACACCCAGAATACCCAACGGTACAACCAAAATCACGGCCAGCGGAATCGACCAGCTTTCATACAGCGCAGCCAGTGCCAAGAACACTGCAACAGCAGCGAAACCGTATAAAAGCATGGTTTGCGACGAACCTTTGGCTTCTTCGCGCGACTGACCGGCCCATTCCAAGCTATAACCACCGCCTAAGTCATCCACCATTTTCTGCACTTCGGCCATTGCCTCGCCCGTGGATTTTCCGTTGGCCGGCGCACCGGTCAGCTGCATGGCGGGATAGCCGTTGAAGCGCACGCTCTGCTCTTGGCCGCTTTCCCATTTCACGGTGGCAACCGTCGATAAAGGTACTGCGACACCACTGCTGTTGTTCACTGTCAGATTCAGAATATCTTCCGGCTGCATACGTGCATTGGCATCGGCTTGTACGATTACCCGTTGCAAGCGGCCCTGATTCGGGAAATCGTTCACATAAGTGGAACCCAAAGCAGTCATCAATACGGAGCGGATGGAAGAAAAATCAATGCCTTGCGCAGCAGCAGCTTCGCGATTGATATCAATTTTCAGCTGCGGTGCATCTTCCAAGCCGCTACTGCGTACGTTTTGCGGATCAAACATGGCAGTATTTTGGCGCATTTTACCCAATAACTCGTTACGCTTGGCCAACAATGCTTCGTGGCCGCTGTTGTTACGGTCTTGCAAGTAGAATGAGAAACCGGAGTCATTGCCCAATTCCATAATCGGAGGCGGATTCAATGCAAAGGCCACACCGTCCCGAATATTGCCCATAAATGCCCCCATCATTTTATTGGCTACCGAAGCTGCATCACTACCTTCAGCAGTACGTTCGCTCCAATCTTTCAGTGTGGCAAACGCCATCGCCATATTCTGGCCGGAACCGGAGAAACTAAAGCCGGAAATGGCAATCAGATTTTGCACTTCAGGCATGCCGGTGGCAATCTTGTTAACGGTTTCCAAAGTCGCATCGGTACGCTCTTTGGTGGCACCGGCCGGCAGTTGCACGCTCACCATTACATAGCCTTGGTCTTCCTGCGGCAGGAAGGCGGTCGGTAATTTGGTGATTAATAAAGCCGCACCTGCAGCCAGTGCCAGATAAACAATCGTCATGCGACCGACTTTATGAACCACTTTGGCCACTAAGCCGGAATAGCCGTGGGTAGCGGTATCGAATTTGCGGTTGAACCAGCCGAAAAAGCCTTTTTTCTCGTGATGTCCGTCTTTCAAGGGCTTGAGCAAAGTGGCGCACAAAGCAGGAGTTAGCGACAAAGCGAGGAAAGCAGAGAAGGCAATCGCCAAAGCCATGGTTGCGGCAAATTGTTTATAAATATTACCGGTAGCACCGCTGAACATGGTCATCGGAACAAACACCGAAATCAATACGGCGGTAATACCGATAACCGCACCGGAAATCTGCCCCATCGCTTTTTTGGTCGCTTCTTTCGGAGGCAATTTTTCTTCGGCCATAATCCGCTCGACGTTCTCCACCACCACAATCGCATCATCCACCACAATACCGATAACCAATACCATGGCGAACATCGTCATCACGTTGATGGACATGCCCAGATAATAAATACAGGCAAACGCACCCAATAGCGAAATCGGCACCACAATCGTAGGAATAATGGTATAGCGGATATTTTGCAGGAACAGGAACATTACCAAGAATACCAGCACAATCGCTTCGATCAGCGTATGAATCACTTTTTCAATGGAAAGCGATACGAAGGTAGAAGTGTCATACGGTGCCGTCCAAGTTACCCCTTCCGGGAAATATTTCTGCAACTCGGCCATCTTGGTCTTGATTTCTGCCGCCGCCGCAGTGGCGTTACCGCTGTTGGACAAAGAAATACCCATGCCCACAGTCGGTTTGCCGTTCAGGCGGGTGGAGCTGCTGTAACTTTGGCTACCCAAAGAAATTTTAGCCACATCGCGCAGATACACATTGGCGCCACTGGTAGTCGAACGCAACATGATGTTGCCAAAACCCTCTTCGGTAGACAGTTGGCCGTCCGCCGTAACCGTAGCCGAAATGGTTTGTCCTTGCACTGCCGGCAAATCACCTACGGAACCGGCCGCGATCTGGGCATTTTGCGCAGAAATTGCCGAAGTAACATCTGAGAAAGAGAGGTTGTAGTTTTTCAACTTCTGAGGATCTACCCACACACGCATCGCGCGTTGCGAGCCAAACAGATTCACGTTACCCACGCCGTCTACACGCTGCAACTCGGGAATAATGTTACGTTGTGCATAATCGGCCATTTCCTCGGTAGATTTGGTGTCGGACGAGAGCATCACCACCATCAGGAAGTTGGAACGCGCTTTCGATACGGTTACGCCGTTCTGCTGCACTGCCGAGGGCAGCGTAGAAGTCACTTCGGAAAGCTTATTCTGCACGTTTACCTGTGCGATATCTTCATTGGTCTCCGGCGTGAAAGTCAACGTTACGGTACCGCTTCCGCTGGAGGTTGATGATGTGGTGATGTAATCCAACCCTTCCACGCCGTACATATTTCGCTCGATTACCGCCAGTACGCTGTCTTCCATCTCTTTGGCCGACGCACCCGGATAAGTGGCGGTCAGCGTGATGGTTGGTGAAGCAACGGAAGGATATTGCGTAACCGGTAGCTGGGTAATACCGAGCACACCGGCGATCATGATAAAAATCGCGATAACCCATGCAAAGATAGGGCGATCAATAAAAAACTTAGGCATGTATCACTCCCTTATTTCTTCTCGCCGGAAGCGGGAGCGGCTTGTACTGCCGAAGCTTTTTGAGCAGCCGATGCATTCTGTGCGCCGGATGCGGCCTGCGCACCGGTTGCCGGGACGGCGGCTTGCGAGGCTTGGGAAGCGGGGGGCGTCCATTCTTTAGGCGTTACTTTTTTCGCCTGCATCATGCCGGCAATCGACGTACCGTCCACAATCACTTTATCACCGGCTTTGAGGCCTTCGCTAATAATCCAATTGGTGCCGTATTGCTGTGCAACGGTCACCACACGCGGCTCCATGCCGCCCTGAGCGTTGACAATCATTACGGTATTCTTTTGACCGCGGGTAACGGCTTGCTGAGGCACAACGAATATATTATCCATATCGGCCTGCGGCAGACTCACGCGCACATATAAATTGGGCAGCAAAATATTATCGGGATTAGGCACTTCTGCACGCAAAGTTACCTGCCCGGTGGTTTCGTCTACCGTCGGGTCGGCGAACAACAAACGGCCTTTGTGCGCATAAGTTTGGCCGTTTTCAAGTTTGATATCCACTTCCACCGCACCGTTTACCGCCGCCATTTTCCCATCGGCAATATCTTGGCGAAGCTTCATGGCTTCGGTTGCAGATTGCGTGAGATTCACATACATGGGATTGGTTTGTTGGATGGTAGCGAGCCGTGTAGTACTACCGGCGCTGACCAATGCACCTTCCGATGCATAAGACTGGCCGATATAACCGGATATCGGCGCGCTGATACGGGAGCGGTCTACATTGATTTGCGCGGAGCGGATTGCTGCTTGCGCCGCTTTCACAGCGGCTTCGCCCGAACGCTTGGACTGGACGGCCGCATCATATTCTTGTTTACTAATGGCATCGGCCGCCACCAGAGGCTTATAACGCGCCAAGTCGGCATTGGCTTTGGCCAGCGTTGCCTGTGCGGAAGCCAGCTCGGCACGCGCACTTTCCAAAGAAGCGATATAAGTTACATCATCCAATTGATACAAAGCCTGGCCGGCTTTCACATAGCTGCCCTCTTGAAACAGGCGCTTTTTAATAATGCCGCTCACCTGCGGCAGAATATCGGCCGAGCGGCGCGACTCCAAACGGCCGGGCAGATCGGTGCTGATGGTAATACGTTGGGGCTGGACCGTTACCACGCCGACTACCGGCGCAGGTGCCTGTTGCGCACCCGATGCCGCCGCACCGCCTCCGGCCGCTTGCTGCCCGCTCTCTCCGCTACAGGCAGCCAATGCACCGGCCACTGCTGCTGCCAATATTGCCGAACGTAAAGCTCTAACTTGAAATTGTGTAAAAGACATTCTGCTTTCCTATCAGAAATCTGGTTGATTTGTACTTTTTTTACAAATAAAGTCAGGCCATCCGCATTTACCTTTCCTGAAAAAGGCACATTCCGATAGCCATAAACTTTTATATTTTATAAACTTTATACTCTTATCAGAGTATTTGGGCAAACAATTATACATACATGCTTGCATGTAATAAAGTTGTTTTTTATAATTCAGGCACCATTTACGTTTTACAAACCTTAAAAAATAAATCTCAAACCACTCGAAACACAGGCCATCTTATGAGAAGAACCAAGGCAGAAGCCCTCAAGACCCGTGAATATTTAATGTTTTCCGCACTCGATGTCTTTTACGAACGAGGCGTATCACGCGCTTCGCTGAATGAAATCGCACAGAATGCGGGGGTAACTCGAGGTGCGCTTTATTGGCACTTCAAAAATAAGGAAGATTTGTTTGACGCCCTATTCCAGCATCTTTTTCAGGACATCAGCCAAGAACTGCAAGAGGACATTCAAAAAGATACGCCCGATTTATGGGTGAATTTCCAACGCAGCCTGATAGACATGGTTCATCGGGTGCAACACAATGACGCCCACCATAAATTTTGCAATATCCTGCATCTAAAATGCGAGCATACCAAACAAAATCAGTCGATTACCTTGCTTATGCGGAATTATTCCGACATGTGGAACACCTTGCTGACTTCAGCGGTGAGCGCCTGCGTCAAACAGAAATCCTTGCCGGAGAATCTCGATATTCCGCTGGCGGTACTGTTCATCCAATCCACCGTAACCGGCCTGCTGCATACTTGGCTTGCGCAATCTGAAAAATTTGATTTGAGCAAAGTGGCCGAACCCCAAATCGTCACTTGCCTCAATGCCCTAGTACATGCGCCTACTTTATTAAAACGGGCTTAATCAGACCATCAGCAAGAATGCCTGTCTGAAAACCGGATTGATCGTTTTCAGACAGGCATTCTTGCGTCTTGTTCCTTTAAGGGTAACGCCCCTGAGCTATTCATCGTCGCTGCGGCGCACCAGCAAAACCGGAAGATTGGTTTTGCGCATTACGCCTTCGGCTACAGAACCCATCAGCAAATGCAACACACCGCCATAGCCGTGCGTACCCATCGCAATCATATCGCAACCGGCAGCCTCTGCCTCTTCCAGCAAAATATCGGCCACACGCTCGCCGGCATTTTCCACCACTTTGCTCTCCAAGCCCACGCCGGAACCCGCAACCGCTTTTTCCGCCTTACCAATTACTTCCGCAGCCGTTGCATTAATCGCTTCTTGAAGTGCCTCACGATTGGTATAAGCCGAGCCGCCCCAGCTGAACTGGGTTAAATCAATCACATGCAACACAAACAGCGTCGCACCCGTTCCTCTTGCCAGTTTGAGCGCCTCATCCAAGGCGTGATAACTTGCTGCACTGTTGTCCACCGGCACACAGATTTTGCTATACATCACTTGCTCCTTTCATTTTCACCAACAATAAATATCAACGGTTTCTATCAATAGATTAACACAAAACAACCGAAGTTCCAGTATTTTACGGCCAATCAATGATAAGATTGACCTCTCTCAAGGATATGCCATGAATACCATTAGCAGCACCGATTCCACCGTATTATTCGCCACCGAACTGACCATACAGGTCGGCGATTTGAACTACGGCAATCACTTAGCCAACGATGCCGTTTTGCGCCTCGCTCACGAAACCCGGCTACGCTGGCTTGCACAACAAGGCTACAGCGAGCTGGATGCCGGCGGCAGCGGTCTGATTATGACCGAAGCGGCGGTTCGCTATCTGGCGCAAGCATTTTACGGCGACGTTTTATTTTGCACGCTGGCCGTCGGCGACATCGGCAAAGCCGGTTTTACCCTGACATACGAATTTATCCGCCAAAGCGACAACCGCACCATCGCCCGCGTACAAAGCAAAATAGCCTGTTTCGACTATTCCCGCCAGCGGCCGGTACGCCTGTCTGAAAACCTGAAAACTTATTTACAAACACCTCTTTTCCCCTTGCATCCAAAGGAACAGCCATGAAATCCTATCCGATCAACAGCCCCGAAGCGCAAGCCCGCATCCTTACCCTGTGCCTGATTGCCGACAGTGACATCGACCCCAGCGAACTGGACGAATTGAACCTCTCGCTGGTTTACGAAGCACTCAACATCAGCCCGCAAGGCTTTATGGAAGTATTTCGCACTTATCTGGAAGACATCGCATCGGAAGCCGGCAAAGGCCGCATCAACCTGCTGGATCCCGAACGCATCAACACCATGCTGGCGGAAGTAAACGGCCGCAGCGAACGCATCAACACGCTGGCTACCGCTTTGCGCATCTGCAAAAGCGACCACGCACTGAACGACGCCGAAATCGCCCTCTTTCGCCACATCATGAACGAATGGCAGATTGATTTGACCGATTTGGAAATCGAAGTCAGCCTCGCCTGACTATTTTTCAGACAGGCCTTGCTTCATGACCCCCCTACAGTTCGCCGAACACCAGCCCGATTATCTGCGCACCCTTACACAAAGCGGAAAATCCGCTCACACCGTCGCCGCCTATCAGCGCGATTTGGTCCAACTATGCCAACTGCTGCCGCCGGATGGCGAACTCACCCGCGCCCAATTTATCGCCGCGCTCAAAAAGCTCTCGCAGCAAAATCTGCACCCGCGCAGCCTGGCGCGCAAACTTTCGGCGTGGCGGCAATATAGCGATTATCTGGTTGATAAAGGACTGTGGCCGCACAACCCCATCAGCAGCCTCAAAGCCCCCAAACCGCCCGAGCGCCTGCCCAAAGCCGTCGATCAAGAAACCCTTAACCGGCTGCTCGACAACAAGCCGGACGACGAAACCCTGCAAATACGCGACCATGCCATCTTCGAATTGATGTACGGCAGCGGCCTGCGGCTCTCCGAAGTACACAGCCTCAACCTCGACAGTCTGTTATTGGACGAAGGCTGGGTAAGCGTATGGGGCAAAGGCAACAAACAACGGCAAATTCCCTTAGGTCGCACCGCCGTCGCCGCCATCCGCGCCTACCTGCCGCAACGTCAGGCAGCCGGCGGCGAAACCGCCCTCTTTACCAACCGTCTCGGCCGCCGCCTCGGCCAACGCCAAATCCAAAACCGCTTGAAAGCTTGGGCACAACGCCAAGGCAGCCCGCAACACCTCTCCCCGCATATGATGCGGCACAGCTACGCCAGCCACCTGCTGCAAGCCAGCGGCGACATCCGCGCCGTTCAGGAATTACTGGGCCATAGCAACCTTTCCAGCACCCAAATTTATACCAAGCTCGATTTTGATCATTTAGCCAAGGTATACGATTCAACCCATCCGCGGGCGAAGCGGCAAAAATAAGCCAAAATCAAAATGCCTGTCTGAAAACAACTTTTCAGACAGGCATTTTTAACAACAAAAAAGCCGCCGACCCCCTTCGGCAGCTTTTTCTTCCTGCTACAGCAAACTTATGCCGCCGGCTCGAAAGCCGCACGGAAAATCGCAATGATTTCGTCTTTATTAGCCTGAACCGGATTGGTAAAGCCGCAAACATCTTTCAGCGCATTATCCGCCAACACATCAAAGTCTTCCTCTTTCACGCCCAACTCTTTCAGCGTTTTCGGAATACCCACGATACCAGCCAATTTAGTAATCGCATCAATTACTTCCAAGCCGGCCAAATCAGCGTTGTTGGCACCCAGAATTGCGCCCACTTCGTCCAACCGTTCTTTGGCCGCACGCTGGTTGAAACGCTCCACATGCGGCAGCAGCAAGGCGTTGCATACGCCGTGCGGCAGATCATAGAAACCGCCCAACTGGTGCGCCATCGCATGTACGTAACCCAAAGAAGCGTTATTAAACGCCATACCGGCCAAAAACTGCGCATAAGCCATCTGCTCGCGCGCTTCGCTGTTTTTCGGCTCTTTCACCGCCACCGGCAGATATTTGGCAATCAATTCAATCGCTTTGACCGCACAAGCATCGGTAACCGGCGAGGCAGCAGTAGAAACATAAGCCTCTACCGCATGGGTGAGCGCATCCATGCCGGTGGCCGCAGTCAACGAAGCCGGCATACCTTCCATCAACGAAGGATCGTTCACCGACAGCAACGCGGTCACATTTTTATCGACAATCGCCATTTTCACATGACGGGTTTCATCGGTAATGATGGTGAAGCGGGTCATTTCCGAGGCAGTACCGGCGGTGGTGTTGATGGCAATCAGCGGCAATTGAGGTTTTTTAGATTTGTCCAAACCTTCGTAGTCTTCGATTTTACCGCCGTTGGTCGCCACCAAGGCCACCGCTTTGGCGCAGTCGTGCGAAGAACCGCCACCCAACGAAACCACACAATCGGCACCGGCCGCTTTCAACTTGGCCAAACCGTCATTCACATTGGAAACCGTCGGATTCGGGTTCACACCGTCGAATACCTCATATTCGACACCATGTTTTTTCAACTCTTGGCCAACCTGGTCGGCAACACCCATTTTGCTCAAACCGCCATCGGTTACGATCAGCGCTTTTTTCAAACCCAGCGCGGCAATTGCCGCCATCGATTCTGCCAAAGCATTTTTACCCAAAATATTCTGAATCGGCATAAAGAATTGTGTGGCCATGTTCTGTCTCCTTTATTTATTTCGTAGGGATAATTGTTGGAACAACTGCATGAAAATGTCTTTCAAAACCAGAAATTATCTGCCTCTCGACTCTATTTGCTTTTGTCCGCCAAACTACCGGCAGCCCGAATTCACTATACGGGAGTACGCACAAGCAAACAAATCCCAATAATCAAATATCATTAAATAAGCAATTATTTATATTAAAATACATGACATTAAATATAATATTCCACATTAAACCGAATTAAGAAATTTTGTTACCTCGCTCTCCATGCTGCAATCAACATAGCATACAAATCACAGCATAAAATAAAATACCGCCCGCTTACGCACACTGTGCCGCAAAATAGATAAGTTACTCTAAACAAAGCTTTTATCTGCCCCTTCCTGAAAAAACAAATTGTAAACAAAGCATTTTCCCTTATTTTTACACTGGAATTTCAACCGAAACGCTAGGCATAGTGCCGCCCATCCATTATCATCAAACCTTGGTTAATCAACTCAGTTGACAGCTGCTTGGTTCACCATACGCTTTACACTTTTCTGGCCGTCTTTCAGCTTCACCTTCCGTACGCCTTCTTTATGGATAATTCATGAACGGCCGCAGCCCGGCAATTCCAAAACACCGGACGAGACTTCAAGCTTCACAACATGAATAAAGCCGATAAACCGACCGATCACAAGGTTTTTTTAAGGAGACCCTTATGTTGACTCCCTCTCAACAAGTCAATATTACGCTTGAACATATCCATAATCACATTTTGGCCGCCTATAGCGCCAAAGAGCGTGCCGCCATTCAAAAAACGGAAGACTGGAAACAGTTCAGCACCCGCCTGCATACTTATTTCCCGACCTTAATGTGGGAATTGGACAGCGTATACGGCAACAACGAAGCCGTATTGCCCATGCTCCAGCAACTGATGCGCATGGCTTGGCAAAGTTACGCGGAACGCAGCGCACCCTTGAAACAACAAGACGCCGAACGCGAAGCGAATCCCGACTGGTTTCTTTCCAACAAAATGGTCGGCGGCGTGTGCTATGTAGACTTATTCGCCGGCAACTTGCGCGGCATCATCGATTCCATTCCCTATTTTAAAGAACTCGGCCTCACCTACCTGCACCTGATGCCGCTGTTCAAATGCCCCGAAGGCAAGAGCGACGGCGGCTATGCCGTCAGCAGCTACCGCGAAGTCAACCCCGCGCTGGGCACCATCGAAGATTTGCGCGACGTTGCCGAAGCATTGCGCGAAGCGGGGATTACCATGGTAGTGGATTTCATCTTCAACCACACCTCCAACGAACACGAATGGGCCAAAGCCTGCGCCGCCGGCGACCCGATGTACGACAACTTCTACTACATCTTCCCCGACCGCTGGATGCCCGACCAATACGACCGCACCGTACGCGAAATCTTCCCCGACCAACATCCCGGCGCGTTCTCCCAATTGTGGGACGGCCGCTGGGTATGGACGACGTTCAACTCTTTCCAATGGGACTTGAACTACAGCAACCCTTGGGTATTCCGCGCCATGGCCGGCGAAATGATGTTCATCGCCAATCTGGGGGTAGACATCTTGCGCATGGATGCCGTAGCCTTTATCTGGAAACAGCTGGGTACCGACTGCGAAAACCTGCCGCAGGCTCATGCCCTGATCCGCGCCTTCAATGCGGTGATGCGGATTGCCGCACCCAGCGTGTTGTTCAAATCCGAGGCCATTGTTCACCCCGACAAAGTGGTGCAATACATCGCGCCGAACGAATGCCAGCTTTCCTACAATCCGCTGCAAATGGCCTTGTTGTGGAACACACTGGCCACCCGCGACGTCAACCTGCTGCAACAGGCGCTGACCTTCCGCCACAATCTGCCCGCCAACACCGGCTGGGTGAACTACGTACGCTGCCATGACGATATCGGCTGGACGTTTGCCGACGAAGACGCTGCCCATTTCGGCATCAACGGCTTCAACCACCGCCAATTCCTCAACCGCTTCTATGTGAACCGCTTTGAGGGCAGCTTCGCCCGCGGCGTACCGTTCCAAGACAACCCGAATACCGGCGACTGCCGTATCAGCGGCACCTGCGCCTCTCTGGTCGGCCTGGAGCAAGACGACCCTTACGCCATCGACCGTATCCGCCTGTTGCACAGCATCATCATGAGCGCCGGCGGCCTGCCCTTGATTTATCTGGGCGACGAAGTCGGTACGCCGAACGACATGAGCTATCTGGAAGATGTCAACAAACAGGACGACAGCCGCTGGGCACACCGCCCCGCTCGCGATGCTGCTCTGTACGAACAGCGTAACGATCCGTCCACCCATGCCGGCCAAATTTACCAAGGTCTGCGCCAATTGATTGAATTGCGCCAAAGCCATGAAGGCTTCGCCGGCGGCGATTTAAGCATTTTCGACTGCAAAAATCCCCATGTGCTCGGTTACAGCCGCAACAATAGCATTTTGGTACTGGCCAACTTCAGCGAGCAGGAACAAACCCTCTCGGCCCTCACCTTCTCACTACTCCCCGAACAAGCGCATGATTTGATCAGCAACCAAACCATCCGCTTGGATCAGGATGTGGTACTGCAACCGTATCAAGTATTGTGGCTGGAAGTAGTGATTGACCAAACAGCTGAAAAAGCAGCGTAACATGCGGTCATAACACTTGTTAAACAAACCAATGCCTGTCTGAAAAATTTCAGACAGGCATTTTTCATCAGGAGTTAACTGGAGCGAAAACTTATAGCGGATTAATTCATTTTCGTGAATGCTTCTCTGCGCCAAAGCTCAACGAGAACGATTTTGTAAGCCGCTAAATCGGCAACAGAATCGGTTACGTACGTGTGCACTGTCTGCGGCTTGCTGCCTTGTATCGAAGTGATTCAATCCGCTATATATATAAAGTTACTAAGCAAGGGATTTAACCATTAAGCAGCAAACCGCAACTTTTCAGACAGGCATTGCAGCAAATAAAAAATCCCGGACGTGAAATCCGGGCTTTCTATTTATCTGCCTGTTTATAATCAGGCCAAACAACTATACTTTCGCTTCCAAGTCATTCTCAGGACGCTGGCTGGTCTGCACGCGCAAGGTAGCCAAAGCTGCCAAGGCCATCAGTACGCCGCCGAACATCATGGCGTTATGCGGGTTACCGCCCAAGAAGTGTTTGAAGATAAAGCCGAAGGTAACGGTTTCGATCAACATCGGAATCACAATCATCATGTTGATGATGCCCATGTATACACCGTAACGCTCTTTCGGTACCTCCGCCACTGCAATCAGGAACGGTACGCCCATAATCGAAGCCCAAGCGACACCGAAGCCGATCATCGGGATAAACAACAGGAATTTGTTGCTGATGTGCGGCAGAATCAGCATAGCCAAAGCGGCCAGCGAAATCGAGAACGCGTGTACATATTTCGCTTGGTATTTACGCGCCAGTACCATCAAACCAAAGGCCGAGATAAAGGTAACGATGTTATACCAGCCGTTAACCAAACCAGTCCAACCCACCGCCTGTTCATACAAATGCTTGTCGCCCTGTTCCGCATTCCATACCGATTTGGCGATGGTCAGCGTAATGTATTGCCAGTAAATGAACATAGCATACCATTGGAACAGATACACCAGCGCCAATTGCCACAAGGGTTTGGGCATATCTTTAATCGCATGACTGATTTCACGGATAGCGGGAACCAAACCGCGCGGTTGGGCACGCATAGCCGCCAATTCCTCATCCGAAGGACGGTTCTCTTTAGTAGAAAATACGGTAATCAATACCGAGCCGATCGAACACACGGCACCGATATAGAAAGAACCGTACACCCAGTAAGGAATACCGGTAGACGATTCGCCGCCCATCCACTGCTGGAAGAAGTACAGCGAAACGTTGGCCAAGGTAATACCCAAGCCGGTGAATACGGATTGCATCAAGAAACCGGTAGGTTGCTGGTTAACCGGCAATTTGTCGGCGATAAAGGCACGGTAAGGTTCCATCGCGGTGTTGTTGCTGATATCCAGCAACCACAACAGCAATACAGCCATCCACAAAGCCGTTACATGGGGATAGAAAAACAGACAAATGCTACAACCGATGGCGCCGATTAAGAAATACGGTCGGCGTCTGCCCAAGCCGTTTACCCAAGTGCGGTCACTCAATGCACCAATCAAAGGCTGCACCAGCAAACCGGTAATCGGACCTGCCATATTCAACAACGGCAATTCCTCAGGGTTGGCATTCAAAAAGGTAAAAATCGGGTTGATGGCGGTCTGCTGCAAACCGAAACTATATTGGATACCGAAGAAACCGAAGTTCATCAGTACAATCTGGCGGAAAGTCATCGCCAGTTTTTGGGAGTCGATGCTCATTCTCAGCCTCCTGAGCATTAAAGTTAGAAACACCTGCGCAGCCCGATGAAACAGAAGGCTGTGCCATCCGAACCCGATTGTATTTGGAGGAAGAGCCGCCTTCCTTTTCAGGAAGGCTGCCCGTTTTTTCTTGTTTTAGATACTGCGTTTGTTCCCGCCTTTTGGCGGTGTTGGTTGTGAAGCGAAATCAAAAAAACAACAGCCGGCAACACCTTGCCCGAAAACAAGCATCACAAAATCAACGATACCTTGCCACGGGATTCGGATTTGTCAGCTGTATATTTGCAACTCTTGGCGCAACGGCAATACCGAAGAGCGCCAAACCACATCACCCCGCACCAAAACCGGGTTCGGTTCCGGCATGCGGTTGTGTTCTATCATATCCACCAATATTTTTACCGCTTGCGCCCCCATCTGCGTATAAGGCAATTCGGCGCTGGACAACGGTGGGAAAAGGGTTTCCGTAATCGCACGGTAATTATCAAAGCCGGCTACGGCAATATCTTGCGGAACCCGAATGCCGCGTGTACGCAAAATACCGTATACCCGCAAAGCCATTTCATCGTTACCGCAGCAAATCACTGTGGGCGGCTGCGCAAGCGCCAGCAAACGATCAAGCGCACACCATAAATCGCTACTGTCGTTACGCAGATCCGTATACCCTGTTTCCACCAGAGCCGCATCGTAATCAATGCCTGCCTGAAGCAGCGCTTTGCGATAGCCCATGGTTCTCAAGTAGGTAGCTACGGCATTTGGTTGCAAACTCAGATAAGCAATACGGCGATGGCCGTGCGTAATAATTTGCTCAACCAACACCCGTTGCCCATATTCGTCGTCGGGTATCACCGCCGGCGTATTTTTTCTATCGAAACAGTTGAGCAACACCAACGGACAATCATCCGGCATCACCGGCAAATCCACTTCTTGATGAAATTCCGCCACATAAACAATACCTTCAACCCGATGTTGGCGGAAGGTGCGGAACAATTGGTTAATTCTTTCCGGCTTATCTCCGGTATCAGCAATCACCAAGGTTTTACTGGTTTCCGCTGCGGCCTGCTGCGCCCCCTGCACCAAATACATATCTGGCAGACCGCGTAATTCACTGTGGCCGGGAGCGCGCGAAATCGCACCGGTAATTAAACCGACCAAGCCGCTGCGGTGGGATCGCATCGCACGTGCTGCAGACAACGGAATATAGCCTAATTCGGCTATGGCCTGCTCCACTGCTTTGCGGGTGGTCGGGCGAACCGGCGCATCATTATTCAACACCCTGCTAACGGTTTTTGGCGAAACCCCGGCCAGCTTGGCAACGTCGTAAATCGTAGCCATGTACTCCCTTCCCACTTACATCACACTACCCAATCCGGGGATTATTATTGCTTTAAGTTATTGTGACAATTATCATGACATCGGTGTCATTTTTTTGTGATTTTATTACAGCTTGCTGCATGTCACAAGCAAATTCTAACACTCCTCTTTGCTTTCTTAACCCGATTTTGAGTTCTTTTGTTCTTGATTACCTCCATTTCAACCCAATAAAAATTACCTTGTCATTTAATTTAAACTCATGATGCCGATTGCGGCATACAAAACAAATCCATATCCCGTTGAATTGAATGGAAAACAAATAAAAACACCCCACCACCTCACTGCCATACGGATTTTTCTTGCTTCCTATCAGCCACACAGTCGAATAATGTAATCAAAATACCGGCTTCTGCAAAAAAGTTGACCGTCGTCAAATATTGTAAAAATTCCAAAGAGGGCGTTCGGCATCACTACAGAGGATACCGTCAACCTTAACACATGATTTTTCGGCCATTCGGCTTTATAATCGCCGCAAACTTTACCCAGAGAAACGCCATGTCTTCCCAAGCTTCGCCCACCATTGCCGCCATCGCTACCGCCCCCGGGCGCGGCGGGGTCGGCGTGATCCGTATTTCCGGCCTCAATCTGCTACCGTTTGCCCGCCAAATCAGCGGGGGCAAAACGCCAGCCGTACGTACTGCGCTTTACTGTGATTTTTACGATGCCGAACAACGCGCCATAGACAGCGGTTTGTTACTTTATTTTGCCGCACCGGCCAGTTTTACCGGCGAGGACGTTATCGAATTACAAGGTCACGGCGGCCCGGTAGTAATGAATATGCTGCTGCAACGATGTTTGGAATTGGGCGCACAACTTGCAGAGCCGGGCGAATTTACCAAACGCGCTTTTCTCAACAATAAACTGGATTTGGCGCAGGCCGAGAGCGTGGCCGATTTGATTGACGCCTCCAGCCAATCGGCGGCACGCATGGCGGTGCGCTCGCTCAAAGGCGCGTTTTCCCGCCGTATTCACGAATTAGTGGAAGACTTGATTACCTTGCGGATGCTGGTGGAGGCTACCCTCGATTTTCCCGAAGAAGACATTGATTTTTTGGAAGCAGCCGATGCCAAAGGCAAGCTTGTCGCCTTGCGGCAGCAATTACAGCAAATCTTCGACAGCGCCTCACAAGGGGCGATTTTGCGCGAAGGGATGAACGTGGTGTTGGTCGGCGCGCCCAATGTCGGCAAATCCAGCCTGCTCAACGCATTGGCCGGCAGCGATGTGGCGATTGTGACCGACATTGCCGGCACCACCCGCGACACCGTGCGCGAACACATCACTTTAGACGGCGTACCGGTACACATCATTGATACCGCCGGCCTGCGCGATACCGACGATATCGTTGAAAAAATCGGTATCGAACGCAGCCAACAAGCGGTGCGGGAAGCCGATGTCGCGCTGATTCTGATCGATCCGCGCGAAGGCATCAACGCCAAAACCCGATCCATTCTCGAATCATTGCCCGGCGATTTGAAAAAAATCGAAATCCGCAACAAAATCGATTTAACCGGCGAGGATGCCCAAATGTTTTCAGACAGGCATCAAGGCCTCAGCGGCGCGGAGCAAGTGATTACCCTGTCGGCCAAAACCGGCCAAGGGCTGGATTTATTGAAACAGGCACTGTTGCGGCAAATCGGCTGGCAGGGCGAGAGCGAAAGCCTGTTTCTCGCCCGCAGCCGCCACTTGCGGGCATTGGAAACCGCACGCGACGAATTGGAAATGGCGGCGCAATGCGCTAACAACCAAATCGAACTTTTGGCCGAACACCTGCGCTTGGCGCAACTGGCCTGCAGCGAAATCACCGGTGAATTTAGCGCCGACGATTTGCTGGGCGTGATTTTTTCCCGTTTTTGTATCGGCAAATAAGCTATTCTGCGTTGTTTTGAACGCTGTCGCCTGATGATAAAAATGCCTGTCTGAAAACCTTTAAAAGCGTTTTCAGACAGGCATTTCCGTATTGCTTGCCCTATTCCTGCCGACAAATCAAACCCGCTTCATCCTCCGGCAGCGGCGCATCGTTTGCCAGAGCCTGTATCAGTTGCACGGCAATCTCGCTTACCGCCGGCGAAATCATAAAACCGTGACGGAACAAACCGTTTACTTCCACCATCCTGCTTTGCCTGTTAAAGCGGATTTCCGGATCGTGATGATTCAGCGTCGGCCGCAAACCGGACGACAACTCCAGAATCTGTGCCTCGCCGAAGGCCGGGTGAACCGCATACAAAGCCGATAGCAATTCCAATCCCGATCGTACACTGGCCGGCGCACCGCTTTCGCTTTCCAATTGGGTCGCCCCGATGACAAAGCGATGATCGGGTTTGGGCGCGATATAAAGCGGATAGCGCGGATGCAGCAGGCGCACCGGCCGGCGCAAGCTCACCTCCGGTGCATACACCCGCGCCACTTCGCCGCGTACACCACGCAAACGGCTGCCTTGTGCAGCATTCCAATCCGCCTTGGCACCGAAACCGCGGCAGTCCAACAGCCAGTCGAATTGCCCCGCCAATTGCTGCGGGCTAACTTCACTGTACCAGCGGCAGTCTACTTTTTCGCGTTCCAAAGCAGCGCCCAATGCCGATAAGACTTGGCGGTTTTCCAGCTGCCCTTCGTCCGGCAGATAAAGGCCTGTCTGAAAACGTCCGGCCAGTTGCGGCTCTTCCGATGCCAATTGCGCCGCCTGCCACCATTGCGCCGGGCTGCTGCCGCCCCAAGCGCGGCTGAGCTGCTGCTCGAACTGATGTGCCAACGGTTTGTCTTGGGCGTGCCACACCACCAAACTGCCGGCCTGTTGCAGAAACACCTGCTCGGGCAACTGTTCAAGCAAACGCCGCCAACGCGCCACGCTTTGCCGCCCCAAAGCGGTAACCAGCGGCGTGGCGTCAATCGCCTCGGCCAAGGGCGCCAACATCGCCGCCGCAATATAAGCCGCCGCTTCTCCCCCCTCGCAGCCACCACGGTCAAACAGGCTTACCCGCCAACCTGCCTGCGCCAGCTGCCAGGCACACAAGCGACCGGCCAAGCCGCCGCCGATTACTGCTATGGTTTTTGCCATACCGAAACTCCAGTCCGCCCAATCATCCAAATAAACGCAGTGTACCTTTGCATGCCGTCGCCGCCAAATGGCTTATATCAAAAAATAACGGAATGCCTGTCTGAAAATGCCTGTCTGAAACCCTGTCTTTTGGCTAATCCGCTCTTAGTCCGAGAAAAAACATAGAGACACAACGCCTCTTTTCTTTTAAGGTAACGAAAACAGGCAATACTTGTCTCGGGTCTGTTGACAATTAACCGGCAAAGCGGTTTTTTTTGAAGCAAAAACCGCGTATGCAAGGCAAAAAGCACAGCAAGGTTGAACACCTTGCGAGCATTTTAGCTTCGCAAGTTTGCTATGCTCTAACGCCGCAGATGGGCATTTTTGACCAAAAACTCCGCCGTTGCGCTCATTGTCAACAGACCCTAACATCCAATTCTTGATTCTTGCTTTATTCCAACAACGAAAGGCCCTCCCATGAACCGCAACCTCTTGTCTAGTCTATTCATCCTCTTCCTGTTATCCGCCTGTGCTGCATCAGGTAATGGCAACAGCCACACCGAAGCTTACGGCCAAATCAGCGGCGGTATCGAAACTTCCCGTACCCGTTAATGAAACCGGAACGCCAAAGCAAAACAGGCCGGATTTCCTTATTTTCAGAAATCCGGCCTGTTAGCAAGCTTTAACAAAAGGATTAAAAGACTACAAAATCCCTCTGTATTAGTTGGCACAAGCTTATTTTACCTGTTTACTTGGCTGCCGATAACACCACCCAACGCGGCACCGCCTAAGGTAGAGCCCGTATCTTTACCGATCAGATTACCGGCCACACCGCCGATAACCGCACCGGTTGCAGTATTACGCTGCTGGGTGCTCATGCTTTCACAAGCGGTTAAAGAAGCGGCAACAGCGGCCAATGCGATGATTTTAGAAAAAGTTTTTTTCATGATTCACTCCTGTTTGGGGGTAGGTTAATACAAGAAAAGTCTGCCGTACTGCGAAGAAACAACATCGCAACCCGTGAATTTTACCCTCTTGTACCGAAGCTTAGATACAACCGTGTATATAAAAGTTTTACAGGTTTTTGTTAGCATTGCCTATCTTATTGCACTGATTTAGTCAGTTTGCACTTTTAGAAATCACCATGCGGTGTTGTACTCCCAAACAAACCTGCGCGTGCTTTTTCCATAAGCGTTCTTTTTAGTTGTGGTAGAATACGCCCTCATTTTTTAACTATTAACTGTTTATATTACTTAATATTTTAAGAGGAATACACACTGTGAGCACCCCTCCTTCCGTCGGATCGCCGTTATTTTACGGCGTTTTCTTTGTCGCGGTATTGATTATGATCGCTATTGATATGTTGTCGCTGAAAAAAAGCGGCGCCCATAAAGTTAGTGCCAAGGAAGCACTCGCTTGGTCCGTAGTGTGGGTGGCGGTTTCCTGCGCCTTTGGCGGCTGGCTGTATTGGGAAATCGGCCACAACCAAGCGCTGGGGCATCAACTTGCCACCCAAAAAGTCATGGAATATTTCACCGGCTACGTGTTGGAAAAGTCGCTGGCGGTCGATAACCTATTCGTATTCCTCATGATTTTCAGCTACTTCAAAGTTCCCCCGCAATACCAGCACCGAGTTCTGCTCTACGGCGTATTTGGTGCCATTATATTGCGGGCAATTATGGTGTTCATCGGTGCGGTACTGGTCAGCGAATTCCAATGGGTACTTTACATCTTCGGCCTGTTTTTGGTTTATACCGGCATCAAAATGCTCAAGCACAACGATGATAACAATGACGAAGCGGAATTTGCCCAAAATAAGATGCTGATTTGGTTGCAAAAACACATCCGCGTCAGCAACCAATTGGACGGCGAAAAATTCTTCACCATTGAAAACGGCAAGCGCATCGCCACCCCGCTTCTATTGGTGTTAATCATGGTGGAATTGTCCGACGTAGTATTTGCGGTCGATAGCATTCCCGCCATCTTTGCCGTTACCACCGACCCCTTTATCGTGCTGACTTCCAACATTTTTGCCATTCTCGGCCTGCGTGCCATGTATTTCCTGTTGGCCGACATTGCCGACCGCTTTGTATTCCTGCATTATGGCTTGGCATTCGTACTGTGTTTTATCGGCATCAAAATGTTGATCATGATCTGGGATATCCATATCCCGGTAGCCGCATCCTTGGCCGTGGTATTCGGCGCACTGGGCGTATCCATCATGATTTCGCTGTTATATAACCGCAAAAACGGCCGGTCATAAATACATTATTGATTACCGGATAAATCCCTGATGCCTGTCTGAAAAATTCAGACAGGCATTTTTTGCAACCCCATATTATCCGCCCTATCCGTTGTAAAACTGCTGCTGAAACACTTCAGTTTATTCATGCCGAAATAACACTTGTACACACGTGAATCCCTTTATTTCCAGGCCTGCACTCCATTTCACCGCCGGAATTTTTCTATTTCGCAACAGCCTCCAGATTGAATAGATTCGATTAACACGGTAAACTTCGGCTATTTAAAAATTTTATGGTAGTGATTCAAATATGAGCTCCGTTTTCGACATGAAATCTGCTCGTCTGGATGCCCTTGCACTACAGCTGCACACCGACAGCCTCAGTGAACTGGATAAGGCATTAAGACAGCGTCTCGACCAATATAAAGAGCTGAATATGCCGATCGTGCTCGACGTACAAGACTTCAACGATCCCGCCGAACTCAATGTCGGCGGTATTGCTTCCGTCATCCGCAGCTGCGGCCTTGCCTTGGCAGGCCTGCGTCATTCGGACGACATCTGGGAGGCCGTTGCAAAAAAACACGGTCTGCCGTTCAGCCATCCGGGCAACATAAACAGCGAAGCACCGGCAGCCAAAGCAGTCGAACACTCAGCCGAACCGATAAACGCAGTAGAACCACCGAAGACGGCAGCTGCCGAAATGGCTACCGCCGAATCGCCAGCTGCCACACCGCAAGCCACCGTTATCAGCCAACCGACCATTTTCATTTCCTCGCCCGTGCGTTCCGGCCAACAGGTATACGCCGAAAACGGTGATCTAATCGTTACCGGCATGGTCAGCAAAGGTGCGGAGTTGATTGCCGACGGCAACATTCATATTTACGGCCCGATGCGCGGCAGAGCGCTGGCCGGCGCCAACGGCAACCTCAACGCCCGCATTTTCATCCATTCCATGCAGGCCGAGCTGGTTTCCGTAGCGGGTATCTACCGTACTTTCGAGCAAGATTTGCCTGTTCATTTGAATCACAAATCAGTACAAGTTTTCCTCCAAGACAACCGTTTGGTTATCAGTGCCATCGAAGCAGGTTAAGCATGTTAGACTGATCCTATCGATACCCAAACCATTCATCTCTCTTTAATTATTTTGATTATTTAAAAGGAATCACCGTGTCAAAAATCATTGTAGTCACTTCAGGTAAAGGCGGCGTGGGCAAAACCACTACCAGCGCCAGCATTGCGACCGGCCTAGCCTTGCGCGGCCACAAAACCGCCGTAATCGACTTTGACGTCGGCCTGCGTAACCTCGACCTTATCATGGGCTGCGAACGCCGCGTGGTATACGACCTGATCAACGTTATCCAAGGCGAAGCCAATCTCAGCCAAGCGCTGATTAAAGACAAACATTGCGACAACCTCTTTATACTGCCCGCCTCGCAGACCCGCGATAAAGAAGCGCTTACCCGTGAGGGCGTAGAAAAAGTGCTGACCGATCTGACCGAAAAAATGGGCTTCGAATTCGTGATTTGCGACTCGCCCGCCGGCATCGAAACCGGCGCCTTGATGGCTCTGTATTTTGCCGACGAAGCGATCATCACCACCAACCCCGAAGTATCCAGCGTACGCGACTCCGACCGCATTTTGGGCATTTTGCAAAGCAAGAGCCGCAAAGCCGAACAAGGCGAAACCGTCAAAGAACACCTGCTGATTACCCGCTACTCTCCCGAACGCGTGGAAAAAGGCGAAATGTTGTCGGTACAAGACATTCAAGACATCCTGCGTATTCCGTTAATCGGCGTCATTCCCGAATCGCAAAACGTACTGCAAGCATCCAATGCCGGTTCACCAGTGATCCACCAGCAGGATGCAATCGCTGCCGAAGCCTATAAAGACGTGATTTCCCGCCTGTTGGGCGAGAACCGCGAAATGCGCTTCCTAGACGCCGAGAAAAAAGGCTTCTTCAAACGCCTGTTCGGAGGTTAAGCCATGTCATTAATGGATATCCTGTTCGGCCGCAAACAGAAAACCGCCGATGTCGCCCGCGACCGCCTGCAAATCATCATTGCCCAAGAGCGTGTGAAGGCTCAGGCGCCGGATTACCTGCCGACATTGCAGAAGGAATTGTTGCAAGTGTTGTCGAAGTACGTTCATGTTTCACTGGAAGACATCCGCATTTCGCAAGAAAAACAAAACGGCTTGGATGTACTCGAACTGAACATTACTCTGCCGGAACAGAAAAAAGAAGACTGATGCCATGACCTTGACCGAGTTACGCTACATCGTAGCAGTCGCCCAAGAACGCCATTTCGGGCGTGCTGCTCAGCGCTGCTTTGTCAGCCAGCCGACTCTTTCCATCGCCATCAAAAAGCTGGAAGAGGAGCTTTCGGTGTCTCTGTTTGACCGCAGCAGCAATGAGGTGATCACTACTGAAGCGGGAACACGGATTATCGCGCAGGCTCGTCGCGTGCTGGAAGAAGCCGATCGAATCAAACATTTGGCCACCGAAGAGCAGAATGAATTGGAAGGCGCGTTCAAACTGGGGCTGATTTTTACCGTGGCTCCCTATCTGCTGCCCAAGCTGATTTTTTCCCTGCGTGCCAACGCACCGAAAATGCCGTTGATGCTGGAAGAAAACTATACCCACGTGCTCACCGAATCGCTCAAGCGGGGCGATTTGGATGCGATCGTGATTGCCGAACCCTTTCACGAGCCGGGCGTAGTGACGACTCCTTTGTACGACGAACCTTTCTTCGTGATTGTACCCAAAGGGCATCCTTTTGAAGAGCTGGATTCGGTTACCACCTCGCAATTGTCGGAAGAACAAGTCTTGCTGTTAACCGAGGGCAACTGTCTGCGCGATCAAGTTTTGGAAAGCTGTTCGGAGCTGGCTGCCCGCCAGAAAATCCTCGGTCTCACCAATACTTTGCAAGGCAGCTCCATCAACACCGTACGACACATGGTTGCCAGCGGTTTGGGCATCAGCATTTTGCCTGCCACCGCCTTAACCGAAAACGATCATATGCTGTTTAGCATTATTCCGTTTACGGACAATGCGCCCCAGCGGCGTATCGCCTTGGCTTACCGCCGAAACTTCGTACGCCCCAAAGCGCTCAATGCCATTCGTCAGGCGATTTTGTCGTCGCAACTGGCCGGAGTCAGCTTTATCAAAGAAAAAGAATAAAATAGAACCATCAATATCTGGCAACAGACTCTAGTCAACCGATAGCTGATTCAATCAGCAGCAAAACTGATGTGCTTCAATTCAAGCACAATCCGGGCACAGCAAAGCTGTTATTAAACCTAGTAGCATTTACTTCAAATGCCTGTCTGAAAAGCTTTCAGACAGGCATTTTTTCATCAGGGTTATTTAGCGGGCTTTTTCATCCTGCTGCACCACAACCGGCTCCAGCATATCCGGTGGTAACGCCGCCTGCCGTTTGCTCAATCGATACCAACCAAACAAACGCAATACGCACAACGCAGCAATCAAAGGCTGGCACATCGCCGCTGCCAAATAGCGCGGGTTGTCGAAAGAAACCGTTTGACGGCCGCCCAGCAAACCGATAAACGCCCAAAGCCATTCCCATACGGAAGGTAGCGAGAATGCCAATACCGCCAACAAGCCCAAAGTACTGAATATGCCTATCTTCATAGCATAGCCGCGCAACACCGTGCAGTTAAGCCGCAACAATACCAGCAAGCCGAAGCCAATAATTAATATCATGCCGCCGTTAGCCAGCACTTGCAGGCCGTCAAACGCAATCTGCGGTGCCACCGGCAAACCGTCTTTTGGCAATTCCTGTTGGTTCAAACTCCAACTTTTAGCGATATTGGCCGAGAAGCCGTAAAGCATGTCTGCCAGCATCACCCATACCGGCAACGACCATAAAATCCGTTTCATTGTTTTCCACCTCAATATTGGCGGATGAGTTTACCACTTTCCTGCGTGACGGTATCCATAGTTGTGAAAATTATCTGCAAGGCATCAAACAATCGATTCGGATACCCTCTTTTCACGGTTATTTTCTTGAATAAAACTCTAACTTATCTGCAAAATCAACATAAATACAACGATTCGGCGGTTGATGTTATCGCCCAATGTAAAAAGCGATACAAAATATTTTGCCAAATAAATGATTGCTTATAGAATCGAGTCCCTACACTAATTACTACCGTTAATGGTTCGGGCCAAGCGCCCTTTTCTCCTTTCGACACAATAACAGGACTCGTCCCGCATGAACTCCCTTCCCAAGTACACCAGCTTATTTCTCGGCATTTTTGCCCTTATGCAAGGTGCTTATGCTTCCGGCTACCATTTCGGCACGCAATCGGTTTCTGCCCAAGGCACTGCCAACTCCTCCGCTGCCGAAGCCGACGATGCTTCCACTTTGTTCTACAACCCGGCAGGTTTGTCCAAATTAGAAGGCAACCAAATCAGCGCCGCCATTAATCTGGTGATGCCCAAGGTCGAGTATGAGAACGCATCGGCCACTTATACCGGCGGAGGCTCCGTGCCCGGCTCTACCAGTGGCGACATGGCCAAAAGTTTGGTTGCCGCTCCCCATCTTTACGGTGCTTATCATCTCAACGACCATTTTACCGTGGGTTTGGGCATGTATATCCCCTTTGGTTCCGGCACCGATTACGACCAAGATTCTGTTTTGCGCTACAACCTGAATAAAACCGAGCTGACCACCGTTGCCATCGAACCGGCACTCTCTTACAAAATCAACGACAAACATTCGGTAGCGGTCGGTGCGATTGCCCAACACGCCGACGTGAAACTGCGTAAATATGCCGACTGGGGTTCGCGCCTCGGTGCCAGCGGCTATGCCGACGGAGCCGGCAATGTCAAGCTGGATGACTGGGGATACGGTTACCATTTAGGCTGGCTGTGGGACATCAACGAACAAGCGCGTATCGGCGTGAACTACCGCTCCAAGGTCAAACACAATCTGAAAGGCGAGGCGGAATGGAGCGCAGTCGACTCGGTTGCGCGGCAATACAGCCGAGCCATCCAAGCTACGGTTGCGCAAGGCGGCAGCGGCTATGTACCGCAGGAAGACGCCTCTCTCGACATCGTTACCCCCGAATCGCTGTCGGTACACGGCATGTACCGCGCCACGCCCAAGCTGAAACTGTTCGGCGATATTACTTGGACGCGCCACTCGCGTTTCAACGAAGCCCATCTGAATTTCGCCAATGAAAAGCGCACCTTAAGCGGCGCATTGAGTAACGAAACCGTGATTTACCCCAACTGGCGCAACACCTATAAAATCGGCATCGGCGCCTCTTACCAATACAGCCAGCCCCTGCAACTGCGCGGCGGCATCGCATTCGACCAATCACCGGTGCGCTCCGCTGACGAACGCCTGGCCACCCTACCCGACGCCAACCGCCTGTGGCTCTCCTTGGGCGCCAAATACGATTTCAACCGCAAACACAGCGTCGATATCGCCTACAGCCATATCCACATCAATGACTCCAACGCCAACATCAAAGGCGGCACCACGTATGTAGACAGCAACGTCACCAGCCGCGCCAGCTACACCAGCTCCGCCAACATTCTCGGCCTGCAATACAATTACCGCTTCTAAACTTACCGATAAATGCCTGTCTGAAAAAAGAAAACTTTCTTTCAGACAGGCATATTGCCGACCATCCGACAATGCCTGTCTGAAAGCAAACCGTTTCAGACAGGCATGGTTTTATGCGATAATTCCTTCCGGAAAAAGCCCGACGGTTTTCCATGTTGGATTCAGCGCACAGCCTTTCACCCGGGCTTCCCAGCCACCCCAGGGACGACATTATGGCCAATTTACTCTACCGACAAAACCTCATCTCGATAGCCGACTTGAGCACCCCGCAGCTTGAATTACTGCTCAACACTGCGCTCAAACTCAAAGCCGAGCCGCGCAGTGATTTGCTCGAAGGCAAGCTCATCGGCTCCTGCTTTTTCGAGCCTTCCACCCGTACCCGCCTGTCATTCGAAACCGCCGTACAGCGTTTGGGCGGTAAAGTAATCGGCTTTGCCGACGGTGCCAACACCAGCGCCAAAAAAGGCGAAACGCTGGCCGATACCGCCCGCATCATCTCCAGCTACACCGATGCCATCATCCAACGCCATCCTAAAGACGGCGCCGCCCGCGTGTTAGCCGAATTCTCCAAAGTGCCGGTGATTAATGCCGGCGACGGCACCAACCAACACCCCAGCCAAACCCTGCTCGATTTGGTCAGCATTTATGAAACCCAAGGCACGCTTCACGGCTTGAACATCGCCATGGCCGGTGATTTAAAATACGGCCGTACCGTGCATTCGCTGGCACAGGCACTCAAGCGCTGGGGCTGCGAATTTGCCTTTGTTTCGCCGCCCAGCCTGGCCATGCCCTCCTACATCACCGAAGAATTGGACGAGGCCGGCTGCCGCTACCACATTTTCAGCAGTTTGGAAGAAGCAGCCGAATGGGCCGATATCCTCTACATGACCCGCGTGCAGCGCGAACGCTTTGACGAACAGGAATTCGCCAAAATCCAAGGCAAATTTAATCTGGACGCTTCCATGTTATCCAATGCAAAAGCCAATTTGCGCGTATTGCACCCGTTGCCGCGCGTCGATGAAATCCATCCCGATGTCGACGATACTCCCTACGCCTATTATTTCCAGCAGGCCACCAACGGCGTCTACGCCCGTCAGGCCATTTTATCGCTGATACTCAACGAAGAAGTCTGAAGGGCCGCCCATCATGAATGCCAAACAATTAAGCGTCGAAGCCATCGAAACCGGCACCGTTATCGACCACATCCCCGCCGGCCTCGGCCTCTCCATCCTCAACCAATTCAAACTGCTCGATTACGGCAGCGCAGTAACGGTGGGGTTTAACCTGCCAAGCAAAACGCAAGGCAGCAAAGACATCATCAAAATCAAAGAAGTGCTGTTTGACGAAAAATCAGCCAATCGCTTGGCACTGTTCGCGCCCGAAGCCACGGTTAACCTGATTGAAAACTTTCGCGTAGTCCGCAAGCTGCATCTGAAAATGCCGGATACCATCAGCGAAGTCTTCCGCTGCCCCAACTCCAACTGCGCCAGCCACGGAGAGCCGGTAAAAAGCCGTTTTTATGTACGCCAGCACCAAGGACAAACCCGGCTCAAATGCCATTACTGCGAAAAAACCTTTCCGCGCGAAGTAGTCACCGAGGCATGATAGTTTTATTCAATCCGCCGGTATTCCTTTCGATGAACCTTTGCGTATCGGCATGGTCATAAGGTAAGGCAATTAAATTTCTCATATTGCATAATTAATTGACTGACTGTGGTACGGATTTATGCATTCCCGTTTTTACAAACTGGTGGCGCCCGTTTTATACATCGCCATCTTCTTTATCGGATATTTTCTCGCATCGGCTTACGCACCTGCCAATTACAGCGTGCTGCACGACAACATCAGCGTGCTGGCCGCATTGGCTGCAGTGCCGGTGATGGCTTTATTCGCCTGGTTGGCGCTGAAACAGCGCGCGCAGGATTTTGACCGCCGCGCTGCCATGCGCCCCTTTTTGCATGTGGAAGTGATATCCGATCTGGGCAACAGCCTGCTGCTGGTATTGAGCAATGTCGGCCAAGATGGTGCCAAATACATCCGTTTATCCGACATGGGCAGCAGCCCGATACCTTTTCTGCCCGATATGATTCAGCAATTACCGGTTAACGACCAATATTTTGCTTTAATCGAAAACCGCCCCGAACGTTCGCAATCGTTTTTACTGATGGCGGAATATCAAGATTCGTCTGGCAACGCATGCAGCAATATTCTCAACATCGAGCTGCCCGCCCTGTCGGAGCAAGGCCAAACGGCTGCCGCGGTCCCGGCTTAAATGCCGCCACTCTAAACACCATGCTGAGAGCTTTGCAAAATCCCCTTTTACGGCAGATCTCTTCGTTGTACGCCGCCCGCTCGTTTGCCTATCTATCTGCCTGCACCCGCTGTGCTGCTATAGCGGATTAACGTAACTTTCGCTACGTTGTTGCAGCGCCTTGTATCGCAGTAATTAAATCCGCTATAAGCCTCGAACTTCATCCGCATCTGAATATTTTGCAAAGGTCTCTGCCTGAGACCTTTGCAAAATTCTTTTCGATACCTGAAAACACTTGCGTCATGCTCGGGCTTGACCCGAGCATCTTTTTGTTTTGAAAGAAAAAGCAGATACTCGGGTCAAGCCCGAGTATGACGAGATATCAATAAAATCAAGATTAAAAAGTTTTTTGCAAAGGTCTCTGCCTGTCTGAATTTTTCAGACAGGCATGGTTCGTGATAAAGTGGGATTTCCTATTCAGATTCAAACCGACACCATGATTACCCTTACCACCCTCATCATTGCCGCTGCCGCCGTTATCGGCCTTTTGATACTCTGCTTCGTGCTGCCGCACCCGATCACTTGGCTGATGACGCTGATTATGATCGCGCTGACGCTGTTTATCTTGTGGCCGAAATACCAAGGGCAGCAGCAAGCCATGGCGAACGGAGAGATGATCGAGGCCGCCGTATCGGAAGTGCGCCACTGGAACCGCAAACAAAGCGACACCATTGTCGACCGCTATGAAATCATCGCGCTGGCACCGAACCCGCATACCGGAAAGATGCAAAAATTCGTCAGCCCGCCGATGTCGGCAGACCCCGCACCATACTTGGGTGATACGGTCAAAGTAAAAGTAGACTGGTCCAATCCGAACGCTTATGTAATGGATGTTTCCTTTCTGCCCTTCCCGGTGCATTGAAACCATCTGCCCCAACCGCCGCTACCCGCCAAGTATGGCGGTTTTTCACAACAATATGCCTGTCTGAAAGATATATTCAACTCGCCGCCATACCATATCGTTATAACTCTTATTACTTTTTTCTACTTTCTTCTGCCGGATTTATCACAAATAATCGTTCTAACTAATTGGGGCAAATAAAAAAACAACCGCCCTTCCCTCTACAAAAGGAATAGAAAAATGGAACAAACTAAACGCACGGTCAACGTGCAGGGTTTTCTCAACGAAAACCGCTTCTCCGCCTACCAATGGATGATTTTCATCATCTGTCTGTTAATCGCCTTTTTCGACGGCATGGACACTGCCGCCATCGGCTACATCGCTCCCAGCCTGCTGGATGACTGGGGCATCGAGAAAAAAGAGTTGGCACCGGTATTGAGCGCAGCTTTATTCGGTTTGGCCATCGGCGCGGTTGCTTCCGGCCCGATTGCCGACAAAATCGGCCGCAAAGTGGTGCTTACCGTATCGGTACTGCTGTTTTCCGCCATGTGCGCCGCATCTTCTTTCTCGCAAGACCTCACCCAAATGACGATTCTGCGTTTCATCACAGGCTTGGGCTTGGGCGCGGCAATGCCCAATGCGGTTACCCTGCTGGCCGAATACTGTCCCGACCACAAGCGCTCGCTGATTGTAAACACCATGTATTGCGGTTTTCCGGTGGGTGCGGCAGCCGGCGGTTTTTTCGCCTCGTGGCTGATTCCCGAATACGGCTGGCGTACTACCCTGCTGTGGTGCGGCTTACTGCCGCTGGCCTTAGGTGTGCTCATGATTTTCCTGCTGCCTCAATCGGCTACTTATCTCGTGGTGAAAAAGAAGCCGGCCGAGCAAGTACGCAAAATCCTGCGCCGCATCAATCCGCATGCCGATTTGGATCATGCTGCTTTTGTGGTCACCGAAAACCAAGCCGCGGCAAAAAGCGATAATCCGATGGCCATGGTATTGGGTTCGCACTTTCGCGCCGGTTCGATTTTATTGTGGATCAGCTATTTCAGCGGCCTGATTATTTTCTACGCCATGATCAACTGGATGCCGGTATTGTTCCGCGAAGCCAATATGCCTCCCGAACTCGGCCCCCGCATCTCCGGCCTGTTTGCACTGGGCGGTTTGGGCGCGATTGCCAGCGGCTGGCTGATGGACCGCTTTAACGGCAACAAACTGATCTCCTTGCTCTCTTTCCTCACCGCTGTATCGGTAGCCTTTATCGGCTGGTCGCTCGGCCAAGGCTTGGGCATGCTGATTGCCGTGGTACTGTTTGCCGGCGTGATGCAAAACACCGCGCAAACCTCGCTGCCGGCTTTGGCCGCCAAGTTCTACCCCACCGAATGCCGAACCACCGGCGTATCGTGGATGTTGGGCATCGGCCGTTTGGGTGCGATTGCCGGCACCTTCCTCACCGGCCAGCTGCTGGCTTGGCAGCTCGATTACGTCACCATTTTCGTGATTCTGGCGATTCCCTCGCTGGTACTGACCGCCGCCTTGTTACTGAAACAGAAACTGTACGGCGACAGCTAAACCCACCCGATACCCTGTTGCGCTGTTATGCCTGTCTGAAAAGCATTCAGCGCTTCAGCCATACATTTTTGTTATAACTCTTAGTACGGATTGCCGCTGTTTTCTTATCCGCTTATCACCAATAATAAGCCCATATTTTCTTGAAAGAATTCAGCCGCACCGCTTCTTTCGAGCTAGCCGCAATCCCGAATATCTATCCAGAGAAAACAGGAGAACGAACATGAGCCTGATTATCGACTGCCACGGCCACTACACCACCGCGCCGCCTTCGCTGGAAGCCTGGCGCAACAAACAGATTGCCGCCATCGGCAACCCCGCGCAAATGCCCAAAGCATCCGAATTGCACATCAGCGACGACGAATTGCGCGAAACCATCGAAAACAACCAATTGCGCCTGATGAAAGAGCGCGGCGCCGACATCACATTGTTTTCTCCGCGCGCCAGCTTTATGGCGCACCACATCGGCGATTTCGAAGTTTCTTCTGCTTGGGCGGCGATTTGCAACGAATTGTGCTACCGTGTATCACAGCTGTTTCCCGAGCATTTCGTGCCGGTGGCGATGCTGCCGCAAAGCCCGGGCGTACCCGTCGAAACCTGCATTCCCGAGTTGGAACGCTGTGTCAACGAATACGGCAACGTCGGCATCAACCTCAACCCCGATCCTTCCGGCGGCCATTGGACTTCGCCGCCGCTGACCGATAAATATTGGTATCCGATTTACGAAAAAATGGTGGAATACGACATCCCCGCCATGATTCACGTTTCCACCAGCTGCAACCACTGCTTCCACACCACCGGCGCGCATTATCTGAACGCCGACACCACCGCTTTCATGCAGTTGCTGCAAGGCGATTTGTTCCGCGACTTCCCCACTCTGCGCTTTTTGATTCCGCACGGCGGCGGCGCGGTGCCCTACCATTGGGGGCGTTTCCGCGGCTTGGCGATGGTGTTGAAAAAACCCGAGTTGGAAGAGCACTTGCTCAATAATATTTTCTTCGACACCTGCGTTTACCACCAGCCCGGTATCGATTTGCTGCTGGACGTGATTCCGAACAAAAACATTCTGTTTGCCTCGGAAATGATCGGCGCCGTGCGCGACATCGATCCGCGTACCGGTTTTTACTTCGACGACACCAAGCGCTACATCGAAGCGGCCGATCTGAACGATGCCGAAAAACACCAAATCTACGAAGGCAACGCCCGCCGTGTGTTCCCGCGGCTCGATGCCCGTCTGAAAGCGAAAGGACTGTAAACCATGACTGAAGTGTATTTAAACCAATTGGGCGTGGTGAAACGCAACATTAAACGCGCCGACCCGGCGGCAGTAGAAAAACTGTCGCGCTTCGGCAGCGCCACCATCCACGAAGCAATGGGGCGCATCGGCCTGATGAAACCCTATATGCGCCCGATTTACCCGAGCGCCAAAATCTGCGGCACCGCCGTTACCATTCTGCTGCAACCGGGCGACAACTGGATGATGCACGTGGCCGCCGAACAATTGCAAGCGGGCGACGTGGCCGTGGCCGCCTGCACCAGCGACAATGCCGACGGCTTTTTCGGCGACCTGTTGGCCACTTCGTTCAAAGCCCGCGGTGCCAAAGGTTTGATTATCGACGGCGGCGTGCGTGACGTGGCCGATCTCACCGAAATGGAATTCCCCGTGTTCAGCAAAGCCATCCATGCCAAAGGCACGATTAAGGCGACTTTAGGTTCGGTAAACGTACCCGTCGTCTGCGCCGGCGCCTTGGTGAACCCCGGTGATGTGGTGATTGCCGACATCGACGGCGTGGTGGTGGTACCCGCCGAGCGCGCCATGGAAATCGCCGACAAAGCCGAAGCGCGCGAAGCCAACGAAGCGGGTAAGCGCGAAATCTTCGCCGCCGGCACACTGGGCTTGGATTATTACAGTATGCGCGAAGGCTTGGAAAAAGCCGGCTTGAAGTATATCGATTAAACGATATTCACCCGTCCAAACGACAGCCTTCAAGCTTGGCGAAGCTTGAAGGCCTGTCTGAAAACATGATACTCAAAACAAAACGTTTAACATTTACACCGTAAAATCCGCCGAAACAGTGACTACGCTTTACCGATAAAAAATTCAAACAACAAAGCGAAGGAGAAATCATGAAAACCCAAGTTGCCATTATCGGTGCCGGCCCTTCGGGTCTGCTGCTCGGCCAACTGCTGTATCAAAACGGCATTGACAATGTGATTTTGGAACGCAAATGCGGCGAATACGTCTTGAGCCGCATCCGCGCCGGCGTGTTAGAGCACACCACCGTACAAGGTTTGGAAAAAGCGGGCGCCGCCGAACGCATGCACCGCGAAGGCTTGGTACATGAAGGCGTAGAACTGGTTTTCAATCACCAACACATCCGGGTGGACTTTGAAAAAGAAATCGGCAAACACGTGGTCGTTTACGGCCAAACCGAAGTCACCCGCGACCTGATGGACGCACGCGCCGCTACCGGCGGTATAACCGTATACGAAGCCCAAGACGTTGCCCTGCACGATATCGAGAGCAACCAGCCCTATGTTACCTATACCCATAACGGCGAAACCCACCGCCTCGATTGCGATTTTATCGCCGGCTGCGACGGTTTCCACGGCGTTTCGCGCCAAAGCATTCCCGCCGACGTACTGAAAACCTACGAGCGTGTTTATCCCTTCGGCTGGCTGGGCCTGCTTTCGGATACCCCGCCGGTATCGGAAGAATTGATTTACGCCAAACACCCCAACGGCTTTGCCCTCTGTAGCCAGCGCTCCACCACCCGCAGCCGCTATTACCTGCAAGTTCCCTTAAGCGATACGGTGGAAGACTGGTCGGACGAACGCTTCTGGACAGAGCTGAAAAACCGCCTGCCGCCTGCATATGCAGCAAGGCTCATCACCGGTCCGAGTTTGGAAAAAAGCATTGCCCCGCTGCGCAGTTTTGTCAGCGAACCGATGCGTTACCACGCCTTATTTCTCGCCGGCGATGCCGCCCACATCGTTCCGCCCACCGGCGCAAAAGGTCTGAACTTGGCGGCAGGCGACGTACAGTGTTTGGCCGACGCTTTCGCCGATTATTACGGCAACGGCAGCAGCGCAGGCATCGACGGCTATTCCGAGCGCTGTATGAAACGGGTTTGGGCGGCGGAGCGTTTTTCTTGGTATATGACCAAACTGTTACACACCTTCCCGGATGGCGACGAGTTTGAAGAAAAAATGCAACAGGCCGAATTCAACCAGCTCAAACTAACCGAACACGCTGCCAAGCTGTTGGCGGAAAACTATGTCGGCCTGCCTTATTAACCAAGCAAACAACAGCATAAGGCCTGTCTGAAAAACAAACCAAAGGAGAATTTATGAGTCACTTTGAAAAAACACCCGGCTGGCTGGATTTTTATCCAAATCCATCCAAACCACGCCTATCCCTGCCCGCAGGCGCAGTAGATGCGCATTGCCACGTCTTCGGCCCCGGCGATGTGTTCCCCTATGCCCCCGAGCGCAAATACACGCCTTGCGATGCCTCTAAAGAACAATTGTTCGCCCTGCGCGACCATTTGGGCTTTGCCCGCAACGTGATCGTGCAGGCCACCTGCCACGGCGCCGACAACCGCGCACTGGTGGACGCGCTGCAAAGTGCCGGCAAACTGGCACGCGGCGTCGCCACGGTAAAACGCGACATTTCCGACGAAGAATTGCAAAAGCTGCATGATGCCGGGGTACGCGGCGTACGTTTTAATTTTGTCAAACGGCTGGTGGATTTCACCCCCAAAGAAGAATTGATGGAAATCGCCGGACGCATCGCACCCTTGGGCTGGCATATCGTGGTGTATTTCGAAGCCGCCGACCTGCCCGAGTTGTGGGACTTCTTCACCAATCTGCCGACCACCGTAGTGGTGGACCACATGGGACGGCCGGATGTTTCCAAACCGGTAGACGGCGAAGAATTCAATTTGTTTGTCAAACTGATGGCTGAACACCCCAACGTATGGAGCAAACTCTCCTGCCCCGAGCGCTTAAGCATCAGCGGCCCGCCGGCGCTAAACGGCGAACAGCATGCCTACACCGATGTGGTACCCTTCGCCCGCCGCCTGATGGAACAATTCCCCGATCGCGTCCTGTTCGGCACCGACTGGCCACACCCCAACTTAAAAGACCACATGCCCGACGACGGCCTGCTGGTAGATTATCTGGCGCAAATCGCCACCACGCCGCAACAATTGCAACAGATTCTGGTCGACAACCCGATGCGGCTTTATTGGCCGGAAGAAGTAAAATAAGCCATATTTTTCAGACAGGCATTGCATCCGCGCCATGCCTGTCTGAAAAGCCACTAAGATGAAATCAGAGGAGTATTCTCATGGCAATCGACAAACCTTATAAAGACATCCCCGGCACCATCATTTTCGATTCCGAACAAGCCAGCAAAGGCTATCACCTCAACCAGTTCTGCATGTCGCTGATGAAACCGGAAAACCGCGAGCGCTTCAAAGCCGACGAGCGCGCCTATCTCGACGAATGGCCGATGAGCGAAGAGCAAAAGCAAGCAGTCATGAGCCGCGACTTAAACCGCTGCATGGCCTTGGGCGGCAACATCTACGTGCTGGCCAAAATCGGCGCCACCGACGGCCTGACCTTCCAGCAGATGGCCGGCAGCATGACCGGCATGAGCGAGCAAGAATACCGCGACATGATGATCAACGGCGGCCGCAATATCGAAGGCAACCGCTACCTGCACGAGCAGAAAAAATAAAGCCTGTCTGAAAGGAAAACCTCATGGCAAAAATTACCGCAAGCGTTTATACCTCGCACATCCCCGCCATCGGCGTGGCCTGGGATTTGGATAAAACCGCAGAAGACTACTGGAAACCGGTATTCGCCGGTTACGAATACAGCAAACAATGGCAAAAAGAAAACCAGCCCGACGTGGTGATTCTGGTGTATAACGACCACACCAACAACTTCGGCTTCGACCTGATTCCCACCTTTGCCTTGGGCATGAACCAAGAATTCATCCCCTGCGACGAAGGCTGGGGCCCCCGCCCGATTCCGAACGTACCCGGCGATCAGGCATTTGCCTCACATCTGGCGCATTCGGTTATCGAACAGGGCTTTGATCTCACTTTATGCTACGAGCTGGGCGTTGACCACGGCTTAACCGTACCGATGACGCTGATGTTCGGCGACGTCGATCCTTGGCCGGTAAAAGTGATTCCGCTGCATGTTAATGTCGTACAATACCCAGTACCCAGCGGACAACGCTGTTACGATTTGGGCCGCGCCATCCGCAAAGCAGTGGAAAGCTACGACGAAGACATCAACGTCCACATCTGGGGCACAGGCGGCATGAGCCACCAACTGCAAGGTCCGCGCGCCGGCTTAATCAATAAAGAATGGGACAATCAATTTCTCGATGATTTGATTGCCGATCCGAAAACGCTGGCGCAAAAACCGCATATCGAATACGTACGCGAAGCCGGCTCCGAAGGCATCGAACTGGTGATGTGGCTGATCGCCCGCGCCGCCATGTGCGAAGAAGGCCAAGAGCCCATCGTTAAACACCGCTTCTATCATGTGCCCGCCTCCAATACCGCGGTCGGCCACCTGATACTGGAAGCCCCCGCAGAATAATCCGACTTTTCTCTCAAACAGGAGTATTTATGAAAACCATCAAAGTAGCCCTCGCCGGTGCCGGCGCTTTCGGCGAAAAACACCTCGACGGCATCAAAAACATCCCTGATGTAGAAGTCATCGCCCTGATCGGCCGCGACATGGCCAAAACCCAAGCCGTTGCCGACAAATACGGCATCGGTTTCGTTACCGACGATTTGGCTGCCGCCTTGGCTCTTCCCGAATTGGATGCCGTGATCCTGTGCACTCCCACCCAAATGCACGCCGCGCAAACCCTGCAATGCCTGCGCGCCGGCAAACACGTACAAGTGGAAATTCCGCTGGCCGACTCTTGGGCAGATGCCGAAGAAGTACTGAAAGTACAAAAAGAAACCGGCCTCGTCGCCATGGTCGGCCACACCCGCCGCTTCAATCCCAGCCACCAATGGGTACACAACAAAATCACCGCGGGTGAATTGAATATCCAGCAAATGGACGTTCAAACCTACTTCTTCCGCCGCACCAACACCAACGCCAAGGGCGAACCGCGTTCTTGGACCGACCATTTGCTGTGGCACCACGCCGCGCATACCGTTGATCTGTTCCAATACCAAACCGGCAGCAAAGTGGTGAAAGCCAACGCCATCCAAGGCCCGATTCACCCGGTATTGGGCATCGCCATGGATATGTCCATCCAATTGCAAGCCGAAAACGGCGCCATCTGCACCCTGTCGCTGTCATTCAATAACGACGGCCCGCTCGGTACCTTCTTCCGCTATATCTGCGACAACGGCACCTACATCGCCCGTTACGACGACTTGGTGAACGGCAAGGAAGAACCGATAGACGTGAGCAAAGTGGCCGTTTCCATGAACGGCATCGAATTGCAAGACCGCGAATTCTTCGCCGCCATCCGCGAAGGCCGACAACCCAATTCCAGCGTCGAGAGCGTCATCAACTGCTACAAAGTATTAGGCGAACTGGAAAAACAACTGGAAGGCTAAATCACGGCAGCAAACGACCAATGCCTGTCTGAAAAAGTTTTCAGACAGGCATTTGTTGCTGAAATCTTTGTTCAGTAAACTTTGAAAATACCCACGGTTTAGCCCACACCGTTTCTTTCCATCATATGCCTGTCTGAAAACTTCACCCCAAAAAAGGAGCCCCTATGAACACCCGCCCTCTTGCCGGACAACACGTCAACCCCATCGGCCTGGGCTGCATGAACCTCAGCCACGCCTACGGCATCCCGCCCGATGAAAACACCGCCATCCAACTGTTGCAACACGCCGTCGATCTTGGCTGCAACCATTTCGATACCGCCACCCTCTACGGCTTTGGTGCCAACGAAAGCCTGGTCGGCAAAGCGCTCAAACCCTTTCGCAACCGAATTTTCCTCGCCAGCAAATGCGGTATGGGCGGCGTAAACGGCCAGCGCGTGATCGACGGCCGCCCCGAAACCCTGCTGCGTCAGGCCGACGAATCTCTGCAACGCCTGCAAACCGACGTGATCGACCTTTATTACCTGCACCGCTGGGATAAAAACGTGCCGATCGAAGAGAGCGTAGGCGCACTTTCCCGCCTGGTTGAAGAAGGCAAAATCCGTGCCATCGGCCTGTCTGAAGTATCCGCCGCCACGCTCGAAAAAGCCCACTCCGTCCACCCGATTGCCGCCGTACAAACCGAATATTCGCTGTGGACGCGCAATCCCGAAATCGGCATATTGGCCAAAACCCGCAAACTGGGCGCCGCCTTCGTCGCTTTCAGCCCGCTTGGCCGCGGCTACCTCGGCGGCCACTTAAACGACATTACCGAACTGGCCGAAAAAGACATCCGCCGCCCGATGCCGCGTTTCTCCGCCGAAAACTATCCGAAAAATCTGCAACTGCTGCATCCACTGCAACAACTGGCCGACGAAGCCGGCTGCACCATCGCCCAACTCAGCCTCGCTTGGTTATTGGCACAACAAGACAATATCCTAGCCATCCCCGGCACCGTACAAACCCATCACTTGGCCGAAAACCTCGCCGCCGCCGAATTGCACTTAGACGACCAGCTGCTGCAACAAGCCGGCGTACTGATCAACCGCCAAAACGTATACGGAGCCCGTTACCCCGCCGCCACCCAAGCAGAAATCGATACCGAAGAATTTGTTTGATCTTCCCAAACAAGGTTCTATTCTATAGACCAATGCCTGTCTGAAAGACATTTTATGTTTTTCAGACAGGCAGAGATCTTCGCAAAATTCTTTTCGATACTTTAAACCCGAGCATGACGGAATATATCGGATTAACTTAATTTTCGCGAAGGCTCTGCTGCGCCTTAGCTCAAAGAGAACGATTTTGTAAGCCGCTAAAGCGACAACATAATCGGTTCCGTACCACCTGTACTGTCAGCAGCTTGCTACCTTGTATTGAATTAATTGAATCCGCTATAAAATGCTCGCAAGGTATTCAATCTTGTTGTACTTTTACCTAGCAGCTGCGGGGGACTTCTTCTCAAAAAACCATCCACAAGCCTGTCAATGGCACGACCTAGAGCAAACCCACTCCAGAATTACTATAAATCATCAAAATAAAAAACCGGTCATTCACAGACCGGTTTCTATCTTACTTCACTTATTCTGCAGTTTCAGCCGCTTTATCCACCAACTCAACTAAAGCCAAAGGTGCATTATCGCCTTTGCGGAAGCCATATTTCAAAATACGAACATAGCCACCGTTACGAGCAGCAAAACGCGGACCCAAGTCGCCAAACAGTTTTACTACTACATCACGGTCGCGTGTGCGGTCAAATGCCAAACGGCGGTTAGCCAAAGAAGGTTTTTTACCCAATGTAATCAAGGGCTCAACTACTCGACGCAACTCTTTTGCTTTAGGCAAAGTGGTTACGATGGTTTCATGGGTCAACAAAGAGTTTGCCATGTTACGCAACATCGCAGCGCGATGGCTGCTGGTGCGGTTTAATTTACGATTGCCATTACGATGACGCATGTCATTATCCTTTAATATTCAAACTTAAGGCTTTTCCAAACCCGCAGGCGGCCAAGCTTCCAATTTTGAGCCCAAGGTCAAACCTTTAGATGCCAAAACTTCCTTGATTTCATTCAAAGATTTACGGCCCAAATTGGGGGTTTTCAAAAGCTCAGTCTCAGTACGCTGGATCAAATCACCGATATAGTAAATGTCCTCAGCCTTCAAACAGTTGGCTGAACGTACGGTCAATTCCAAATCGTCCACTGGGCGCAGCAGAATCGGATCAATCGGAGGAGCTTTCTCTTCCACCTCTTCTACCGGCGTACCTTGCAGGTCAGCAAAAATAGACATTTGGTCAATCAAAATACGCGCCGCATTACGAACCGCCTCCTCTGGCTCAATCGAACCGTCGGTTTCAATATCCAAAACCAGACGGTCCAAATCGGTTCGCTGTTCTACACGAGCAGGCTCAACTTCAAAGCTGACACGACTGATGGGCGAAAAGCTCGCATCCAACTGAATGGCGCCAATATTCCGGTTATCATCGCGTACTGCGCGACGGCCGGAAACAGACTGATAACCACGACCTTGTTCCACTTTGATTTCCATCTCAATCTGGCCTTTATCTGCCAAAGTACAGATAACGTGGTCAGGATTTACGATCTCAACATCATGGGGTAATTCAATATCACCAGCCAATACAGCACCTGCACCCGATTTTTTCAAAGTCAGCGTTACATCGGCGCGATCATGCAATTTAAATACTACGCCTTTAATATTCAGAAGAATATCAACAACATCCTCCTGAACACCATCAAGAGTTGAGTATTCATGCAAGACGCCAGTAATCGCCACCTCAGTCGGGGCAAAACCATTCATGGATGACAGTAAGATACGACGCAAAGCATTACCTAAAGTATGGCCGAAACCACGCTCAAAAGGTTGCATAGATACCTTGGCGCGGGTAGCCGACAATGTATCAACATCAATTTGACGAGGCTTCAAGAATTCGGAAGTGCTATTTTGCATTTAACTGTCCCTCACTGAGCCGGCATTATTTAGAGTAGAACTCTACCACCAGCTGTTCATTAATATCGCTGTACAACTCTGAGCGATCAGGCATATTTTTATATACACCTTCCATTTTACCTGCATCAACAGAAACCCAGCTCGGCATACCAATTTGAGTAGCCAAACCCAAAGCTTCTTGAATACGGACTTGCTTCTTAGCTTTTTCTCGGACAGCAACTACGTCACCCGCTTTCACTTGAAAAGAGGGAATATTCACAACTTGACCGTTCACGGTAATTGCTTTGTGAGATACCAATTGACGTGCTTCGGCGCGAGTAGAGCCGAAACCCATACGATAAACCACATTATCCAAACGCGACTCCAACAATTGGAGCAGCAATTCACCAGTAGAGCCCTTACGGCGTGCAGCTTCAGCAAAATAGCGGCGGAATTGGCGTTCCAGCACACCGTAAATACGGCGGATTTTTTGCTTCTCACGCAATTGCAAACCGTAATCAGACAAACGAGGCTTTTTCGCACCGTGCTGACCAGGAGCAGAATCGATTTTGCATTTGGATTCCAAAGAGCGACGTGCGCTCTTCAAGAAAAGATCAGTGCCTTCGCGGCGTGCTAATTTACATTTAGGGCCGGTATAACGTGCCATTCTCAATCACTCCAAATTAAATACGACGTTTTTTAGGCGGACGGCAGCCGTTATGCGGCAGCGGTGTAACGTCGGTAATGCTGGTAATTTTGAAACCAAGAGCGTTGAGCGCACGAACAGAAGATTCACGACCGGGTCCAGGACCTTTAATGCGAACTTCCAGATTTTTAACGCCATACTCTTGGGCAACTTTACCAGCGGCTTCTGCTGCTACCTGAGCAGCAAACGGTGTACTTTTACGAGAACCTTTAAAACCAGCGCCGCCAGAGGTAGCCCAAGACAATGCATTGCCTTGACGGTCGGTGATTGTAATGATGGTATTATTAAACGATGCATGAACATGCACGATACCTTCACTTACGGTTTTGCGTACTTTTTTGCGTACACGCGAGGCTGTGTTTGCTTTAGCCATCAATTAAATCCTTAAAAAATTATTTTTTACCTGCAATAGCCTTACGCGGACCTTTGCGGGTGCGCGCATTGGTACGGGTGCGTTGGCCGCGGCAAGGCAAGCCACGACGGTGGCGGAAACCACGGTAGCAACCCATGTCCATCAGGCGTTTAATACTCATGGTTACTTCACGACGCAAATCACCTTCTACAACATAACGGGCAACTTGTTCACGCAAAGCTTCCAATTCAGACTCGTCCAAATCTTTTACTTTAGTGCTGGCAACCACACCAGCAGCTTCGCAAACAGCTTTGGCACGAGTAGCGCCAATACCGTAAATAGCCTGCAAGCCGATTACGATATGGGCGTTATTAGGGATATTTACCCCTGCGATACGAGCCATATTTTTTCCTTTTAGGGCAAAAGTTGGTCACTATAACACAAAATCTCGACTAATAAAATATTAGCCTTGGCGTTGCTTGTGACGGGGATCGGTACAAATTACACGAACCACACGATTACGACGGATAATCTTGCAGTTTCGGCAAATTTTCTTTACAGAAGGTTGTACGCGCATATTACTTCCTTTCCTGGTTTATCGTGCTCGAAACACGATACGTGCACGTGTTAAGTCATAAGGTGTCAACTCCACCGTCACCTTATCTCCTGGAGAAATACGGATGTAATGCATCCGCATTTTTCCAGAAATATGACCCAACACAACATGATCATTTTCGAGTTTTACTTTAAAAGTAGCATTAGGCAGGGTTTCAAGAATTTCACCCTGCATTTGAATGGTATCTTCTTTAGCCATGTGTTTATTTACGAGATAAAGATTTCATATCAAAGCGTTCGTACTGCTGCGTCATTTTATAGGAAGCAAGCTGTGTATTGAAATCCATTGTTACAACAACCAAAATTAATAATGACGTTCCACCTAAGTAAAAAGGAACATTAACCGCGGTCGTCAAGAACTCAGGAATCAAACAGATGGTGGTGATATAGAGCGCACCAAACAAGGTCAATCGCAATACCACACCTTCTAGATAATTCGACGTCTGCTCACCCGGACGGATACCAGGCACAAAAGCACCGCTTTTCTTCAAGTTCTCCGCCATTTCTCGAGGACTAAAAACCAAAGCCGTATAGAAATAACAGAAAAATACGATAGAAGCTGCAAATAGCAAAATATAAGCAGGCTGGCCGTGCCCTAACCATCCCGACAAACGGGTTAACCAGTTGTCATTGCTACTATTACCCAGCCAACTGGCAAGCGTAGCAGGAAACATTATGATACTAGAAGCAAAGATAGGAGGAATAACACCTGCCATATTTAATTTAAATGGCATATGAGTATTCTGGTTTTGTGAAAAAGAGCTTCCAGCTTGTCGTTTTGCATAATGAATTGGCACTTTACGCAATGCACTTTCAAAACACACCACAACATAAATCAAAACCAACGCACCAATTACAATAGCGATTGCCATCGGCACGCCAATCGAATTTTGTTGCAGCAAAGTCCACAACTGAATAGCGCCAGAAGGTAAACCCGCAGCAATACCTGCAGTAATGATTAATGAAATACCATTGCCAATTCCACGCTCTGTCATTTGCTCACCCAGCCACATCAGGAACATCGTTCCGCCTACCAGACAAAAAACAGTTGACGTAAAGAATTCAAATCTTGGCGCCACTACTATATTCTGACTATATACGAAACTTGCCACACCGAAACTTTGTAGAGAAGCGAGCAAAACGGTACCATAACGAGTATATTTCGTAATAATACGGCGTCCTGCCTCACCCTCCTTTTTTAAAGCTTTCAGTGACGGCATAATTTCTGATGCCAGCTGAACAATAATGGATGCCGAGATATAAGGCATAATCCCGATAGCAAAAACACTAAAGCGCTCAAGCGATCCTCCTGAAAACATATTTAACATGTTCAGAATACCGCCACCCGCGCTTTCATAAAGCTTAGCCAAAGCAGCTGCATCCACACCTGGCACCGGAATATGTGCACCAATTCGAAAAACAATCAGTGCCCCTAAAAGGAATACCAACCGTTTTTTCAAATCACTATAATTTGCAACTCCTGATGATGCTTGTCGATTCGCCACTTTGTTTTTAGCCTTACTCTTCTACTTTGCCACCAGCCGCTTCAATTGCAGCTTTTGCACCTTTAGTCGCTTTAATACCCTTCAAAGTAACTGCTTTGGAAATTTCGCCCGAAGCGATTACTTTGACATTCAAGGCACCAGCAGAAATCAAACCAGCTTGTTTCAAGGCCAGTACATCAATTTCTTCAACCGCGACCAAGCTCAACTCACCTAAACGTACTTCAGCATTTTGAGCTGCTGTCAATGATTTAAAGCCACGCTTGGGCAAACGGCGTTGCAAAGGCATTTGACCGCCTTCAAAACCAACCTTATGAAAACCGCCGGCACGACTTTTTTGGCCTTTATGGCCGCGACCGCCAGTTTTACCCAAGCCGCTACCGATACCACGGCCTACACGACGACGCTCTTTCGTTGCACCTTCTGCAGGTTTAATGGTGTTCAACAACATAATTATGACTCCACTTTCAAAAGGTAGCTGATTTTATTAATCATGCCACGATTTTCCGGGGTATCCAGCACTTCAACTGTGTGTTCACGACGACGCAAACCCAAACCACGAGCACAAGCGCGATGCGATTCAATCGTACCAATCAGACTCTTGGTCAAGGTTACTTTAATTTTCTTTTGCTCAGTCATGATTAGCTCCCAGTATTTCCTCAACGGTCAAGCCACGTTTTGCAGCAACTTCTGCTGGCGTATAGAGCTTAGACAAACCGTCCAAGGTTGCGCGCACAATATTGTACGGATTGGTAGAGCCGTGCACTTTAGCAGAGATATTATGCACACCCATTGCATCGAATACCAAACGCATCGGGCCACCAGCTTTCACACCACTACCTTCTTTAGCAGGCTGCATAAACACGCGAGTTGCACCGTGCTTACCGATTACTTCGTGATGAATGGTGCCGTTTTTCAACGGTACTTTAATCATGTTGCGACGTGCCTGATCCATTGCTTTCTGCACAGCAACAGGCACCTCTTTCGATTTACCTTTACCCATGCCAATGCGACCATCACCATCACCCACCACGGTTAAAGCTGAGAATGCCATAATACGGCCACCTTTAACCACTTTGGTTACGCGGTTTACGGCTACCATTTTCTCAATCAGGCCATCACCACGCTCTTCTGTTTCATGTTTTGCCATGTTCAGATCTCCAAAACCTTTCTTTAGAAGCTCAAGCCGTTTTCACGAGCAGCTTCAGCCAGAGCTTTTACACGACCGTGATATTGAAAGCCAGAGCGGTCAAAAGCAACCTTCTCAATGCCGGCTGCTTTTGCTTTTTCAGCAATACGCTTACCGACCACAATAGCAGCATCAACATTGCTGCCGGTTTTTAGGCTGTTGCGAACTTCAGCTTCCAAAGTAGAGGCAGAAGCCAATACTTTATCACCCTCAGCACTGATTACTTGAGCATAAATATGGCTGTTTGTGCGGAATACACACAGACGAACCACTTTCAAATCCGCAATACGAGCACGAGTTTTACGTGCACGACGGAGTCTTGTTGCATGTTTATCCATTGTGAGGCCTCAATTATTTCTTCTTAGCTTCTTTCATCACAACCACTTCGCCCACATAGCGCACACCCTTGCCTTTATAAGGCTCCGGCGGGCGGAACGCGCGAATTTCAGCAGCAACCTGACCAACAACCTGCTTGTCGGCACCAGTCAATACTATTTCAGTTTGTGACGGAGTTTGTACGGTTACCCCTTCAGGCATTTCGTAAACTACCGGATGAGAGAAACCCAAAGATAGATTCAATGTTTTACCTTGAGCTTGAGCACGGTAACCAACGCCGATTAATTGCAGTTTTTTCTCAAAACCTTCTGCAACACCTTTCACCATATTGGCGACAATTGCACGGACAGTACCCGACATGGCCACTGAATGCTTACTATTATTGACAGCAGCAAAAGTTAATTGACCATCACTCAATTCAATCTTAACATCACCGCTCAAAGGAAAGGCCAACTCGCCATTTTTACCTTTAACAGTCAATGCTTCAGTTCCAAATTTAACTTCTACGCCAGCAGGAACAGTTACTGGATTTTTCGCTACGCGAGACATCTTAAACGCTCCTTTAGGCTACAACGCACAATAACTCACCACCGATACCTGCTGCGCGGGCTTTGCGGTCAGTCATTACGCCTTTTGAAGTACTAACAATTGCGACACCCAAACCGTTCATAACGGTTGGGATCTCACCAGAACCTTTGTATACACGCAAACCAGGACGTGAAACACGTTTGATTTGCTCGATAACCGGACGTCCTGCATAGTATTTCAATTGGATTTCCAATACCGGTTTTGCATCAGCAGAAACCGCGAAGTCTTCGATATAACCTTCTTCTTTCAAAACTTTGGCAATAGCCACTTTCAGCTTAGAAGAAGGCATCACAACCGCAACTTTATTGGCACGTTGCGCATTGCGGATACGGGTCAACATATCGGAAATAGGATCATGCATACTCATTTAATTTTCTCCTATTACCAGCTGGCTTTAATCACACCCGGAATTTCACCACGCATGGCGATTTCACGGATTTTGATACGGCCCAAGCCGAATTTACGGAAGGTCCCACGAGGGCGACCAGTAATGGCGCAGCGGCGACGCTGACGAACTGGAGCAGCATTACGCGGAATCGCCTGCAGCTTCAGGCGAGCTTCGAAGCGTTCTTCATCAGTAGCGCTGCTGTCATTAATGACTGCAAAAATGGCTGCGCGTTTCGCAGCATATTTTTTAGCCAAAGCGACACGCTTAGCTTCGCGATTAATAAGTGCTTTCTTAGCCATGATTATCCTTTAAACGGAAATTTGAACAGCGACAACAGCGCTTTGGCCTCTTCATCGGTTTTTGCAGTGGTGGTGATAGTGATATTCAGACCACGCAGAGCATCGATCTTATCGTATTCGATTTCCGGGAAGATAATTTGTTCGCGTACACCCATATTGTAGTTACCGCGACCATCAAAAGATTTACCGTTTACACCACGAAAATCACGCACACGTGGTAACGCAATAGTTACTAAGCGATCAAGAAATTCAAACATTTGATCGCGGCGTAACGTTACTTTACAACCTACCGGATAGTTGTCACGAATCTTAAAGCCAGCGATAGATTTGCGCGCAACGGTTACTACTGGTTTTTGACCTGCAATTTTTTCTAAGTCGGAAACCGCATGTTCCATTACTTTTTTATCAGCAACAGCTTCACCAACACCCATATTCAAGGTAATTTTCTCGATACGGGGCACTTCCATAATAGACTTGTAACCGAATTGCTTCATCAACTCAGGTACAACAGTAGTAGTATAAAAGTCTTTCAAACGTGCCATGTCATTTCACTCCTTAAGCACCAATCTCAGCACCATTGGACTTGAATACACGAATGCGTTTAACCTTACCCTCGTTTTCAACCAATTTGATACCAACACGGTCAGCTTTATTTGTTTCAGGATTGAAAATAGCAACATTAGAAATTGCCAAAGGCATATTCTTAGTAATGATGCCACCCTCAACACCACGCATCGGATTGGGTTTTTGATGACGCTTAACAACATTCACACCTTCAACCACAACCTTATCACCCAGCACGCGAATGACCTCGCCCTGCTTGCCTTTATCTTTACCAGCAATAATAACAACCTTATCGCCTTTAATGATTTTGTTCATTGCTTGCTTTCCTTACAACACTTCAGGTGCCAATGAAACGATTTTCATGAAGCGTTCAGTACGCAGTTCACGAGTAACCGGGCCAAAAATGCGGGTACCCAATGGCTCAAGCTTGTTATTCAACAATACAGCAGCATTGTTATCAAACTTGATCAAAGCACCATCAGGACGACGAACGCCTTTAGCAGTACGCACTACTACAGCATTATATACATCACCCTTTTTAACACGACCGCGCGGGGCCGCATCCTTTACCGACACTTTAATAATGTCGCCAACACTAGCGTAGCGACGCTTAGATCCACCTAACACTTTGATGCACATTACGCTGCGAGCACCAGAGTTATCAGCCACATCTAAGATGGTCTGCATTTGAATCATGTTTTTACCTTTAAAAAATCCAACTTAATTTACCATTTTCAGACAGGCATTTATTTATAAAAAAAGCCCACCTGAAACCATCCAAAGGTTCCAGCAAATCAGTCTTGGGTCCCGAAGGGAGAAACTTCCGAAGAGATCGAAAGCAAAGAAACGAAGCTTACAGGATTTTTTAAAACTCTGCAAGTCTCCGCTTCCCTTTTTAACACCGCACTGTTGCTTAAATTAAACAGTACGAGCTTTTTCTACCAACTCTTTAACTACCCAAGATTTGGTTTTAGACAAAGGACGACCCTCTTCGATCACAACAACATCACCAACACCATATTGATTCTGTTCATCATGAGCATGAATCTTAGTAGAACGGCGGATAACCTTACCGTATAACGGGTGTTTTACTTTACGTTCCACTAATACAGTTACGGTTTTATCCATTTTGTCGCTAACCACTTTGCCCTGCAAAGTACGGACATTTTTAACTTCGCTCATTATTTTTCACCTTTTTCAGTTAAAACGGTTTTAATACGAGCAATGTCACGACGTACTTTTTTCAATTCGCTGGTTTTACCCAACTGGCCGGTAGCGTGTTGCATGCGCAGGCCAAATTGAGCTTTCAGCAAACCAACCAAGTCAGCATTCAGTTGCTCAACTGATTTGTCTTTCAATTCATTGGCTTTCATTATTTACCTACCTGTCTTACTACAAACACAGTCGGAATCGGCAGTTTAGCGGCAGCTAAAGCAAAAGCTTCACGAGCCAGAGACTCTGCCACACCATCCATTTCGTACAATACTTTACCAGGCTTCACTTCGGCTACATAGTACTCCACGGAACCTTTACCGCCACCCATACGAACCTGAATTGGTTTTTCGGTAATTGGTTTGTCAGGAAATACACGAATCCAGATGCGGCCACCACGTTTGATATGACGGGTCATAGCACGACGAGCTGCCTCGATTTGACGGGCAGTCAGACGACCACGGCCAACAGCCTTCAAACCGAAATCGCCGAAACTAACAGCGTTACCGCGCGTTGCAATACCGGTATTACGGCCTTTATGCTGTTTGCGGTATTTCATTCTAGTTGGCTGCAGCATTTCGACCACCCTTTCTGCGTTTATTTTCTTGTTCGGGGCGTGCTTGGGCAACTTCTTTGCCTTCGCCAGTGTACACCCAAACTTTCAGACCAATTACACCGTAAGTGGTGTGCGCTTCGCTAGTCGCATAATCCACGTTTGCACGCAAAGTATGCAGCGGCACACGACCTTCACGATACCATTCACTACGCGCAATATCCGCACCATTCAAACGGCCGGAAGTCATGATTTTAATACCTTTAGCACCCACGCGCATGGCATTTTGCATAGCACGTTTCATTGCGCGACGGAATTGAACGCGTTTCTCCAATTGCTGAGCGATACCGTCGGCAATAATTTGCGCATCCAATTCAGGTTTGCGGATTTCCTCAATGTTTACATGAACCGGCACACCCATCAGGTTTTGCAGGTCGCGCTTCAGCACTTCAATATCCTCGCCTTTGCGACCGATTACCATACCCGGACGGGCAGAAAAAATGGTAATACGGGCAGACTTAGCCGGACGCTCGATAACCACACGGCCAACAGAAGCATTTGCCAAACGTTTGCGCAAATACTCACGAACATCGATGTCTTGTTTCAAAACAGTCGAAAACTCATTACTTTTCGCAAACCATTTGGAAGACCAGTCTTTATTTACCGCCAAGCGAAAGCCAGTCGGATGAATTTTTTGTCCCATAGCTTTTCCTTAGTTACCCACTGTCACATTGATATGACAAGTTTGTTTTTCAATGCGGTTACCACGACCCTTGGCACGAGCCTGAAAACGCTTCAGAGAAGCGGCCTTGTCAACATAAATAGTGACAACTTTCAGCTCATCGATATCAGCACCGTTGTTGTGCTCTGCATTAGCAATCGCAGACTCCAGTACTTTTTTAATCAACTCAGCACCTTTTTTCGGGCTGAATGCCAAGATATTCAAGGCTTGGGCAACGTCTTTACCACGAATTAAATCTGCTACCAAACGGGCTTTTTGAGCAGAAATACGGGCATTTTTATGTGATGCAGATACTCTCATGTCTTATCCCTTATTTCTTTTTAGCCTTTTTATCAGCCAAGTGGCCTTTAAAGGTACGGGTCAATGAGAACTCACCTAATTTATGGCCAACCATATTGTCACTGATGAATACCGGCACATGAGTGCGACCGTTATGCACAGCAATTGTCAAACCGATGAAATCAGGCAGAATAGTGGAACGACGCGACCAGGTTTTAATCGGGCGCTTATCGTTGTTTGCACGAGCCGCATCTACTTTTTTCAGCAAATGCAGGTCTACATATGGGCCTTTTTTCAATGAACGAGCCATATCAATTAACCTTTATTTGAGTAACGGCGGCGAACAATCATATTGTCCGTGCGTTTATTATTACGAGTACGATAACCCTTAGCAGGCGTACCCCACGGGCTAACCGGCTCACGAGCTTCGCCGGTACGACCTTCACCACCACCATGCGGGTGATCTACCGGGTTCATTACCACGCCACGCACAGTCGGGCGGATACCACGCCAGCGATTGGCACCAGCTTTACCGATTTTTTTCAGGCTTTGCTCTTCATTACCCACTTCACCAATGGTCGCACGGCAATCAACATGAATGCGGCGCACCTCACCAGAACGCAAACGAACTTGAGCGTACACACCCTCTTTCGCCAGCAGTACGGCAGAAGCACCGGCCGAACGTGCAATTTGAGCACCCTTACCCGGTTTCATTTCAATACAGTGAATGGTAGTACCCACCGGAATATTACGAATCGGCAAAGTATTACCCACTTTAATAGCAGCCTCGGAGCCAGATACCAAAACCGCACCGGCCTTAATACCGCGAGGAGCGATAATGTAACGACGCTCGCCATCCGCATAACACAAAAGTGCAATGTGCGCAGTACGGTTCGGATCGTATTCAATACGCTCTACTTTAGCAGGAACACCATCTTTATCGCGTTTAAAATCAACAACACGATAGTGGTGTTTATGACCGCCACCTTTGTGACGAGTGGTGATATGACCGTTATTATTGCGACCTGCGGTTGAATTTTTCTTTTCAACCAAAGCAGCATACGGTGCACCTTTATGCAAACCTTCAGTGGTCACGCGAACCATGCCGCGACGACCAGCAGAGGTAGGCTTCATTTTTACAATAGCCATTCTACTTATTCCTTATCTGCAGCTGCGGCAGCGGCTTCCAGATCCAATTCTTGGCCGGCAACCAGGCTAACATAAGCTTTTTTCACATCACTACGGCGACCGATGGTACGACCAAAGCGTTTGGTTTTACCTTTGGTAGTCGTTGTGGTCACAGAAGCAACTTCCACGCCAAACAACAATTCAACAGCGGCTTTAATTTCCGCTTTGGTTGCATTCTGCAACACTTTGAAAGTCATTTGGTTTCGTTTTTCAGCCAATAGGTTGCTCTTTTCAGAAACAACGGGAGCCAAAATTACTTTCATCAGGCGTTCTTGATTCATACCCATTGCTCCTCTAATTGCGCAACCGCTTCTTTGGTGATAACAACTTTTTTGTAGCGCAACAAACTGTAAGGATCGATTTGTTGAGCTTCCAAAACCAATACGTTAGGTAGATTGCGTGAAGACAGATATACGTTTTCATCCAATTGCTTGGTCACAAATAATACTTGCTCCAAACCCATGTTTTTCACCTGCTCGGCAAACGCTTTGGTTTTCGGCGTAGCAGCAGACAACTCTTCCACCACAAACAAGCGCTCATCACGTACCAGTTGCGACAAAATCGCAGCCATGCCCGCGCGGTACATTTTGCGATTTACCTTTTGGGTAAAGTTTTCATCGGGTTTATTCGGAAACGCACGACCACCGCTGCGCCATAACGGAGAAGAAGTCATACCGGAACGTGCACGACCGGTACCTTTCTGGCGCCACGGTTTTTTAGTGGAATGCTTTACTTCGGCACGAGTCAACTGAGCACGGTTACCAGAGCGAGCATTAGCCAAAAACGCAGTTACCAACTGGTGCACCAGCGATTCGTTGTATTCGCGGGCAAACAAAGCATCAGAAGCTTGCAAGCTACCTGAAACCTGACCTTGAGCGTTGATTACTTTTAATTCCATTACGCACCTACTTTCACTGCGGGACGCACGATAACATCGCTGTTTACCGCACCAGGAACGGCGCCTTTAACCAGCAACAAATTGCGTTCTACATCCACACGCACGATTTCCAGATTTTGCACGGTAGATTTGGTGTTACCGTATTGACCGGCCATGCGCTGACCAGGAAATACACGACCCGGATCCTGCGCCATGCCGATAGAACCAGGCACGCGGTGCGAACGTGAGTTACCATGAGAGGTACGTTGCGAATCAAAGTTGTGGCGTTTGATGGTGCCAGAGAAACCTTTACCTTTGGAGGTACCGGTTACATCAACCAATTGGCCGGCTTCGAAAATGGCTACGGTAATTTCGTCGCCAGCTTTCAACTCGCCCAATTTTTCAGCAGTCAAAGCAAACTCAACCAAACCGCGGCCTGCTTCCACACCTGCTTTTGCAAAGTGGCCGGCTTCGGTTTTATTAACACGGTTCGCTTTTTTCTGACCGAAGGTAACTTGTACGGCGCTGTAGCCGTCAGTATCTTCGG
>NZ_JAUNHL010000051.1 GCF_030523955.1 Neisseria sp.
AACGTATGCCTCCTAAGCGTAAAATACAGGTTCGATTCCTGTCGGCGAGGCCAACAAAAAGGCTGTCTGAACTTTTTCAGACAGCCTTTATCACAACAGTATCGCCTAATGATTCATATACATGATTATGGAAAACCTACTGCACCACCTCACCACACTGGAAGCCGAGTTACATCATCACGGTATTTTATGCACACCCTTACGTTTGGAAAAATTGCTGCATCCTCAGTTTCACGAAGTCGGGCAATCTGGTTCACCCTACAACCGTGAAACGGTCATCCGCTATCTGTCTTCATGCAGCAAGGCACCGCCCACCCGCTCAAACAATCATGCCGTACAGATCCTTGGGGAAAAACAAGCGTTGCTGACTTACTTTTCCGCATCAACCCAACCCTCAGGGGATACCTTCTACACTTGGCGCTCTTCAATTTGGGTAAATGAAAACGAGGGCTGGCAATTGCTGTATCATCAAGGCACACCCGCCTCTGCCGTTTCGGTAAACAATTTACGCGAACAAGGGAAATTGCCGTAACTGTTTTTCTTAATCAATGCCTGTCTGAAATCTAATTTATTGCTTTCAGACAGGCATTTTGTCAAGCAATCACCAGTTAAGCTTTCTACCTCATTCTTGCTGTTAATACTGTTGTCGGTTAACACACAAAAAAAGAAGCGCTTCCAAAAAGGAAAGCGCCCAAACAGAGAGAATACACAATGATAACAACAAAAGAACTGGTTTTCATCAGCAGGGCATCCCGACCCTGCATCATGAACAAAACTTATTTTTTCAAGCCCAACTGCATTGCGCCGTCGTGAGAAAATTTGATTTCTTTTACCACGCTGAATACTTGCGGCTCACCATTCATGGTCATCGGGCGGACAACTTGGTCTTCCATCCAAGCAACGGCACGATTATCAATGCTGACATCACCGCTGCTGCGGGTAACGCGTACATGATCAACAGAACCGTCGGCATTAATGGTCATGCGAACGGCCAATTTACCGGCAACATCCGCACCCGAAGCCACCACTTCGGCGTTTTTCTTAAAAAATTGGATATCTTGAGCAGAAGCACCTTGTGCAGCAAAAAGTGCAACGGAAACCAGAACGGTAGATACAGTATGACGGATAGACATTTTTTGACCCTTTAAATTTTGTAATGTGAATTAAGTTAACCGGCATTATTTTATTTACATCCCGCCAGCTTTATGTTTTTAGTTACTGCTTTTATTTCGTTTTCAGCGTTGTGCTGTTTGTTTAGTTGTTGCCATTGTGCCTCCTTTTTTTATTTTTGACAACTTGAAATTTGTCAAAAGATTTTGTCTTCCGATTATTTTTTTCGACGAACGGTATTTTTAATATGACAGCCTAGGGCAAGAGCCGACAATTTACGTCAACATGCTTTTCCACCCTTATAGAAATACAAAAAAAACTTATAAAAAACATGATGGTATTTTAGAGTTTAGAACCTCAATCAAGGCTAAAAATAACATACACCTCTGAATGTGACGGATTTTGTCAGCAAAAAATAATCCGGTTATCTGAAAAAATAACCGGAAATTCTAGAAAAAATGTGTCATTCAAACCACAATCAGAAAGAAAAAATCCTTATTTTTTTGTTGACAAGCGGGTGGGATATCGAAAATCCGCTTGTCGCCCTACCTTTCTTTCAAAGATAAAATTTTCTTTCTGCATCTTTCAGTGATTCGTAAGCCAACCTGCAAATCATCCGCCTGCTTTCAATATCAACGCCACCGGAGCGAAAGCTGCGCGGTGTTCGGGAAGCGCGCCATATTGTTGCAAGGCGGCTAAATGTACGGCCGTACCATAACCTTTATGTTTTTCGAAGCCATATTGCGGAAAGCGCTCGGCCAGTGCATACATTTGTGCATCCCTTGCGGTTTTAGCCAACACCGAAGCTGCGGAAATCTGCGCCACGCTGCTGTCTCCCTTAATCACTGCTTCGGCGTTCACCGCCAAATCTCTCGGTATGCGGTTGCCATCGATCAACACCTTATCCGGTACGCACGCTAACCCGTTTATCGCCCGCTTCATAGCCAGCATGGTGGCATGCAGGATATTGAGTTCGGCAATTTCCGCCACACTAGCCTCGGCAATATGCCAGGCCAGCGCTTGTTCTTTAATTGCAGCCGCCAAGCTGTCGCGTTTTTTTTCGCTCAGTTTTTTCGAATCGGTTAGGCCCGGCAGATCATAATCCGGCGGCAGAATAACAGCGGCGGCAAACACGCTGCCGACCAAAGGGCCGCGCCCCGCCTCGTCTACGCCGGCGATTAATAAAGTCATGGTTATCGTCCTTCTTTCACTTCTGCCAACACCGCTTGGGCAGACAAATCTGCCGTATTGCGCCGCAACTCATGATGCAGCAGATTAAAATCCGCCTGCAATGAAGCAACACGGTCGGGAGATTCGTACCACTCCGACACGGCCAGCGCCACAAATTCAGGCTTGGCCCTATCCTGCATTAATTCGGGCACCACTTCTTTATTTAGCAGAATATTGGGCAAGCCCACATGCGGCACTTTGATTTTCGGACGTACATAAGCATAAGTGAGCGGCGAAATCTTGTAACTGATCACCATCGGCCGCTTACACAAAGCCACTTCCAAAGTGGCGGTTCCGCTGGTAACCATCACCACATCCGCAGCAGTAGCGGCCTTAGCCGCCTGCCCTTCGGTGACCACTATCGGCAGCGACTGAAATACCGGCTTGGTTAGATAATATTGCAAACGGGCGCGGGAAGCGGCAGTGGCGGCCGGCAATACAAACCGGGCATTCGGATAACGCATCTGCAACAATTTGGCCGCTTCCAGAAACACCGGCGCCATATAATCGATTTCGCTGACCCGGCTGCCCGGCATCAGGGCAAATACCGGTATCCCTTGCGGCAAACCCAATTCATCGCGCGCAGTAATCTGATCGGCTTCCATCGGCATGGTTTCCGCCATCGGATGACCGACAAATTCCGCTTTACCGCCCGCATCAATATAAAGCTGGGGCTCCATCGGAAACAGGCACAATACTTTATTGGTTTGGTGCACGATTTTATTGACCCTGCCGCGCCGCCACGCCCATACGGAAGGGCTCACATAATGCACGGTCGCAATCCCTGTCTGTTTTAGTTTCGCTTCCACACCGAGATTAAAATCAGGCGCATCAATGCCAACGAATACATCAGGCTGCCAATCGAGCATATCCTGAATCAGCCCTTTGCGGATTTTCAGAATTTCCGGCAAACGTTTCACCACTTCGGCAAAACCGCGCACCGCCAGCTTTTCCTGGTCATACAGGCTTTTAAAGCCCAAAGCTTGCATTTTAGGCCCGCCGATACCGATAAACTGCGCATCCGGCCGCCTCTGCTGCAAAGCCTTTATCAGGTGTGCGCCCAGTAAATCGCCGGAGGCTTCTCCGGCGCACATGGCGATGGTTAAAGGGCGGTTGCGGTTAGTGGAATCAGTCATAAATAAAATGCCTGTTTTAATGTAAAAATAGTGCCATTTTACCGAAAGCACACTGAGTTGGGCAGTTTCTACGCCGACGGCATGTTTACCGCAATAAACGGAAATCCTATTGATTTGCCGTATGCCGCGCCACATCACAAATTCAAACATAAACCGGGCCTGCGCTACGGTTTACCTAACAATCCGCGGTACAATCGCATGCAATGCCTGTCTGAAAGAAATTTCTATGACCCGATCGGAACGCCTGCTCGAGCTTTTGCAACAATTGCGGCAAAACCGCTATCCCGTCAGCGCCGAGGTGCTGGCACAGCGGCTGCACGTGAGTGTGCGCACAATATACCGCGACATCGAAACATTACGCCGGCAAGGCGCCGACATTCAGGGCGAAGCGGGTGTGGGATTGATATTGCACAAAACCGAATTCCTGCTGCCGCCCTTGATGTTCGATGAGCATGAAATCGAAGCATTGGTGTTCGGCATGCGCTGGACCCTGCTCAATGCCGATAGCGGCCTTGCCGATGCCGCACAAAGCGCACTTTCGAAAATCCATGCCGTATTGCCTGAAAAATTGTCCCAATCATTCAAAGAACAAGCGCTTTTCCCCCTTCATGGCCGCAACGAATCCGAAGAGCGCGAACAACAAATACTATTGATCATCCGCACCGCTTTGCGCGGCAATCGCAAACTCTCCTTTCATTATACCGACGCTGAAAACCGTACCGGCCGGCGCACCGTGTGGCCATTGGCAGTGGGCTATTTTGATGACGCTCGGGTATTGGCAGCTTGGTGCGAAATGCGGCAGGCGTTTCGCCACTTCCGTCCCGACCGAATGGCCGATGCCACACTCGGCGAACCTTATCCTACCCCGCGCAGGGTATTGATGAACGAATGGCAACGGCATGAGGGAATCGATTTGAGCAAGTTTGATATATGATGAAACCGCTTACTGTTCAACTTTTCCGTCATATAGCAGATTTAATTAATTTTCGATACAAGGCAGCAAGCCGCAGACAGTACAAGTAGTACGGCAAGGCGCAGCAACGCCGTAGCGAAAGTTAAGTTAATCTGCTACTTGAATTTAAGCCACCATAAAACCAAATGCCTGTCTGAAACTTTTCAGACAGGCATTTTGATTAGCCAAACACTACTGACAAAAACTGACATCCGCCTGCTGCATAATCACCTCACAAACCACCGTTCAGGAGAATCAAAATGCACAAACCCACTCTTTATACTGCTGTTCCGTCCCGCGGCGGCATGGTACTGTGGATGCTGGCCGAATGCGGCACACCATACGATACTGTGGTACTCAAGCTGGGAGAAAACAACCGCTCGCCCGAGTATTTGGCCATCAATCCTCTGGGCAAAGTACCCGCATTGAACGTAGGCAGCAAAATATTAACCGAAACCGTCGCCATCATCACTTATCTGGCCGAACAGTTTCCACAAAAGCAGCTGATTCCCGCCGAGGGCAGCATCGAACGTGGCGAATACTATCGCTGGATGTGTTTTGCCCTACAGCTGGAATACGGCGCAATCGACAAAAGGCGCGGCATAGAAAATCCGCCCGAAATACGTTCGTCCATCGGCTACGGTGATTTTGAAACCGCGCTGAACGTATTGCGCACGCATTTGAACGGCCGCGAATTTATCGTAGGCGACCGTTTCAGCGCGATGGATCTGTATTACAGCGGCCTGCTGGACTGGCTCAACAAAATGCAGCTTGTGTCTGCCGATGAAGTATTCGACCGATACACCGGCCGCCATCTGGCGCGCGCCGCCCATCTTCAATCGCTTGAACAGGAAAAGGTTTTGGCCGAATCAGTTTGAGACCTTTGCAAAATTCTTTTCGATACCTGAAAACACTTGCGTCATGCTCGAGCTTGACCCAAGCATCTAGTCGTTTGAGAAGAAAAAGCAGATACTCGGGTCAAGCCCGAGTATGACGAGGATATCAATAAATTCAGGATTAAAAAGTTTTTTGCAAAGGTCTCAGTTTGATAGAGTGGCAAATGCAGCATAAAAAATGCCTGTCTGAAAACGAAATAATCGTTTTCAGACAGGCATTTATTCGTGATTAGGCCAATACCTGCTGTGTTTTCAACACATCTTCCAGCGTCAAACCCGATTCGATATTTTCGAAAGTGATGCTGTTTTGATAAGTCTGACCATCTTTTACGCCGGTAAAGGTGAGCGTATGTTCCGCATCATTCCACACCGCATTCTTGGAACTTAAGGTTTCGGTGAATACCAAGCGGTCGTAGTCGCTATCGAAATCCTTAATGATATCCCGGCCACTGTTGCTGTTGGTCACAAAAACGAATTGGTCCCGGCCGGTGCCGCCGATCAGCACGTCATTCCCCGCCCCGCCGATCAAAACATCATTGCCGATTTCACCCCGCAAAACATCGTTGCCGCCATTGCTGCTGCTGTCGAGCAGCTTCTGCCAGTTTTCCACGATAAAACTGCGTACCGCGTCATCGCTGCTGTTGCCCAGTTTTTGCGCCACATACACCCGCAAAGCTTGGTAAGCGTCGCTGCCGTCGCCGGCGGCAAAGTTCAACCCGGCGGTACTCACATTGTCGCCGAACAAAATATCATTGCCGCTGTTGCCTTCGATCACATCATGGGTGGCCTTCACGGTATACACCAAGCTATCTTCACCGATACCGAGCACGCCGCTGTTGCGGGTATCGCCGATTAACACATCGCTGCTCAAGCGGCCTTCTAGCGTATTGTCCGCCCCGTCGGCATTATTGGCGGCCTGAAGGCTTTCGGTATAAGCGTTGCCGTTGATGTCGTTTACCCGAACAGATAACACGGAGGAGTCGGTATCGGTGCCGTTGCTCACCTGATAAGTGATGTCCGGTACACGGCCTACATAATCCAGATTATTCAAGTGCAAGCTATAACCGCCGTCATAATTAATACGGATGCTGCCGATGCCTTCAATCGCCAAGGTTTCGCCCGCCGCTGCGGTTTGCCCGTTTACGCTAAAACTCATCACGCCGGGAGTTTTGCCGCCTTTTTCCAGATAATATTCATAGAGCACGCTTCCTCCCAAACTAGTAGCGCCTTGGTGCACGGCAACGTTTTCATCTTTATCGATCACCACCGCACCGCCGCCGTATTGCTGGCCGACGCTGATGCTGTATACATCTTTACCGCTGTTGCCGTCCGCATCGGTCGATTTCAGCGTAATCGTATGCTGGCCGGCATCCAAGTCTTTCAGCGACAAGGTGAAGCTGCCGTCGGCATTAATATTGTCTACCGTATAAGTTTCGCGATCCAACTGCACCCGTACCTGCGTGCTGCCCGGCTCGACTTGGCCGCGTACCTCGATATCGCGCGAATAGCTGTGCCAATTGCCCGCCGCGTCCGCCTTCATCACCTCGTTTTCCGACACAATCTGCATGCTCTGATTATTGCCGTTCACCGTGCCGCTGATACGGGTAAGCGTTAAGTTACCCGAAGCAGCCGTTGCCTGCAATTCAAAGCGCACATCACCGCTCATTTCCGTGATACCGTAAGCGGTGAACGTACCGTCGGCATTTATCTGGCTTTTATCAACCGTAGTCAGATATTCGCGAACCACCGTCTCCCCGTTTTCTGCTTTGGCCGTACGATAAGTATAAATTTGTACAGCGGTGCTGGCCGGGTCGACCTGGCCATTGAAAGTCAGCGACTGCCGATTGGTGCTGAAAGCTCCTTCCGAAGCCGCCGAACGGCTGTCGTAGCCGTTTACCTCAAACCATTGTGTTACGCTCATGATAAGACCTCTCTGTCGATAAAACCGCCTGCTTTATCTATAGCAGATTTAATTAATTTTCGATACAAGGCAGCAAGCCACAGACAGTACAAGTAGTACGGCAAGGCGCAGCAACGCCGTAGCGAAAGTTAAGTTAATCTGCTATATCTCCTGCACAGGCATGATATTCAATATATTGTTATCCGCACCGGAAAAAACGTATGCCTATCTGAAAGCCGTATTGCGCCCTACATACGATACGTTTTTATCCTTTTGCCGATTAATGCCATTGGATTATAACAAATACATAAAGGTCATACTAAGAAAATTTTAATAAAAATTACATAAAAAACTATTTTTTTAAAAAACAATATTAACTGTAAGTATAATTAAAAAAATATTTTTTAAAGAAAACACAATTGAAAGTTATTAAAGAAACAAAGAAAAATAATAACATCTAACCAAGTTAATTAAATTATTTATTTACACATCGCAATAAATAAAATTAATTTTAAATACAAGTTTATAAGGCGCAAACAACCCTTCTCTACCGTCGGCGCCATTTCCTCACCGATCGCCAATGGTTCTTTTACCGAAGGATATTGCCAAGAACCTGACACAACCGGAATGGCCTGGCTGTCGATAAACGTTGTTTCATATAGCGGATTTAATGACTTCGATGCAAGGCAGTAAGCCGCAGACAGTACACAACAAGTACGGAACCGATTCTGTTGCCACTTTAGCGGCTTACAAAATCGTTCTCTTCGAGCTTTTGCTGCTTCGTTGCTGCGCCAAAGTTCAAAACCTGAGACTTTGCAAAAAGCTGTTTTAATCCTGAGTTGATCAATTTTTCGTCATACTCGGGTCAAGCCCGAGCATGACGCACGTGTTTAAAGTATCGAAAAGAATTTTGCAAAGCTCTCAATCTACACGCCGAAGCCGCGCCGATACGAATCGGGCACAAACTGCACCGGCGCGGCATCGGCGGCGGTTTGGCGGTATTGCGCGTTTAACAGCCAATACGGATCGCGCAGCAGGCCGCGGCCGACGGCCACCAGATCGGCGGCGCCGCTGCCCAACACATAATCGGCGACGGCGGGATCGTCCAGCAGGCCGACGGCAATCACCGGCAGGCCGGTGGCTTTTTTCACCGCATCGGCCAAATATACCTGATAACCGGCGGCAATCTGCGGCATATGCGCAGCATCGGGCGTACCGTCGGCGCCGCCGCTCACATCAATCACATCGGCGCCTGCCGCGGCATAACGCTTGGCGATTTCGCAGCCATAGGCCAGGTCATAACCGTTTGCGCCGTATTCCTGCGCAGAAATGCGCACCAACAGCGGCATTTCCGGCGGCATCACCGCACGGGCGGCGGCAATCACCTGTTCGCCGAACAAGAATTTGTTTTCTCCGTATTCGTCGGTGCGCAGATTGGTTTTCGGCGCGTGAAACTGGTGGATCAGATAGCCGTGTGCGCCGTGCAACTCGATGGCGTCGAAACCCGCTTCCACCGCGCGGCGCACCGCATCCTGAAACGCCTGCACGGTTTGGGCGATTTCTGCGCGCGACAATTCGCGCGGTTCCTGATAGCCGCCCCATCGCGGGTCGGCTTCCATGCCGCCGCCGTATGCGCCGTTGGCCGAAGCGGACACCACATCGTCGGCGCCCAAGGCTTTGCGGCCGGCGTGGGCGATTTGAATGGCAATCTTGCTGCCCTGCGCGTGTACGGCATCGACGATTTTTTTAAACGCATCGCGCTGTTCGTCGTTCCACAATCCCAAGCAGCGCGGGCTGATGCGGCCGTTGGGGGCAACGTTGGTCATCTCCACAATAATCAGGCCGGCACCGCCGACGGCGCGGGAAACGTAGTGCACATAATGCCAATCGTTCGGCACGCCGTCGGTGGCCTGATATTGGCACATCGGCGGCATCACCAAGCGGTTTTTCAGCTCGAGGTTTTTGATGGTCAACGGGGTGTTGAGAAAACGGAATTTAGCCATTTGAGGTTCCTTGTTGTTTATAGATGAAAAGATAACTTACGATGCCTGTCTGAAAAACCGATTGAATCTGCCATCGTTTTTTCAGACAGGCATGGGGGTTTTAGGCCGTCTGAAACCTTTAATTAAGCAAACTGCGGCAACACGGTTTCGCTCAATTCCTGCAACACTTCTTTTGCCGGCCGGCGGGTGGGCTTGAGATTGACGGTTACATGCGCCAAGCCTTGTTCGCGCTGCTCTTGCCAATAGTCTGCCAACCCTTTGGCGCCGCCGCGCAAAAAGATGTTGTTGTAGAGTTTGGCCGGCTCGTTGGGATTATCCAGCACTTCAACGAAATTGGCATAACCAAACGGTTTCCAGGTTTGGCCGTCGCCTAATTCATTAATCGTATTGATGATTTTTCCGACCTGCTGAGGATCGACGCCGTGCCAAATCCATGCATCAGGCGTGTTGGCAAGCCAGGCCAAATCTTGCCGGGCGCGGCCGATGGCGATTTTCGGCAGCACGCTTTGCGGCTTGGGCAGCATATCGATGTTACCGCTCAGGTTGCCGTAATGTTCGCTGCCGTGGCGCGGAAAAGATTCGCGGGTGGCGGTGTCGATAATGGCCCACGCTTCGCGGAAGCGTTCGGCTCGGTTGTCGAAATTTTGTGCAAACGCGGGGTATTCCACCGGCCGGTCGCCGCTGGACATACCCAGCAGAAAACGACCGTCTGAAAGTGCGTCGATGCTGGCGGCGGCTTTGGCCACGTGCAGCGGTTCGCGCAGCGGGGTAACAATGCCGGCGGTGCCGATGGCGATGCGGCGGGTCAGCGCGGCAAGATAACCGGCGGTAACGAATGGATCGTAAATCTGGCCGGTATCGCCGAAAGCGGGGTCGTAAAACGGCACGTCGCGCAGCCACAGCGCAGCAAATCCGCCATTATCCGCCGCCTGCGCCAGCTCGGCAAAGTCGTGCAGCTCGGGGAAGGGGCTGTCGGCATAGCCTTTGAATGGCGCAATCAGACCGAAAGTGAGTTTGCCCGCTTGGAACACGCGCGAAAAGGCGGGATGCTGCGCCAGTGTTTCAGGCAGTTTGAGGCCATTTGCAAGCGGCGCGGCGGCGGCTTGCTCAAACAAGCTGCTGTTGTCTTGGTTTAACACGGAAAGATTGGGCAGTTGGGTTTTCATGATGATGACTCCTTTAAGTTTACCAATCGAAAATTTCTGTATTACATATATCTAAAAATTTAGATATTTAATCCCTTTAAAAATCGCTGCGAACAGCACAAAACGTTTACGATACGCGGCAAAACCGGCTGCCGCGAACCGCTGAATCCTTGCCTTACAAGTTTGTTTGCAGAGCTTCGATTAATCCGGCCACGCCTTGCGGCAGATAGCGGTAATACGTCCATTTGCCCACCCGCCGGCTTTCAATCAGCCCGGCCTGCTTTAAGGTGCTCAAATAACCCGACACCACCGACTGCGCCAAGCCCGATTTTTCGGTTATCATGCCCACGCACACCCAACCGTCGAACGCTTCACCCGAGGCTTGCAGCATTTCTTGGTTGTTCAAACGCTCGGCAGGAAAATGCTGGTAAGGGTTTTTCAGCCATTGCAGCATTTGATAGCGGTGTTCGTTGGATAAGGCTTTTAAGATTTCGATGATGTTCATGGTATGGTGCGGTTTGTGTGTATGACGACCATTATATCTAGTTTTTTAGATTTGTAAATAAAAATATTTGGCAATTCAAAATTCAATCGCAAAACGATGCTTTTTCTTAATGGATACTGGCAACACAATTATTTTCAGACAGGCATTGAAAGCGTTCCACACCCTATTCCCGCAACGCCGCTACCAGCGCTTTGAGCAGCGGCGAATTCATGCGGCGGTTGGGGTAATACAAGTAATAACCGTCGTAGCGCATCGCCCAATCGTCGAGTACGCTCACCAAGGCGCCGCTATCGAGTTCTTGCCGCACGATTTCGTCGAACAGCCAAACCAGCCCCTGTCCGGCCAAGGTCAGATTTTTCAGCACTTCGCTGCTGTTGGCCAGCACGCGCCCTTGCGGGGCAAACAGCACTTTCGCACCGCTTTCGGGGTGGCGGAACTCCCATGACAGCACGCCGCCGGAAGTGGGCAGGCGCGTGGAATGGCAGGCGTGGGCGGCCAAGTCATCCGGCTGTTGCGGCACGCCGTGGCGGGCAAAATAATCGGGGCTGCCGACCACGCGCAGGTACAGCGGGGGCGAAATGCGCACCGCCACCATATCTTTGGCCACATCGCCGTCAAGGCGGATGCCGGCATCGAAACGCTCGGCAACAATATCGACGAAGCGTAGCTCGCTGACCAACTCCATTTCCACTTCAGGATGCGCGCCGATAAATGCCTGCAATTTGTCGCGCAGCACATGGGCAAAGGCATGGCTGTTGCCGTTGATGCGCAGGCTGCCGCGCAAGGTGTTGCGAAAGCTGCCCAGATGGTCGATGCTGGCATCAACCGCTTCAAACAGCGGCGAGAGTTCGGCATAAAGCTGCTCGCCCGCGCCGGTAAGCGAAATGCTGCGCGTGGTACGGTGAAAGAGCTTGATTTGCAGTCGCTCTTCAATCGCGCGGATGGCATGGCTTAACGCCGAGGCGGAAACGCCCATCTGCGCGCCCGCTTTGGTGAAGCTGCCGGTTTGCGCCACCATCAAAAAGGCGCGCAGGTCGTTGAGGTTTTCTTTCATGGCGATTGGTAGTTTTTTGGCATAAGGTGATCGGGCATTTGGAGCGGCGGGGCTTACAGTTCCCGATATTGCACCAAATCCGCCGCAGTTTTCGAGGGCAGGAATTCGGTGATTTCATATTCCGCCACGTTCGCTTGGTGGAAAGGATCTTCTTGAACAATTTTCTGCACTTCCGCCAAGCTGCCCGCTTTGGCAATGATGATGCCGCCGTTGCGCGGTTCTTTGCGGCCGGATAACAAGAACGTGCCGGCTGCATAATACTTGTCCAGAAATTGGCGGTGCGCTTGCAGATTCGCTTCGATATCGGCCATCGGCCGGATGTAGGTTAAGGCAATAATAAACATTTACGGGTGCTCGGAATGTTGTGAAAACATTGTTATTGTAAGGCGAAGCTGCCGGTTTGCGCCACCATCAGAAAGGCGCGCAGGCGGTTGAGGTTTTCTTTCATGGCGGTGGGATTACTGAAAAAAATTCACAAGGCCATGCGATTTTACCCCGCTAATCAACGCCGGAAAACAGGCTTACAATGCAATCTATTTTCAGCAGAAAGGATAAGCCCATGAAAACCGCAACCCTCAACAACGGCATTACCATGCCCATGCTGGGCTTCGGTGTGTACCAAATCGCACCGGAGCAAACCGAAGCGGCCGTGGTCGGCGCATTGCAAAGCGGCTACCGCCTGATCGATACCGCGGCGGCCTATATGAACGAAGAAGCAGTCGGCCGTGCCGTGAAGCAAAGCGGTGTGCCGCGTGATGACGTGTTCATCACCACCAAGCTGTGGGTGCAAGATGCCGGTGAGGCCGCCGCCGCCAAAGCCATCGACACTTCGCTGCAAAAACTCGGCTTGGATTATCTGGATTTGTATCTTATCCACCAGCCGTATGGCGATGTGCATGGCGCATGGCGGGCAATGGAGGCGGCAGTACAAGCCGGCAAAATCCGCGCCATCGGTGTTTCCAACTTCCACCCCGACCGTGTAATGGATCTGATGCTGCACAACCGCATCGTTCCGGCCGTTAATCAAATTGAAACGCACCCGTTTTACCAGCGCGAAAGCGAGCTGGCATTTCATCGCGAACACGGCATCCTTACCCAATCCTGGGCATCGTTTGCCGAAGGGCAGAACGATATTTTCAAGCATCCCGTGCTGTCGGCCATCGCCGCCAAACACGGCAAAAGCGTGGCGCAAGTGATTCTGCGCTGGCTCAACCAGCGCGGCATTGCCGTCATCCCCAAATCGGTTACTCCCGCCCGCGTGCTGGAAAACGCGCAGATTTTCGATTTCGAGCTGGATGCGCAAGATATGGCACAGATTGCCGCGCTCGACACCGGCAAAAGCCTGTTTCTGGATCACCGCGACCCCGAGCGGGTGAAATGGTTGAGCGGCATGAAGATTCACGATTAAGCGTATCAACCTTTCAGACGGCCTGAAGCGGTTTGAGGCCGTCTGAAAACAAGGAGGCCTCATGCGACATTTACTTATCAGCGCAGCGCTCGTTTTATTCTCCCCAGCCGTTTTTTCCCAAGGAAACACCATGTCTGCCGAGCAGTTTTACCACGCCATGAACCACGCCATGCTGCAAGCGGACACCGCCGCCATTGCGCGCATGACCACCGCCGATTTCACCCTGACCCACATCACCGGCTACCGGCAATCCCGCGCCGAATGGTTGCAGCAGATTGAAAACGGCCAAATGCGCTATTTCAACATGGCAGAGGAAAGTGTTCAGGCAAACGTGAAAGGTGATACCGCCCGCGTTATCGGCCGCAGCCGCACCACCGCCCATATCTGGGGCGCGCAAGGTACCTGGCCGCTGCAACTCGATTACCAACTGGTGCGGGAAAAAGGCCAATGGAAAGCACGCAGCGCCGTGGCCACCACTTATTGATTGATCATTGTCAACGGAAAAGAAAAATGAAAAATATCCTCATCCTGGGTGCCGGCGGCAGCCTTGCCAAACAGGTTATCCCGGTTTTATTGGCCAACCCGGAGCACCATTTAACGCTGTTTGTCCGCAATGCCGCCTCGGTGCGCCCATTTACCGGCGAGCGCGTGCGCGTTGTGGAAGGCGATGTGCTGAACGCAGCGCAATTAAGCGCCGCAATGCAGGGGCAGCATGTGGTGTATGCCGGCCTTTCAGGCAACCTGAAAGCCATGGCGCAAAACATCGTGCAGGCGATGAAAGAAAACAGCGTCAAGCGCCTGATTTTTATCAGCTCAATGGGTATTTATGGCGAAACAGGCGAAGATCACGGCGCAGTTTTGGAGCCGTACCGCCAATCTGCCCAAGTGGTTGAGCAATCGGATCTGGACTTTACCCTTCTGCGCCCCGCCTGGTTTACCAACGATGCGGAAGTGGATTATGAGCTGACTTACAAAGGCGAAGCCTTCAAAGGCCACAGCGTTTCACGCAAAAGCATTGCCGATTTTATCGGCAAATTGGTGCAAAACGAGACATTGGGCATTCGCCAAAGCATCGGCATTGCCAAAGTTTGATTTTTTCAACAGAAAGGAAAAACGATGAATATGAACCAACTAATTGAACGCCAAGCCCTGAAAGACTTGGTGGACACCTTCTCCAACCTGGCCGATGAAAAACGCGTGGCCGAGCAAATGCCCTTGTTCACCCCCGATGCCCAAGTCAACACCTATATCGGCGGCAAACTGTTTGCCGAAGCCAAAGGCAGGGAAGAAATCGAACAGGTTTTCAGCAGCTTTCTGGCACAGTTTCACAGCGTTTACCACCTCAACGGCCAACACACCGTAACCTTTCGCAGCGAAACCGAGGCCGAGGCCATCAACTATTGCGCGGTAAAACTGGTGGGCGAGCAAGACGGCAAACAGGTTTTGCAAGACCACAGCGTGCGCTATCAAGATACTTATGTGAAGCAAGACGGCCAATGGCTCATCAGCCAACGCATTGCCAACTTCATGATCAGCGAAACCCGTGTGATCGGCTGAACACCTCTGGCCGTTAGGAGAGCGCCATGAAACCTGTTAACGTCATCATCGGCAGCGGCGCGATTGCGCAAGCCATTGCCCGCCGCATCAGCATCGGCAAACATATCCTGCTGGCAGACATTAAACCGGAAAACGCCGAACAGGCCGCCAAAACCTTGCGCGAAGCGGGTTTTGAATGCAGCACCGCCACAGTGAATGTGGCCGAGCGTGAATCGGTGGCCGCCTTGGCGCAAACCGCCCAAGCCTTGGGTGATGTGGCGGGTGTGTTGCATACGGCGGGGCTGTCGCCTTCGCAAGCCGCGCCGCAAGATATTTTGCGCGTGGATTTGTATGGCACGGCGCTGGTGTTTGAATATTTCGGCGACATCATCGCGCCGCAAGGCGCCGCCGTTGTGATTGGTTCGCAATCTTCCCACCGTTTGAAGATTGACGAACTCACGCAACAGCAGGCCGACGATCTGGCCTTGCTGCCTGCCGAAGAGTTATTGAATCTGCCCTTTGTGCGCGATATTGACGACAGCCTGCGCGCCTACCAAATCGCCAAGCGCGGCAACGCCCTGCGCGTGCAGGCCGAAGCCGTGCGCTGGGGCAAACGCGGCGCGCGCATCAACTGCATCAGCGCCGGCATCGTGTTCACGCCCTTGGCCTATGACGAACTCACCAGCCCCGAACGCGGCGCGTTTTACCGCGACATGCTGGCCAAAGCCCCCGCCGGACGCGGCGGCACGCCCGACGAAATAGCCGCCTTGGCGGAATTGCTGTTTGGCCCCAGCGGCGGCTACATCACCGGCAGCGACATTCTCATCGACGGCGGCGCCACCGCGTTTTACAAATACGGAAACCTGGCGGCAAAGAAATAAGCATTGGCAAAAAATCAATGACTGTCATGATTAAAAAAACCATGATTGCGCTTGCTGCCACTTTGTTTGCAGCCTGCTCACAGGCCGAAACCCCTGCTGAAGCCAATGCAAAACCTGCCGCCCCCATGCAGGTGCGCACCAACAGTATCGGCATGACATTTTCTGCCATTGCGGCAGGCAGTTTTCTGATGGGATCTGCAGACGACGACCCTGCCGCATTTGCAGTAGAAAAACCGCAGCGCCGCGTCAACATCAGCAAACCGTTTTACATCGGCCAATATGAAGTCACCCAGGCCGACTGGGAAAAGGTCATGGGTGAAAATCCTTACGCGCGCGACCGCTCCAACCCGTATTACAACCTGCCCGGCATGGCGGCGCGGATCACTCGCCCTAACCATCCCGCCACAGTGTCTTGGCAGGATACGCAGGAGTTCATTGCCAAACTCAACCAATTGGAAAAAACCACGCGCTATCGCCTGCCGACCGAGGCGGAATGGGAGTATGCCGCCCGCGCCGGCACGCAAACCGCTTATTCCTTTGGTGATCACGAAGCCGATTTGGGAAAACATGCCTGGTTCGGTGAAGATTTTGCCAGTGGCGGCACCCATCCTGTCGGACAAAAACTGCCCAATGCCTGGGGGCTGTACGACGTGCATGGCAATGTTTGGGAATGGGTACAAGACGATTTCTCTGCCTATACCGCGGCTGGTACGCAGGGCGCTGCCAGCAACCGGCGGGACAAAACCGTTCGCGGTGGTAGCTGGCACAGCACCGCCACGAGTTGGCGCGTTGCTTTCCGCAAGCCCTACCCACCCGACTACCGGGGTATCAGCATTGGTTTTCGTTTGGTGATGGAAACAGAATAAGCGCGGCTGTCCAGGGTGTGCGATTGGCTGCCTTGGGATATTGAGCAAAGGCGGTATTCATCTTCAACCCGCCTGATGCCCAACATTTGACCATGACAGGCAATATGAAATCAGAAAGGAAGAAAAATGAAAATATCCAGACTCATCTCTGCTGTCGCACTGGCTGCCATGCTTTCGGCTTGTGCCACGCATGATCATCGTCACCTGACAATCAAAGAACAAGGCAGCTTTACCGTCGGCGGCACCGTAAAAACCAGCGAAGGCCGCTACGATGCCAACCCCGCCGCCTTAAAAGGCAACAACAACGACTTCTGGAACGTTTATCAGGCTTCCACCCAAGCCGGCGGCCAAACCCTGCACGGCGACCACGCCGCCGTGTTCTACCAAATCCCCGAACGCGCCCGCAGCCTGCCGCTGGTGTTCCTGCACGGCTACGGCGGCTCCATGCGCGCTTGGCAGACCACGCCCGACGGCCGCGAAGGCTTCCAAAACATTTTCCTGCGCAAACGCTACCCCGTGTATCTGGTTGACCAGCCGCGCCGCGGACAAGCCGGCCGCAGCACAGTTGGTTCTGAAATCAAAGCCACCCCCGACGATCAATTCTGGTTCGCCCAGTTCCGCATCGGCAGCTACCCGAACTTCAACCAAGGTGTAGCGTTTCCGCAAGATCAAGCCGCGCTGCAACAATTCTTCCGCACCATCACCCCCGACACCGGCCCCACCGATGCCGCCGCGATTACCGGCAGCATGGGCGCGCTGTTCGACAAAATCGGCGGCGGCATTCTGGTTACCCACTCCGCCGGCGGCGCGTTCGGCTGGCTGATTGCCGGCCAAAACCCCAACGTCAAAGCCGTGGTGGCCTACGAGCCGGGCAACTTCCCCTTCCCCGAAGGCGAAGTGCCGCCGCTGATGGAAAACCGCTTCGGCAACATCTCCCCGATGAAAACCGACGCCGGCACCTTCCGTCGCCTCACACAAATCCCGATTGTGATCTACTTCGGCGACTTTATCCCCGACGCGCCAAACGGCACCCAAGGCGGCGACCAATGGTATATGCGCATGAAACTGGCGCAAGATTGGGTAAACACCGTCAACAAGCACGGCGGCAAAGCCACGCTGGTGCACCTGCCCAAAGTGGGCATCAAAGGTAACACCCATTTTCCGTTCAGCGATTTGAACAACCAACAAGTGGCCGAACATCTGGCCGGCTGGTTGAAAGAGAAAGGGTTGGATAAGTAAGGATTTAATGCCGTCTGAAATTTAGGTTTCAGACGGCATTTTTGTAAATCAGTTCGCCAAATGGCAGGATGAACAAATTGTCCAGCAGATTGCCTTGTAATTACTTTAGTTATAGTAATTATTCTCATAAAAGTTTGGATTATTGAAATAGGTATAAATGTGGGAAACGCTTTGTAGAATGTGAGAAGTCCCGATATTTTTGGTTGTAACCTAAAAACGCCTCATGATTAAAATTTTTTATGGTTATAACCACAACAAAATAGTAAAATCACTCCTAATTTTGAACATACCTAGAAAAACTTTATTATGATCAATCGCCCAAACTATCTCCATCAGCTCAAACCATTTATCAATATGCCTTTAATCAAAGTGATTACGGGCATTCGCCGTTCGGGGAAATCAACGGTTATTAAACTGCTGCAAGCGGAATTGTTGGCACAAGGCATTGCGGAACAGCAAATTATTCATATCAACTTTGAAAGTTTTGCCTTTGCTGATTTTAAAACCGCCGACAAGCTCTATGCCTTGGTGAAAGAGAAAATCCAGACCACCGAAAAATACTACCTTCTGCTTGATGAAATTCAGGAAGTTGCCGACTGGGAAAAAGCGGTGAATGCGTTTGTTGTGGATTTCAATCTTGACCTTTACATCACAGGCTCCAATTCACATTTATTGTCGTCCGAACTGGCGACTTACCTTGCCGGGCGTTATGTAGAAATCCCGATTTTTACCTTATCGTACCAAGAGTTTTTAGATTTCAAAGCGGGCTACACACAGCAAATAATGCAAAATTCCACCGCACTTTTCACAGAATATTTGCGTAAAGGCGGTTTCCCAATGGTGCATACGGCGGATTATGAGCAGGAAACCGTTTATAAAATCGTACAAGATATTTATGCGTCTGTGATTTTACGAGACACGGTGCAACGCCACAAAATTCGTGATGTGGAGTTACTCGAACGTATCGTTAAATATGCCTTTGATAATATCGGCAACACGTTTTCAGGCAAAAATGTAGCGGATTATTTCAAAA
>NZ_JAUNHL010000052.1 GCF_030523955.1 Neisseria sp.
TGGGAGATTTTATGACTGCATTGCTACGGAGTTCTTATTTTAATTGACTATACTTTTTCGCTATTGCATAAATGAATCCCACCAGAATTTTCTATATTTTTTTCCTGTTCCGAACTGACAAAAATGAGTGGAATAGTATTATTCCCTGAAACACCAACTTCTTTATGAGGCATACTAAACGAGAAACACATAATTTCTTCATCTTCAAACTTACTATTTTTTAAAATTTGCCGCCATTTTTCAGTTGTTAACTTTGGATTCAGTTCTCCGTTTATCTTGATTGAATCCACAATTGCTAAGCCGGAAGAATAGTTATGTATATAAATACCATGCTGCTTATTCCCATTATTGCTATGCGAAACAATGGCCAAATATGGATAGTGCTCTAATTTTGCTGATTCTGCTTGCAATTTTGCTGATTCATTTGCACGATAGCTAAAAACCAATGCAAATATTGCTATAAATATTGAGATAATGCCTTCCCAATGTTCTTTAATAAATCTCATAATTCATACCTTTAAAATATAAAAATTAAAAACAAGTACACTTATATTCACTCCGCCCCAAACAACAACCCTTCCTTAATCCCCCGAATCTTATCACGAATTACCGCGGCTTCTTCAAACTGCAAATCGCGGGCGGCGGCCTGCATGGCTTTTTCCAAGCGGGCGATTTCTTTAATCGCGTCTTCTTCGGTGTGGATTTCGCCCACTTTCACTTTGCCCTTGCCTTTCAGACGGCCTTTGCCGCTGCCTGCGTCGTCGTGGTACACGCCATCGATAATGTCTTTCACTTTTTTATTGATTTGCTGCGGCACGATGCTGTGCTCTTCATTGAATTTAATCTGTTTTTCGCGGCGGCGTTCGGTTTCGTCGATGGCGGCTTTCATCGAATCGGTGATTTTGTCGGCATAGAGAATCGCTACGCCGTTTACGTTGCGGGCGGCGCGGCCTATGGTTTGGATCAGGCTGCGGTGGCTGCGCAGAAAGCCTTCTTTGTCGGCATCGAGTATGGCTACCAGCGACACTTCGGGGATATCCAAGCCTTCGCGCAGCAGGTTGATGCCGACGAGTACGTCGAACAGGCCGAGGCGCAAATCGCGGATGATTTCGACACGCTCGACGGTGTCGATGTCGCTGTGCAGATAGCGCACTTTGATGCCCAGTTCGCTGTAATAATCGGTGAGCTGTTCGGCCATGCGTTTGGTGAGCGTGGTTACCAGCACGCGCTCGCCTTTGCCGATGCGCTCGTTGATTTCGCTTAATAAGTCGTCCACTTGGGTGGCGACGGGGCGGATGATGATTTGCGGATCGACGAGGCCGGTGGGGCGGACGACTTGCTCGACCACTTGGCCGGCGTGTTCTTCTTCGTATTTGGCGGGGGTGGCGGAAACGAAGATGGTTTGCGGCATGATTTTTTCAAATTCGTGGAATTTGAGCGGGCGGTTGTCGCGTGCGGAAGGCAGTCGGAAGCCGTAGTCGACCAGATTTTGTTTGCGGCTGGCGTCCCCTTTGTACATACCGCCGATTTGGGTAACGGTAACGTGGCTTTCGTCGATAAACATAATGGCGTTGTCGGGCAGATAATCCATCAGGGTGGGCGGCGGTTCGCCTTCTTTTTTGCCGGAAAAGTGGCGCGAGTAGTTTTCGATGCCTTTGCAGAAGCCCATTTCGTAGAGCATTTCCAAATCGAAGCGGGTGCGCTGCTCGATGCGTTGGGTTTCTACGGGGCGGTTTTCTTGGGTGAAAAAAGCGATGCGTTCGCGCAATTCTTCTTTAATCGATTCGCAGGCGCGCAATACGGTGTCGCGCGGGGTAACGTAGTGGCTGCTGGGGAACACGGTGTAGCGGCCGACGCGTTGCAGGCTGCCGCCGGTGAGCGGATCGAAGAGGTCGAGGCGGTCGATTTCGTCATCGAACAGGCTGATGCGCAGGGCGTTGTCGGAGCTTTCGGCGGGGTAAACGTCGATCACGTCGCCGCGCACGCGGAACGAGCCGCGCTTGAAATCCATTTCGCCGCGCTCGTATTGCATGGAAACGAGGGTGGAGATGATGTCGCGCTGGCTGAGCGTGTCGCCTTCTTTTACCGACAGCACCATTTGTTGGTATTCGGTGGGGTCGCCGATGCCGTAAATGGCGGAAACGGTGGCGACGATAATCACGTCGTTGCGCGTCATCAGGTTTTTGGTGGCGGAAAGGCGCATCTGCTCGATGTGTTCGTTAATCGCCGAATCTTTTTCGATAAACAGATCGCGGCTGGGCACATAGGCTTCGGGCTGGTAGTAATCGTAGTAAGACACGAAATATTCCACCGCGTTTTCGGGGAAAAACTCGCGCATCTCGGCATAAAGCTGCGCCGCCAGCGTTTTGTTGTGCGCCATGATGATGGCGGGACGGCCGCTCTGCGCAATCACGTTGGCCATCGTATAAGTTTTGCCCGAGCCGGTTACGCCCAGCAGGGTTTGGTAGGAAAGGCCGTCTGAAAGCCCTTCGAGCAGGCCGGCGATGGCGGTGGGCTGGTCGCCGGCGGGTGGGAAAGGCTGGTGCAGTTTGAAAGGGGATCCGGGATATTCGATAACTTGCATAAGGCGGCCTGTTGATGGATTAGCGGAAAATTCAGATTATAGCAAATGCCTGTCTGAATATTTTTCAGACAGGCATTTATCCACTGCTTTAGCGCGTGTCATCAATACTTGTGCTTGCCCCGATAGGGTCGACCGTTTTGGATCAACTTTGCCAATACGCCGCTTACCTTGTCCGTGTCTCTCATACTAATATTTAAGCACGAGATTTTTCGGTATTTTTTCAAGCCAACGGGGATTACCATGTGTCCGACAATCATTCGTCTTGTTACGGTCTTTATAGGGACGATCGCCTTTTTTATCTGTTTGCCTTTGCTAGCAGCCGTTGCCATTATTATTTTGGTTGCTACCGGTATCCTCTAATCCGGCCAACAGCACAAAGACTGCTGGAAACGGCGGCTTTTGGCTATTTTTCCCGCCTTCAATAAAAATGCCTGTCTGAAAAATATTCAGACAGGCATTTTTATCGCGTACTAATTTTCTGTTCTATCTTCCGGCAAACGGCCGGCCCAATCGCAGGCAAACTGCCAAGCCACGCGGCCGGAACGGCTGCCGCGCATCAGCGACCAGTTCAAAGCCGCTTGGCGGGCGGTTTCGTCAAACGGCAAACCGAAATCTTCCAGCCAGTTTTCCACCGCTTTGAGATAGTCGTTTTGATCGAAAGGATAAAAACTCAGCCATAAACCGAAGCGGTCGGATAAAGATACTTTTTCCTCTACTGCCTCTTTCGGATGCACTTCGCCCCGCTCGCCGGTAACGGCAAGATTTTCGTCCATATATTCCGGCATCAGATGGCGGCGGTTGGAAGTGGCATAAACCAATACGTTATCGCTGCGTTGCGACAAACCGCCGTCCAGCGCGGTTTTCAGCGCTTTGTAACCGTCTTCGCCTTGCTCGAACGATAAATCGTCGCAAAACACAATAAATTTCTCCGGCCGCCCGTTGAGCACGCCCAATAAAAACGGCAAGGTCGCCAAATCGCTTTTATCCACTTCGATCAAACGAAGCCCCTGATCCGCATAATCATGCAAAAGAGCTTTAACCAACGAGGATTTGCCGGTACCGCGCGCGCCGCTCATCAATACGTTATTGGCCGGACGGCCGGCTAAAAACTGCTCGGTATTGCGCACCAACCGCTCAGTTTGCCCGCCAACCGCCGCCAAGCGGTTTAACGGAAATGTGTGTGGCCGCGGCAGGCTTTCCAGAATGCCTTTTTTGCCCACGCTCTGCCAACGGTAGGCCAGCGCCGACCAATCCGGCGCTTTCTGCTCGGGCGGCAATATGGCATCCAAGCGGCGCAATACCGATGCTGCCAGTTTCAAAAATGCTTTCGGTTTCAAAGGAATTCCTTTCAATTTTGTGAAATATGACTGTTTTTCAGACAGGCATATCGGTTGTCCGCTATGATTTTAAGAACCGCTTATCTAGTCTTAACAATTTTTTTCAGGTAATATTTAACAATATTTTAAGATAATACGTGTCGATAGACTATCTACAAAACGGGGACATTTGTGTTTGCTTATGCCATTTTATCTCGCAACTTCATCAGCACAGGAGTTCCTTATGATTTTCAAACCACAAAAAGCACTTGTTGCACTCTCTGCCCTTGCCGTACTCGGCGGCTGCCAATATTCCCGAATTGAAACATTCGATAAATCTGTTCCGCACGGCTGGGAATATGTCGCCATTAAAAATACGCCTAAAACTCAAGCAGCGCCGCCCGTTACACCGCAAGCTCAGGAGCTGAAAAAATATACTTTGGATGCCCAAAGTTTATTTGCTATCGGCAAATCCGATTTGTCGGTAAAAGGCCAGGCTCAAGTGCAAACCGCCGGTGGCGAAATCAGCAACGACCTGCCCAATATCCGTCAAGTAAACGTTATCGGTTATACCGATCCCGTCGGTAATGACTCCGATAATCAGGCCTTGTCACTCGAACGCGCCCAATCGGTAGCAGCCATGCTGCAAAGAAGCGGTGTTCCGGCCGATATTATCCGCACTGAAGGCCGCGGCTCACAAGATTTGGTGGTTTCCGATTGCGCCCTTCGCTTCAAGCGCGATAAAACCGGGCTGGATGCTTGCAATATGCCCAATCGGCGTGTGGTGATTTCGGTAATCGGTATGCAGCCGCAACCGGGCGTACCGACTTATATCAACAGCCACCGCAACGAGAAAGCCGCACCACAGTTACCTTCTCAAATAAAAGAAGAAGTCATTCCCGCTGCTCAATAAAAAAGTGATTTTCGGATACAGGCGCAATGCCTGTCTGAAAAAATAAAGCTGTACCTTATCTATACAAGGTGCAGCTTTTCTTCGAACTATAGCGGATTCACTTAACTTTCGCGAAGGCTCCGCTGCGCCAAAGCGTGAAGAAAACGATTTTGTCTGCCGCTAAAGTGGTAACGACGTAGAGAAAGTTAAGTGAATCCGCTATAAAATATTGGGAAATCCAATTATCTAAGAACATCAAACAGCTATTGGCCGCTGCTGCGTTGACCGCATGCTTTCTTCAAAATTTTCCAACATCGACAGCTCGAAACGACTAAAACCTGCCCGTTCGCGAGCTTCCAAATTCACATAACCGCGAAACACAAACAAGTCATAACGCGCCAACAAATTGCGAAACAGGCTTACCGGCTCCAAACCGCGCACTTGGCATAGATAATGGTACCACCGGTTACCGATTTCCACATGGCCGACTTCATCGCGGTAGATGATATCCAAAACCTCACAAGTAGCCGTATCGTTCTGCTGTGCTACTTTGGCGCGTATACCGGGCGTTACGTCCAATCCGCGTGCTTCGAGCACCCTCGGTACCAGCGCCATCCTTAATAAAGGATCAAAAGCCGTTTTATAGGCCATTTCCCATAAATGGCCGTGCGCTTCAAAATCGCCGTAATCATAGCCGAAATGGCGTAAGCGGTTTCTCATCAGGCTGAAATGTTCGGCTTCTTCCTTGGCCACCGTTATCCAATCAGCAATAAAAGCATCGGGCAAGCAGCGAAAACGATAGGCCGCATCCAGCGCCAGATTGATGGCGTTAAACTCAATGTGGCAAATAGAATGCAAGAGCGCACCGTAACCTTGCGGAGTAGTGATTTTCCGTTGCGCCAAAGCAGAAGGCGCTACCAATTGCGGTTTGGCCGGATGGCCTGCCAAGCGGAAATCCAAAGCTTGGCTGTTGCTGCGTTCAAACGACTCCGAAGCCGCAACCTCAGCCGCCAACTTCGTTACCAACCGGCATTTTTCATCGGCATCATCAGCCAATAAAGCGGCTTCCAACAAAGGATAAGGATTCATCGTCTGCATTTTTCAACCTTAACGCTTAACGCGGCAGCCCCTTAGCAAGCGCTTCATTCGCCCGTTTCACCGCCAAGCCTTCTTTCCATGTCATGTAGCGCTGGCGGTATCGTGCTTTCATCATGTTGTCAAACTTACGTTGTACAGTCAGATTCCACAAACTATGCGCTTTTACCGCCCAACTTTCGTCCCAGGCGCGCAGGGAAAGAGAGAAGGATCCGTCGAGATATTTCATCCAGTGCCACCAGCCGGTAGGCATGAACAAGGTGTCGCCGTATTCGAGGTAACATTCCACGCCTTCTACCCCCTCCAATGCCGGGAAGCGTTCGGTATCGGGCGCTTCCACGCTGTAATCCTCCAGCGCGTAAGTGGCGTAGGGAATGCGGTAGAGCCGCTCTTTCCATTTGTAATCAAACAAAATAATGTGTTTACGGCCGAAATGGGTATGGAAGATATGCGCCATGTCGATGTCGTAATGCAAGAAGGTTTCCGATCCTATACCGCCGAAAAACATGGTCGGGTATTTATCGAGAAAACCACCCATCAAATCTTTGGGAAACACATAATCATTCAGCAATGAAGGCGCGTGTTTGATGGGATCAAACAGGAAAATACGCAAATCGGTAGGTTCGCGCTGTATCAGGTCGATATAATCGCCAAATTTCATTTCGGTAGTAGCCGCATTAATCGGCGCCGCAGGATCAGCTTTGCTGCTGTCATACAGCGGTACCGTAATATCGCCGATGGCTGTTTTCATATAATCCATCGACCATTTTTCATACGCCGGCCAGTTTTTGCTCATGCTTTTAATCACCAGCGGACGGCGCGGTTTAAGATAATATTTGCGGAAATCTTCCTGATTAATGCTGTCGACCACATCAATCGGCGTTAATTTGAAGCCCATAATCTGAATCTTATAAGTGAAAACGGCAAAAGTTGTAATTTTAGTGAAAAACCTGCGGCTGGCAAACTGTTTTTACGCGTTAAAATTAAGGAAATTGTTGCAAAGCCAACCAATTTCTTCTTGCCTATCTGTCGCTTACGCCATACACTACTGTCCGTAATTTTTATACACACATTTTATCATGACGCAGTATTTCGAACTCTTCCAGCTTCCTCCCGCTTTCGATATCGACAACGAAACCATTGAGCAAACTTACCGCCGGCTGGCCGCCCGCTTCCATCCGGATAAATTTGCCGCCGCATCTTCTTTCGAACAAAAACAGGCAGTGATGATGGCCGCCACACTCAACGACGCTTACCGCACATTGATTTCTCCCATCGACCGAGCCGCCTATCTATTAAAAAGTCAGGGAATTGATGCCGATGCACCCGAGCATACCGGATTTGCCCCCGAATTTTTAATGCAGCAAATGGAATGGAGAGAAGCGCTGGAGGATGGCCGCAGCGACGGTAACGAAGCCGCTTTACTTAAATTAGATAAAGAAATTGCTGCCGAACAACAAAACTTGTTTGCCGATCTGGGCCGTGCTTTTGCCTCCCAACAATCGGAAGAAGCGGGGCAGCTCGTACGCCAAGGCCGCTTCCTCAACAAACTGCGCCAAGAAATCAAAGCAGCGCTGCCCTAACGTTTTTTTCAGACAGGCATTCCTGATTTGATTCATTTTCTATTCATATAAACAACCACAATGACATTAGTTAAACGCCTTACCCTGATTAGCCTGCTGTCCTTATTATCACTAAGTGCTTGCCAACCCGCCGCACCCACTGCCAGCCGCAAAGAGAAAATTATTCGTTTTGCCCTCAACCATCCGGTTGCCGCTTGGCGTATCGGCATGAAAAAAAACGATGCCGACAACCTCACCAGCAATGCGGTACGCTTTTCCTTAGCCTTGGGTTTGGATGACACTGTCAATCGCGACGGCCGCGGCACCCAAGTCAATGCCATACGTCATACCCTATGGCAGGCTTCCATTACTTCAATATTCAGCAGCAAACTGGCTAAGTTAGCCGGTGATGCTTATGAGAAAAATAACACGCCTCCCAGCGAGGAGCAAACCGAATTCAACAAACTCTACAATGCCGATGAAAGCACGGATTTGCGCAACAATGCCATCGGCCGCGCCATAGGCGAACAGCATCCGCATACCCCGACCAACGAATTATTGAAACTGATTCTGCAACAATACCACCAACAAGGTTTGTGGCAAATTTTCCCTGTGGAACGAGACGGGAAAACCGTCTATCAAATCCGCCAAACCCGCTTAAGCGATGAAGATTATCAAAAGGCAATGGAAAAACTGGCTGGGTTAGATGCAATCGGTTATCCCAAATAACTTTTCATTCAAACCCGGTTATGACGAAATTGTTGTTAAACAAGCCGTTTCACTATAAAAATGCCTGCCTGAAAACAAGCTTAAGTGTTTCAGCGAAGCTAAAATATTTCAGACAGGCATTTTTTCTTTAAGAGCTATCTTCATTAGAAATTTATTTTTGGCATAAAAAGCGACCATAACCGGAAGTTAATTAAATCCGCTATAGTAGATCTACTTCACTTTTGCTATAGCCTTATGCAATCTACTAAATCATCAGACAGCCATAAAAAATGCCTGTCTGAAACCTTCAGACAGGCATTCTTCTGTCAACCGAACCAGCAGAATTAAAATTTATATTCCACTTGGGCACGCCAAACATTGACATCTTGTTTCTCAGTGCCCACTGTCGGGTTAACCTGTTTTCCAGCTAAGTAGAAAGCACCCAGTTTCAAGTTTTTCAATAAAACATAATCGGCACCTACTTGGAAGCCTTTCACGTTTTTGCTGTAGTCATTTACCGAAGAAATACCGGACATCGCACCCACATTACGGTAATTCACATAAACGTCATAAGAGTTGCGCACGTTCCAATCAGCATTTTTATATTTCACTTCTGCAAAAACACCGTGCTTCTGAACATCATCACCCGCACTGTCTTTCACATCCAAATTGGAACGGCTATAGGCTGCCATCACGGTTACGTCGTCAATCGGTTTGAAATCAAAACCAATTTCACCGAAACTTGCGTGGTCACGGTTACCTTGGTTGTTCACATTATTAACAAAAACGTAAGTACCGCCAATATGGGCGCGATCGTTAGCCAGCGGCAACACCGATTGTACCGCATAAATACCGGATTTATGAGCTTCCACCCCCCAAGGGTTGTCGTTGAAATGCTTGGTAACAAGGCCTGCCGATACTTTGGTCGGATATTTGTAATCAAAGAATAATTCAGCACCGGTAATTTCGTTATCCAATACGCGACCGTAAGAAGAGAAGGCACCAAATTTACCCACTCGCGCCTTTACTTTGTCATAAACCGTACCGCCTGCCCACAATTTGGTCATGTTCACACCACGCTCCCCATTGCGGCTGAAATCTTCCAAGTTAATTTGCGATTCCAATTGCGAGGTTACACGCCAATCTTTATATACGCGCAAAGACGGGAAAACTTCAATATTAAAATGGCTGACAGTATCACTAGGCTGATCGGCTTGACCGGCGTAAGAGCTCGCAGTATCGCCGCCATCCACACGCACACGCGCCGCACCGGTCATTTTGAAGCGGCCATATTCAATCAGCGCCTCATCGGTACGGACGGTGTCTGCTCCCGAGTTAACATAATCTTGTGCCACTGCCTTGCCGGCAGTCTGTTTATCCATATTGATATTAAGACTTTCGGCGTTATCAGCCGCCCAAACTGCAGGGGCAGTAAACAAAGTGGTAATAATTAAAGGCAGCATTTTTTTAGTATTCATGAAGGTATCTCCAAAATTTGTAGAGGTCGAACAGTTCAATTACTTAATAAAATCAAGAATATATCTTGATTTGATTGGCTTTCAACCATTTTAATGATGAGCCACTTATTTTTCTTTTAAATTCCCCAAATATCAAAACTAGTTAGCAATCAATTAATTTTAGTAATTTTTTGCAATCAAGTTGCCGGAAGCTTAATAATTCCACCAAATTTCGTCAAGAATATTTGTTATTTCTTTGGATCCATCTCGCCATATCATTCTAATTGACGCAAAAAAACGACATAAATTCTTATTTATCAACATTCAAGCATGTATGTATCGATTTTCATGCATAAATTATTTTTATCAAACCAATTACACCATGTAAAGAGCAGTAAAGCCAATCAATGATTTGGGAGTCCCAGAAGCAAAATTTATTTTAAAGGATCTTCCCGCAATATTTTCAATGGCACACTTTATACAGATCATCATGTCGGTGGTTGAAGCGAAAACCGGTGTTTCTTTATAAATGCAAGTAAAAGCATATGCTTCGGCACCCCGTTAAATTGCACCAAGCGATGCTTTTGGTATGCTCCAAAGGATTCGATGCCGTGGGATATGTTGCATACCTCGGGTAAACTCATTACCGCCGTGATGTACTCTCTGCAGTGCCGTAGAAAGGCGTGTGCTGTTCGCATTCGTCAGCCAAACGCCGACGCACTTCAGGTACAGGCTGTTGAGGCTTCTGGCACTGATTCCTGCCAGCTTGGCAATATCGGAAGTGGTTAAATCTAAGGTGAAAGAAAAGCCGCAGGAGCTGACGAAATTTGTGCTAGGTAATTTTACTGCACTTTTGATACTTATTTTTTAATTTTATTTCAGAAGCTTATCACTATATTTGGTGATTTTGCTTCCTAAGCCCTTGGGATAAAAAGCTTGTAGATAGAAGAACACTATTATTATGCGTAAACAATCCAATCTTTTCCTACACCGAAGCAGCCGAAACGGTACTTTATCGTTTCCGCTATTGGTTTTGAAAAGTGGTTTTGCAAAGGCCTCTAAAATTAGTATATTGCTCTAACTTGCGAAGCGGCCACAAAAAAAGCCAGTAATCAATCACTGGCTTTTTTCTGGTACATACAATATTTACAACCTAGAAATTAATTATAAATATCAATTTTTTACAATTAAATCTGGCGGAAAGGAAGGGATTCGAACCCTCGATACGCTATTAACGTATACACGCTTTCCAGGCGTGCGACTTCAACCACTCATCCACCTTTCCTTGAACGAAAAATTATATGATAGTTTACCGATTCAGGCAAGGCCATAGCTCTATTTTATAGCGGATTAACTTAACTTTCGCTACGGCGTTGCTGCACCTTGCCGTACTATTTGTACTGTCTGTGGCTTGCTGCCTTGTATCGAAAATTAATTAAATCCGCTATATATTTCAGCGATCACTACGTATTCTTAGATAAGTAGCAAACCTCGGCAGACCTTTTTCAGTAAAACCGCGATGCCGATAAGTAATAATGCTACCGATAGGTGGCGGATTATTCCTGTCTGCATCTTTAAAACCACTGCCGATTTTAAAATCGCCATTTTCATTGCGGCAACTTATCGCTCCCAACTTTCCGGCATATTTACCTTTACCCTCATGATGCTTTGTCACCGTACATTCGGCATCTTGCTGCGGCTTTAATTTTAGATAATCGCTACTGCGGCCACCGGCATAGGGGGGCTCGGGATTGCGCAAGATAACTCCCTCCCCGCCTTCACCCACAATTTTATTCAGATAGGCTTCTGCTTCGGAGGTTTCTTTGATGGGAATTTGCGGAATCACTACTATATTGGCAGGAAACAGCGCAATGCGTTGCTCTATAACCGCCAAGCGTTCATCCAAACGACCGGCTGCTTTAGGAACGTCAAATACATGCAGTTTAATACCTGCCCAGTCACCATTACTTTTACGTACAGTAGCTGAGATATATTCAAAATCACCGCGTTTGCTGTATAACTCGCCATCCAAAGGATAAGGCGGGAAATTATGGGTAAAATCAGCGGGCGGCGTAAACGGATAGCCTTGTCGGCTGATTAATTGTTTGCCATCCCAATAAGCACGCACACCGTCAAGCTTTTCGCTCATTAGCCAGCCTTTTATGTTTTGCTGACGATATTCTTTCGCTAGCATAATGGATGGAGCAGCCAAGCAAACCATCGGAAGCCAGCAGATACTTATTATCAACAGTTTCACGTTTTTCCCCTTCTTATTAATTTTCTAATTTATAGTATCTTATTTTATTAAACATCTTGCAATCTTTCTATTTAATGTTTCCCCCATTCTAAAACTTGCTATTTTGGCCGCCCGAATGACACTCAAGCTTCAATATTCAGCTTATTCATAAATTCAAAGACACTATAGATAAAACCTATTAATTAGACTATTTTTATTTTAAATATAGTAAGGTCTATTCACCCAAAATACCCAACACCGCCGTTGCGTTGCGTCAACAAACCTAAGATAAGCAATTGATGATGCCAGGCTCACCGTCTATTTCTTCCCCTCTCTTCTTTTAGTTCAAACCATCCTATTTAAATCCTACTAATTTACTCAACAATCGCCCTCTGCTAAAATGCGGACGATAAAAATTAACCTCTAAGGCAACACCCACTATGGCACTTTTGCAAATCGCCGAACCCGGCTTATCAGCCGCTCCCCACCAACACCGTTTAGCCGTCGGCATCGATTTGGGCACGACCAACAGCCTGATTGCTACGGTAAAAAGCGGCAGTGCCGTGTGCATTGCCGACCAACAAGAACGGGTATTGCTGCCTTCTGTGGTGCGTTATTGTGAAAAAGGCCGCATCGAAACCGGTTACGACGCTTTGCGTGCTCAGAAAATCGATCCTCTCAACACCATCAGCTCGGCCAAACGTCTAATCGGTCGAAAACTGGAGGACATTCCGGCCGCCCAGTTGCCTTATCGCTTTGGAGACAACGGGCGCATCATCGAATTACAAACCCGCCAAGGCGCAAAAACGCCGATTGAGGTTTCCGCCGAAATCCTGCGCACCCTCAAAGAACGTGCTGAACATGCGCTCGGCGGCGATCTTGTCGGCGCAGTGATTACCGTACCTGCCTATTTCGACGACGCCCAGCGTCAAGCCACCAAAGATGCCGCCCGGTTGGCCGGTTTGAACGTATTGCGCCTGCTCAACGAGCCGACCGCCGCCGCCATCGCCTACGGTTTGGACAACGCATCCGAAGGCACGTTTGTGGTGTACGACCTCGGCGGCGGCACCTTCGACGTATCCGTACTGCAATTATCCAAAGGCCTGTTTGAAGTAAAAGCCACCGGCGGCAACAGCGCCTTGGGCGGCGACGATTTCGACCACCGCCTGTTCTGCCACTTGCTCGAACAAAACCAGCTCTCTCAGCTCAACGAGCAAGACAGCCAATTGTTGCTCAGCCTCGCCCGCGCCGCCAAAGAATCGTTAACCACCGACAACAGCAGCACCATCCAAACTACGCTGTCCGACGGCCGAGAAATCAGCTATACCGTTACCCGCCAAGAATTCCAAAACCTTACCCAACATTTGGTCGCCAAAACCATCGAGCCGGTGAAGCAGGCGCTGAAAGACGCGGGCGTAGGCAAAGCCGATATTAAAGGCGTGATTATGGTGGGCGGTGCCACCCGTATGCCGCAAGTACAGCAGGCAGTCGCCACCTTCTTCGGCCAAACGCCACTCAATAACCTCAATCCCGATCAAGTCGTCGCTTTAGGCGCCGCCATGCAGGCCAATGTGCTGGCCGGCAATAAAAATGATGACGAATGGTTACTACTGGATGTGACCCCTTTGTCGCTAGGCCTTGAAACCTATGGAGGATTGGTGGAAAAAATCATCCCCCGCAACAGCACACTGCCCACTGCCCGCGCGCAGGAATTCACCACCTTTAAAGATGGCCAAACCGCCATGACCATCCATGTGGTACAAGGCGAGCGCGAATTGGTGGCGGATTGCCGCAGCCTTGCAAAATTCACCTTACGCGGCATTCCGCCGATGGTGGCCGGTGCTGCACGCATCCTGGTTACCTTCCAAGTGGATGCCGACGGATTGTTATCGGTGTCGGCACGCGAACAGTCTACCGGCGTGCAGGCTCAGATTGAAGTCAAACCCTCTTACGGTTTGGACGACGACACCATTACCCGTATGCTGAAAGAAAGCATGTCCAACGCCTCGGACGACATGGCCGCACGCGCACGCGCCGAAGCAACCGTAGAGGCCGAGGGCTTGATAGCCGCGGTTAAAACCGCACTGGAATTAGACAGCGATTTATTAACCGAAAGCGAATTACAAAACATTCAGGCCGCCATTTTTGCCGTCGAACAAACCGTTCAGACAGGCATGGCTGCAGATGAAATCCGCCAAGCCGTAGCCACCTTGGGCACTGCTACCGATGATTTTGCCGGCAAACGGATGAACCGCAATATTCAGCGTGCGCTTACCGGCCAGAAAATTGAAGAGATTTAAACAAAAATACGGATACGAAACAGGAACACACATGCCGAAAATTACCATCCTCCCCCATGCCGTTCTATGCCCCGAAGGCACCGTTATTGAAAACGCTCCCGTAGGCGAGAGCATTTTAGATGTCTTATTGGATCATGATATCGACGTCGAACACGCCTGCGAAAAATCCTGCGCCTGCACCACTTGCCACGTAATTGTACGCAAAGGCTTCGACAGCTTGGAGGAGCCCAGCGAAATTGAAGAAGACCTGCTCGACCAAGCTTGGGGCTTGGAAGCCGACTCACGCTTAAGCTGCCAGGCCATTGTGGCCGATGAAGATTTGGTGGTGGAAATTCCCAAATACACCATCAACCATGCACGTGAGCATCACTAAATCCGACCAACCAAGGAACACATCATGAAATGGACAGACACCCAACGTATCGCCGAAGAGTTGTACGACAACCACCCCGATATCGACCCGAAAACCATCCGTTTCACCCAATTGCGCGAACTCATTCTCGCTCTGCCCGATTTCGACGATGACCCCGCCCGCAGCGGCGAGAAAATCCTCGAGGCCGTGCAACAAGCTTGGATTAACGAAGCGGAATAAACAAATGCCTGTCTGAAAAAGTCATACCGATTAAATCGATCTATATTTTTTCAGACAGGCATTAATCACAATCCAACAACCAAACTATTGTTCTGATGCCACTTTTGCCTTGTGGCAAAAATAAATTTTTCCGTATAGCAGCCGCCTTGCAACAAAACAATTAGCGGCCGCTGATTTTATCCGACAAACCAACCTCATGCGGATTGATGCGGGCATCATCCTCCTGCCCCAAGCCTACCAGCTTGCGCAAGCGCGTCATATAAGCGTTCACATCCAAGCCGCGGCCAAAACGCTGCGCTTCCCAAATGGTTTCCGCTAACGCCTCCATCATATCGTGTTCCGCTTTCACCCAATCACCGTTATAACGGGCGCACAACTGCTCGTGAATGGCGCGGATGCCCGGCGGCTGGTCGATAGCTACCTGTTCCTGTATCGAAAGATGCAGCGACATATGCAAAAACGGATTACTCTCGCCCTCTTCCGGCGTCCAGTTTTTATCCAGATAATCTTCGATATTTTCCAGATAACGCCCATACTCAGGATGTGCCTCGATAATGCGCAAAGCCTTCTGCTGCAAAGCATCCAGCTGCAAAGGTGCCAAACGCTTTTGCCAGACATCGGCGAAAAAACGGCGCACATCATGCGTATTAACGTCGTACATAAACCATCCCTCTTGATTGTTTTGTTTTCAGACAGGCATTATACCCGCAAACGGCAAACTGGCAATTTAACGCCCTTTGGCGTATAATCAGCTCTTGCTATCTGGGGGCGACCTTGGTTTCGACGGGGGTTGCGAAGCAGATGCGGGCATACCGGGGTCTCAGATTCCCGTAAAACACTGAATCTAAATAGTCGCAAACGACGAAACTTACGCACTGGCCGCTTAAGGCCTGCCGTTGCAACAGTTGGCCGATGGGCTGTGTAGGGTAACACCTACGGCAACGTCAATTACATTGGCTGGTTTCGTGCCGGGTTACTTGGTACGGAATAAGATTTAAGGTAACTGGTTTCCCGCGAGCCTGTCTGCCGGCGCAAGGGGAATAAGATTTTAAGTAGACACGACTAAGTATGTAGAACGCTTTGTAGAGGACTTTCGGACGGGGGTTCGATTCCCCCCGCCTCCACCAGACACAAGAGCAAAGGCTGCCTGAAAATATTCAGGCAGCCTTTTGTTTTGCCCATAACGCATACTCCCTAATCCGCCTTGCGTTTCAAGCCCAGGCGGATATGCGGTTTGGCCGGTTTGGCCGTTGTTTTCAATCCCAGTTCCAGCAACTGCGCCTCGCTCAACAAATTGCTCCAGTCGCCTTGCCGGAACCATTCGTCTCCGGCCAACTCGCACGGATGCTGGATGCGCTCGCAACCGTTGCCGCATTGCAAATCGTCTGCACGACAGTATTTGTCGCATCCCCAGCAAATACGTTCCGGATTTTTGGGGTGGATGGGAAATTTTTTGGCCACGTTCTGCTCCTGTATCCCCGGCCGCCATCGGGCCGTTGCGGCGCTATGTTTCATATCTGCCGCCAGACGTATTGTAGCGCTCCCACGCATATTCCGTCTGCTGCGCATTCTGCTAAAATCGCGCCCGTTCCCACCTTAAGAACACAAGGAGATTCTGATGAGCGGATTGCATGCCCATATCGACCCCGACGGTTTGCTGGAATATTCCGTGGTTTATACCGACCGCGCGCTGAACCATATGTCGGCCCGTTTCCAAACGGCCATGCGCGATTTGAGCGCCCTGCTCAAGCGCGTGTACCACGCCGAGGCGGCGGTGATTGTACCCGGCAGCGGCACCTATGCCATGGAAGCCGTGGCGCGCCAGCTGGTGCAGGGACAGCGCTGCCTGGTGGTGCGCAACGGCTTTTTCAGTTTCCGCTGGTCGCAGATTTTGGAAACCGGCCGCCTGAGCAAAGACATTGTGGTGATGCAGGCCGCACAGCCGACTCCCGGCCCGCAGCAGCCTTTCGCCCCGGCGCCGATTGCCGAGGTGGAGGCCGCCATTGCCGCACACAAACCGGCACTGGTGTTTGCGCCGCATGTGGAAACCGCCTCCGGCATGATATTGCCCGAAGACTATATCCGCCGCCTGGCCGATGCTGCCCATGCCGTGGGCGCTTTGCTGGTCATAGACTGCATCGCCTCCGGCGCGGTGTGGCTGGACATGGCCGCTTTGGGCATCGATGTGCTGATCAGCGCGCCGCAAAAAGGCTGGAGCGCCTCGCCCTGCTGCGGCATGGTGATGCTCAATGCCGTGGCGCTGGAACGCGTGCGCGCCACCCGTTCCGACAGCTTTGCCTGCGACCTGCTCAAATGGCTGACGATTATGGAAGCCTATGAAAACGGCGGCCATGCCTACCACGCCACCATGCCCACCGATGCCCTTATCGGCTTGCGCGATGCCATGCAGGAAGCCGAGGCGGCGGGCTTTGAAAACCTGAAAGAGGCGCAATGGGAATTGGGCCGCCGCGTGCGCGCCCTCTTGGCCGAACACGGTTTTGCCAGCGTGGCGGCGGCGGACTTTGCCGCGCCGGGTGTGGTGGTGAGCTATACCGACCGCGCCGACATCCAAAACGGCAAGGCCTTTGCCGCGCAGGGCCTGCAGATTGCCGCCGGTGTGCCTTTGCAGGTGGGCGAAGGCGCCGATTTCCAAAGCTTCCGCATTGGTCTGTTTGGTTTGGACAAGCTGCAAAACATCGACCGTACGGTGGACGCTTTGCGCGCGGCGCTGGCGCAGTTGTAATACCTGTTTGCAGTTGTAATACCCATTCAAATACACCAAGCCGATATTGCCTTATCACGCGTATGCGCTTGAGCAAGATCCTGCGACTGCGCACAGGATGACCGTAACCCGTCATTCTGCGTGCAGCGTAGTGAAGTCGCAGAATCTCTGTCGTGTTTTCAGGCAGCCTATGATGGCTGTGGGTTTCATTTTTAAATGGGTATCCATCATCAATCACAGATAAGCCGATGGTTTATCCATCGGCTTATAGTCGAATAAAATAAGAACGAGACAAGGCAGCAAGCCGCAGACAGTACAAATAGTACGGCAAGGCGCAGCAACGCCGTATCGTTCTTATTTTAAATGACTATATCCGAACACAATACAGGAGGCGAATATGAGCACCACCTATCCACTGTTTACCCAATCTGTTTTCCGACAATTGCAGCAACAGGCATGTGAGCATGATGTGGCGGCCATCGCGGTTTTGCCGGGACAAAGCAGCCGCTGGCTGCAAGACCGCCAACGCTTGAAAGCCTATTTGGAGCACCGCCGCTACGAGGTGTGGAGCCTGGAAGCCGGGCAGGATGTATTTTTCGTGGTTCTTAACCGCCTGCACGACCCTGCTTTCCGTACCACGCTGGTGCGTTTGGGCCGCTATGTTCACGCGCCGTGTGTGTTGTTGATGGAACAAGGCGGCGAAAGCTGCTACACCGTTTGCACCGATATGCAGCATGGCGGCCGCATCCGCCCGGTCAAACCCGATTATCTGGGCACCTATTTCCAACGCGTTTATGCCGATGGCGGTTTCAATATCACCCTCACCCGCTTGGCCCAAACCCAGACCGAGCACGAGCTGGCCAATGGTGTGATGGGCAAGCATGCGCTGCATGCACAGATGTTGGCGCTGGATCAGGAACTGGCGGCAGTGGAGATTGCAGTTGCGTAGCTTGGGTCGCCAGGCCCAACGTTTTCAGAGGTTTTTACAAGTGTTGGGTCCAACGACTCAACCTACGAGCTACTGAACACACAACTTATGCCGCCTTGTAGTGTACATTACGCCACCTTGCACATTGCGCTTCATGGCCGCGGTTGCAGGTTTGCTGCGCAAACTGCCCTCTCTGCGCACGGTTTTTCGGGCGGGCAAAAAACTCGCAGCTGCGCTGCTCAAACAGCTTTGCCCTTTCTCCCCGAAAAACCGCGCTCCGTTCGGCTGCGCCAGCGGATAGGGCTGTAGCCGTAAACCTATTGGAATTAAAGTATAAATGCCTGTACCGAAAAACCTATAGTCGACTAAAATAAGAACGAGACAAGGCAGCAAGCCGCAGACAGTACAAGTAGTACGGCAA
>NZ_JAUNHL010000053.1 GCF_030523955.1 Neisseria sp.
CGACGGTTCATGGTGGCGTGATAAGCGGCTTTAACAGGATAGTCTTGGTAATCGAGCAAGGCATCCAGCGCGCGCACGGCCAAATCGGCCAAGCCTTCGAGTTCGTCCAAGCTTTCCAGTGCGCCGAGATTGAAGGCCGACAGGGTACATAAGGCGATTTCGCCGTTCTCGTCGTTGATGTCGTTTAAGGGCTTGGTCGGCAACGCGATTTCCAAACACAGGTTGGACTGGCGCACTGGCGCCACTTTCGGGTCGAACGGGCTGTGTGTATTGCAGTGGTCGACGTTTTGAATGTAGATGCGGCCGGTGCCGGCGCGCTCCTGCATCAACAGCGAAAATAGCTCGGTAGCGGGCACCACGCGCTTGCGGACGGCGGGGTCTTGCTCGTATTGGATATAAAGACGCTCGAATTCGTCTTGGTCGGCGAAAAAGGCGTCATACAGACCGGGCACTTCGTGCGGTGAAAACAGGGCGATGTCGCCGCCTTTAATCAAGCGAGTGTAGAGCAGGCGGTTAATCTGCACGCCGTAATCGAGATGACGTACGCGGTTATCTTCCACACCGCGGTTGTTTTTCAACACCAGCAAGCTTTCTACTTCGATGTGCCACAGGGGGTAGAACAAGGTGGCCGCACCGCCGCGCACGCCGCCTTGCGAGCAAGATTTAACGGCGGCCTGAAACATTTTGAAGAACGGAATACAGCCGGTGTGCTGCGCTTCGCCACCGCGGATTTCGCTGCCTAAACCGCGGATGCGGCCGGCGTTGATGCCGATGCCTGCGCGTTGGGAAACGTATTTCACAATCGCGCTAGTAGTGGCGTTGATGGAATCAAGGCTGTCGTCGCATTCGATCAGTACGCAACTTGAAAACTGGCGGGTGGGCGTGCGCACGCCGCTCATAATCGGCGTGGGCAGGGAAATTTTGAAGGTGGAAACGGCATCGTAAAAGCGTTTCACATAATCGAGGCGGGTGTCTTCCGGATATTTAGCAAACAAACTCATCGCCACCAAAATATAGAGAAACTGCGGGGTTTCGTAGATCTGGCGGGTAACGCGGTTTTGCAGCAGGTACTTGCCATCCAGCTGTTTGACTGCGGCATAAGAGAAGGTCAGGTCACGGTCGTGGTCGATATAGGCGTTCAGCGCCTCGTAATCGTCGCGGCTGTAATCTTGCAAAAGATGTTTATCGTATTTACCCGCCGCCGCCAATCTTTCCACATGATCAAACAGATGCGGCGGTTCATATTGGCCGTAAGCGATTTTGCGCAGATGGAAAATGGCCAAGCGCGCAGCCAGATACTGGTAATCCGGTGTTTCTTGCGAAATCAAATCCGCCGCGGCTTTGATAATGGTTTCGTGAATGTCGTCGGTGCGGATACCGTTATAGAACTGGATATGCGATTTCAGCTCTACTTGTGATACAGAAACATTGTCCAACCCTTCTGCTGCCCAAGTAATAACCCTGTGGATTTTGTCCAGATTAATCTCTTCCAGACGGCCGTCGCGCTTGGTAACTTTCAGATTGGCTGTTGCTGCGTTCATCGATAAATCCTAGTTTGCTATGAAAACGAATCCGCTTGCAGCAGCAGGCTGCAAGCGCACTTGTGATGATTAAAATACTATAATATTTTGCTGCTTGAAACCAGTCTTGACAAGCGGGCATCTGTGGTATTCAACGCACCTTTATCTGATTGGATTTTGATGTTTTCCCCAGCCTTTCCTGTACAGAACAAGACGAGGCAAGTCATATGCAAATAGTATAATACGGGGATATTTCATTCGTTAATTCGGGTAAAGTCCGACAGGTGTTTCTTTCTGTAAACAGAAACTACTCTGCCATCAAAAGCAATAAAAAATGCCTTACCGCTCGGATAAGGCATTTTTCGTTCCGACGGAATTAACCGGCTGATTGATTGCTTTCCGCAGCGGCAGCAGCTTGCTTTTCATGCTGCAAGCTGACGGCACGCGCCGGTACGATGGTAGAGATGGCATGTTTGTAAACCATTTGAGTGACCGATGTATTGCGCAGCAATACCACATACTGGTCGAAAGATTCCACTTGGCCTTGCAGTTTGATACCGTTTACCAGATAAATGGATACCGGTACGTGCTCTTTACGCAAAGCATTGAGGAAAGGATCTTGTAACATTTGTCCTTTAGCTGTCATATTTGAATACTCCGTTATTATGATTTGATTATGGTTCTAATTAATAGCACTACCCTCGGATTGTAGCCTTGATTACCTCTTTTTAACAACCGTTTTTAAAAATATATATGTAAACATTTTTAGATTGGCCCCCTTATCATAAACTTATTGCAATTCAGACAGGCATTGCAAGTACTTTTGCTGGTTACCTGACCGACCACGTAAGCGATAAGCTTTATCGTGATCTTACCTCTATTTACTTTTGCAGTTTTTTCACGCTGGCTTTGCGCTTTTTCTTGAAACGTTCTTTGTCTTCTTTGCGGCTTTCCCGCTTTTCGATACGGTTGCTCAAGGCCACGCGGCGCAACGGTTTTTTCTTGGGTTTGTCTTCCGCCTCTTCATAAGGGTTTTCCGATACGTTGTATTGGATACGCAGCGGCGTACCTTGCAAATTAAAGGCTTTCCGGAAAGTTTGGGTAAGGTAGCGTGTGTACGAATCGGTAATGTGCTGTAAGGCGTTGCCATGCACCACAATCACCGGAGGATTCATGCCGCCTTGGTGGGCATAACGCATTTTCGGGCGCACCAACCCTGCTCTGGGCGGTGCTTGGCGATCAATGGCGGTTTGCAACACACGGGTGATTTTCGGGGTCGGCATTTTAATCATGGCCGCATCATAGGCTTGCTGAATGCTGTCGAACAAACCTTCGATACCGCGCTCTTTGAGTGCCGAAATATAGTGGAACTTGGCAAAATCGAGAAAGTAAAGTTTGCGGGCGATGTCGCGCTTGATTTGTTCTTTACGCTCTTCATCCACACTGTCCCATTTGTTGACCGCCACCACCAGCGCCCTGCCCGCCTCCAGCGCGAAACCGGCCACCGTCGCATCTTGATCGGCAATGTCTTGCGCGGCATCGAGCACCAATACCGCCACATTGGCGGCTTCCACCGCCTGCATGGCTTTAATCACCGAGAATTTCTCAACCGCTTCCTCTACTTTACCGCGTCGGCGCACACCGGCGGTATCGATAATGGTAAACGGCTTGCCCTCGCGCTCGAAATCGATGTGGATGCTGTCGCGTGTAGTTCCGGCCATATCGAAAGCAATTACCCTCTCTTCGCCTAAAATAGCGTTTACCAACGTGGATTTTCCGACATTCGGCCGTCCGATAACGGCAAATACGGGGTGTTTGGCGGTTTGCGCTTCTTCTTCGGCTTCGGGGAAATGCTCCAGCACATCCTCTATCAAATGATAAACGCCATCGCCGTGCGCACCGGAAATCACATGCGGCTCGCCCAGTGCCAACTCGAAAAATTCGGCGGCCAGCACATCGCGGTTGCCGCCCTCGCCTTTGTTAACCGCCAAAAATACCGGGCGCGGGCTTTGGCGCAAACGGTCGGCAATGATTTTATCCTGCGGGGTAACGCCGTTGCGGCCGTCAACCAAAAACACCACCGCATCGGCTTCATCGATGGCCTGCAAGGTATGTTTGGCCATTTCGTGCAGAATACCGCTGTCCACCACCGGCTCGAAGCCGCCGGTATCCACCACCAGATAAGGCTTGCTGCCGAGTTTGCCGTGGCCGTAGTGGCGGTCGCGGGTCAGGCCGGGCAAATCGGCGACCAGTGCGTCTTTGGTGCGGGTGAGGCGGTTAAATAAGGTGGACTTGCCGACATTGGGACGGCCGACCAGTGCGATGGTGGGTTTCATGTGTTGTCTTTCTCCGACCGGCATAGCGGCCAGCCTGCTGTTATTGCGAATCAATAGTTTAGGTTTAGATATTGATTTTATTACAGATGCCTGTCTGAAACCATGTTTTCAGACAGGCATATCGTATTGCACTTGATTGAAGTCGCTCCAAACCGGCTTTTCCAATCTTATTTCAATTGCTGGATTTTCATTTCCAGCAATTCGCGGGTATTCGCATTTTTCGCGGTTGCATTCAAAGCCGCCTCATAGGCCGCCAGCGCTTCTTTAGGTTTGCCTTGCGCCGCCAGCACGTCGCCTTTGGTTTCTTGAATCAACGCATTGAAAGCGGCATCCACCGAAGTTTCCAAGGTTTTCAAGGCTTGGTCGAACTGCTTTTGCTGCAACTGGGTAACCGCCAGCCGCTGCACCGCCAGTGCTTGTACGAAAGCGTCTTTCTGGTTGCTTAGAATCCAGTTGTAATGCGCGATGGCGGCAGGATAATTGCCTTTGTCAAATTCTGCGGCAGCCGCCATAAAAGTGGCTTGTCCGGTTGCGATACTGGCCGGGTAGTTTTGTTGCAGGTTTTGCAAGTCGGCATTCAATGCTTTGGGATCGGTGCTGGTTTGCGCCTTATCCACCATTTGTGCCAACAGTGCGGCTGCTTCTTTGTTTTTATCTTCCAAGTGGCTTTGATACCAGGCATGACCCAGATAAGCCAAACCGCCGGCTACCAACAAGGCAAACAGCCAGCGCCCCCAGCCTTTCCAGAAGTGTTTGAAATTGTCTAATTCTTGTTGTTCGTCCAGATGTGCAGCCATTTATTGATTCTTCCATTGTTGCAGCGTGGTTAATAATTCGTCGGCGGAAACGGTGGCTTGTTGGCCTTTAGCCATGTCTTTCAGCGTTACCCTGCCGGTAGCCAATTCGTCTTGCGCCAGTATCAGCGCAAAGCGTGCGCCGGAGGCGTCGGCTTTTTTCATTTGTGCCTTCAGGCTTTGGCTGCCGGCGTGCTGGGCGACATTCCAACCGGCCGCACGCAGCAAGCCTGCGTATTTCATCAGTTGCAAAGCGGCACCCTCACCTTGCTGCATGGCGTAAATATCGGGCTTGTCGTCTGCTTTCAGACAGCCGTATTCCTGCACCAGCAACAGCAAACGCTCGATACCCAAGGCAAAACCGATGGCGGGCGCAGGTTTGCCGCCCAATTCTTCAATCAGGCCGTTGTAGCGGCCACCACCGCATACGGTGGCTTGTGCGCCGAGTTTGTCGGTCGTCCATTCGAAAACGGTAAGGTTGTAGTAATCCAAACCGCGCACCAGCCGCGGGTTTTCGGTATAGACAATGCCCAAGCCGTCAAGAAAGGCTTTGAAACCGGCATAATGTGCGCGCGACTCTTCTCCCAGATAATCAATCAGGCGCGGGGCGGCGTCGCACATTTGCTGCAAGGCCGGGTTTTTGGTGTCCAGTACCCGCAGCGGATTGGTGTGCAGGCGGCGGCGGCTGTCTTCATCCAATTGGTCGGCAAAACCGGTGAGGTATTCGACCAAAGCGGTGCGGTGGGCGGCACGCTCCTCTTTATTGCCCAAGCTGTTGATTTCCAGCGTCAAATGTTCGAGGATGCCCAATTCGCGCCACAAATCGGCGCACATGGCGATGATTTCGGCATCGATATCGGGGCCCTCAAAACCCAGAGCCTCGGCACCGAATTGGTGGAATTGGCGGTAACGCCCTTTTTGCGGCCGCTCGCGACGGAACATCGGCCCCATATACCACAATTTTTGCGGACCGTTATACAACAGGTTGTGCTCGACTACCGCGCGCAGGCAGGATGCGGTGCCTTCCGGGCGCAGGCTCAGGCTCAACTTGTCGTTGGAGTCGGCAAACGTGTACATCTCTTTGCCGACCACATCGGTTTCTTCGCCGATCGAGCGCACGAACAAACCGGTCTGTTCCAAAATCGGCGTGCGGATTTGCTGGTAAGCATAGCGCTTGGTACAGCGCGCCACGGTTTCTTCAAAGGCTTGCCAGAAAGCGGATGTCAGTTTGAAATCGCGCTGCTCTACCGGCAGCAAATCGTTCATGCCTTTGACGGCTTGGATTTTTTGTCCCATTGTTTTGTTCACATCATGATTTGAGTTTTTCAGACAGGCATTGTAAAAAACCAATACGAATATTCAGACAGACCCATGCCTGTCTGAAATTAAAGCGTCTGAATCGGAATAATTTTATTTTGCTGGCGTTTCTTACCGCCTTCGCCGTAATTGTCGGCCACATATTGCTGCACGATCTGCAAAAATTCGGCGGCCATATTGTCGCCCTTGAGCGTCACCTTGCGCTCGCCGTCCACATAAACCGGTGCCACCGGCGTTTCTCCGGTACCCGGCAGGCTGATGCCGATGTCGGCCAGTTTGCTCTCGCCGGGGCCGTTGACCACGCAGCCCATTACCGCCACATTCAGGCTCTCCACGCCCGGATACTGCAAACGCCATACCGGCATCTGCTCGCGCAGATATTGCTGGATGTCGCGCGCCAATTCCTGAAAAACGGTACTGGTGGTGCGGCCGCAACCCGGGCAAGCGGTAACCAGCGGCGTAAACGAGCGCAACCCCATGGTTTGCAGAATTTCCTGGCCGACCACGACTTCCTGAGTACGCGGGCTGCCGGGCTCGGGGGTGAGCGAAATGCGGATGGTGTCGCCTATGCCCTCTTGTAACAATACCGACAAAGCGGCAGTAGAGGCCACAATGCCCTTGCTGCCCATACCGGCCTCGGTTAAACCCAGATGCAGCGGATATTCGCAACGGCTGCCCAAATCGCGGTATACCTGAATCAAATCCTGTACCGAGCTGACTTTGCAAGAGAGGATGATTTTATTTTCAGACAGGCCTAAATCCACTGCTTTTTGCGCCGACTCCAAAGCGGACACAATCAGCGCTTCCTTCATCACTTCGTCGGGCGATTTCGGATTGGCCGAAGCCAGATTGGCATCCATCATGCGCTTGGCCAGACTCTGATCCAGCGAACCCCAGTTCACGCCAATGCGTACGGCTTTATCATGTTCGGCGGCGGTGCGGATCATATAAGCGAATTTCTCATCGCCCTTGGCCCCCTTACCGACATTACCCGGGTTAATCCGGTATTTCGACAAGGCCTTGGCACAATCGGGAAACTCGGCCAGCAAACGCTCGCCGTTGAAATGGAAATCGCCGATAAGCGGCGTGTTGTAACCGGCATCATCCAACCGGCTGCGGATTTCGGCTACTTTGGCCGCCGCATCCGGGCTGTTGACGGTAATACGCACCATTTCCGAGCCGGCATCGGCCAATTCCTGTACCTGGCGGGCAGTACCCTCGGCATCGGCGGTATCGGTATTGGTCATCGACTGCACCACCACCGGCGCTTCCGAGCCGATGGTAATGTGGTCTATCTGCACCTGATGGGTGCGGCGTCGTTTCAAATTCGGGTTGCTCATGGTTTATTGGCCTGCCTTGAAAACTGCGGTGGTGCGACCGACCATATAAGGACCGAAATCGATCTGCTTGCCGCCATAATTGATTGTACTGCCTTGTACATAACCGATACGCACGTCATAAGGTGCGCCGCCTCTAAACCGTTGCTCGCTACCCCCCGCCACAATCGCGTTCAACACTTCCTTACCGGTTTTGTCTTTTACCACCATTAAAGTACGGTAACGCGGTTTGATATACAGTTCGTCCGCCGCAATAACCGGCTCGCCTTCCGCACCGCTGGCCGCAGCAGCCGAAGCTGCGGCAACCGTTGTCGAAGCCGCTGTTGCCGAGGCAGGATTGGCCTGCGGTTGTGTCATCGGAATCACCGCCACATTACTGCTGCTGTTTTGCGCCGGCGTTTGCGCCAACTCCGAAGAAGCCGACTGTGTGGCCTCTTTCTGCTCCTGTTGGGCAATCGATTTGCTCTGCCAGAAATAAATCCCGCCGCCTACCGCCACCAGTGCCAGCAAAACGGCAATCCAGCCGGAAAAGCTTTTGCGGTTTTCCAAAGATGCCAATTCCTTCTGATGCGGGCCCTTCTCCAATATAGACATATCCTGCCTGGCTACCGGTGTCGCGCTTTCCAGATAGCGGTTCAGCTCCGCCGTATCCATGCCGACCAAACGTGCATAGTTACGCAAAAAACCGCGCACATAAACCAATTCAGGCAGGCCTTTGTAATCGCCTTTTTCCAGAGCGCGCACTTTTTCCGGCGCCAGCTTCAGGCGGGTGGCCGCTTCTTCCAAGCTCATGCCTTTTTGGTTGCGCTTCTCGGCCAAGAGGCGGCCCAACTCAAGTGCCGAAGAATGATTGGACGTAGAAGTATTCTGGCTCATGGTGTCTGCCCGCCGCTGATGGATTGCAGTTCTTCGGAATACGGATAGTTGGCGCGCAATTGCGCTTCATATTCGTAAGCAGCCTGAGTATGGCCGGCCGCACGCGAAATCTTCCAGCCCAGCAGCAAATCGTCGGCCGTGAGCACGTCGACTTTGCTCTGGTATTGTTTGAAATAACGCTCTGCCTCACCTATCTGGCCTGCCAAAAGCTTGGTACGCGCCAATTCTTTGACGGCAGGGACGAAGCTTGGCAAAGTTGCGATGGAACGCTCCAAGTAGGCTTGCGCCAATGAATATTGCCCCATTTTAGCGCTGCAAATACCTTTGTTCAGATAGGCCACATAAGGATTGGGATAGGTAGGATCAGACAAAGCCTTATCGAAATAAGGAATAGAGGCATTCGGATTATTCTGTACGCTACAGAGGAACCAGCCGTAGTTATTGTTGATTTCCGCACTGTTCGGATTCAGTTCCAGTGCCCGTTGGAAACTTTCCTGCGCTTTCTCCGGCACTTTCAGAAACTGGTAAATCTGCGCGCGAATCAGCCAGGCATTCTGGTTTTTACTGTTGGATTGCAAGGCTTCTTCAATGGTAGCGGTAGCCTGACGGTAATCGCGTGCGCGCATGTATTCGATAGCGAGCTGGGTTTTGATTTGCGATACCTCTTCCGCACGCTGTTTTGCCGACGGTTTTTTGGTACCGGTACTGGTACAGGCACCCAACACCAACACCAGCAACAGTGGTTTCCATAAAGCTTTCATATTACCCTCAATTGTGTTGTTGCAAAGCAATCTGCTGCCATTTCTCTTGGCGGCGGGTTTTGTCTTTTACCTGACCGGCCAACTGGCCGCAAGCGGCGTCGATATCGTCACCGCGCGTTTTGCGTACCGTTACCACCAAACCGGCTTCTTGCAGGATTTCACGGAAAATCCGGATATTCTCATTGCTGGAGCGGTTGTAACCCGAATTCGGGAAGGGATTGAACGGAATCAGATTGAATTTGCAGGGTACGTCTTTCACCAGCGACAGCAATTCCCTTGCATGCTGGGGTTTGTCGTTGACACCGTCGAGCATCACGTATTCGAAGGTGACAAAATCACGCGGCGCCTTAACCAGATAACGCTGGCAGGCAGCCATCAATTCTTTTAACGGATATTTTTTATTCAGAGGCACGATTTCGTCGCGCACCGTATCGTTGGACGCGTGCAGGGAAACCGCCAAGGCCACCGGCATCGCCTCTTTGAGGCGGTCCATCTGCGGCACCATGCCGGAAGTGGACACCGTTACCCGGCGGCGCGACAGGCCGTAGCCGTGGTCGTCCAACATGATACTGAGCGCCGTGACCACATTATCGAAATTCGCCAGCGGCTCGCCCATTCCCATCATCACCACATTGGAAATCACCCTCTCGTTTTTCGGGGTAACGCCCATGGCTTTATTGGCCCACCACAACTGGCCGATGATTTCCGCGGCGCTCAGATTACGGTTGAAACCCTGGCGGCCGGTCGAACAAAACGTACATTCCAGTGCGCAGCCGATTTGCGAGGAAATGCACAGAGTACCGCGCTCCGATTCCGGAATAAACACGGTTTCCACCCCGTTGCCGGTACCGACGTCCAGCAGCCATTTGCGTGTACCGTCTTGCGATTCCTGCGAGGTCATCAACGCCGGCACCGCCAACTCGGCATGCTCTTGCAAATCGGCGCGCAAAGCTTTGGCCAGGTCGGTCATCTCATCGAAACTGCTGGCACCGGCCTGGTGTATCCAACGCATTACTTGCTTGGCGCGGAAGGGTTTTTGCCCGATTTTCTGGAAATACTCGGTTAAAGCGGGCAAATCGTAATTCAATAAATTGGTTTTCATCTATCTATTTGATATTTCGCAAAACAGTGGGCAGAAATTTGCCGTTTGCATTGTACTATACCGCCGTCTGTTTGCGGGAATAAGAAAAACCTTAGGCTGCCTAAAACGGAAAAGGTTTAGGCAGCCTCGTCATCATTTGCAGAGCAGAGCGCTCAACAAGTTAGCGCGGGCAAACTTCGCTTTGGCTGAAAAAGTAAGCGATTTCGATGGCTGCATTTTCCAAGCTGTCGGAGCCGTGAACGGCGTTCGCATCGATGGAATCTGCAAAATCGGCGCGGATGGTACCGGCAGCCGCTTCTTTCGGGTTGGTTGCACCCATGATTTCGCGGTTTTTGGCAACGGCGTTTTCGCCTTCCAATACTTGCAACATTACCGGACCGCTGGTCATGAAAGCCACCAGATCGGCAAAGAAAGGACGCTCTTTATGGATGGCGTAAAAATCTTCGGCTTCTTTTTTGCTCAGTTGCTTCATTTTGGCGGCAACAATGCGCAAACCGTTTTCTTCGAAGCGGCTGTAGATTTGGCCGATAACGTTTTTGGCGACGGCATCGGGTTTGATGATGGAGAAAGTGCGTTGCACGGTCATGAGAGTTTCCTTTGATTTAATCGTTCGATTCGATATTTTTAACGTCTGACAGATTGAGACCTTTGCAAAAATGCCCGCGGTATGCCGTTTAAGCGGGAACCGGCAGTTTTGCAAAGGTCTCGGTTTTTCAGACAGGCATTATTGTAACAATTTAACCCGCTTTCGGCGATTATTTTTTATCTTGCCTAAGTACAGCCGGGCAATTTATTTTTTCGACAAAGTCAGGTGCGGCAGCGCCAGATATTCTTCCGACTGCATTTCCACCAAACGGCTGACGGTACGTACAAATTCATGGGCGAAATCGCCTTCGGTATAAATCTCCTGAACCGGAATATCGCTGCTGGCGCAGATTTTAACCCGGTAGTCATAGAATACGTCGGCCAACCAGGTTAAGCGGCGGGCTTCTGCACGTTGCGTGGGATCCAGTTTTTCGATACCGGAAATAAACACGATTTCGTAACGTTCGGCCAAATAAAGGTAATCGGCTTGCGAACGCGGGCCGAAACACAGCATTCTGAAATCAAACCAAATCGCTTTTTCGGCATGCGCTTTTGCCGTGAGCGGGCGGCCGAGGATTTCGATATCGTTATCCAAACGCTGCTGGCCGGCAGTCATTCGATCGAACAAGGCCGCGAGCTTGCGTTCGTTGGCTTCGTCGGCGGGAATATAGAACACATCGGCCGAATGCAGGCTGCGCAAGCGGTAATCTTCGCCGCTGTCTACATTCAAAATGGTCAATTTTTCTTCCAGCAGGGCGATGGTCGGCAAAAAGCTACTGCGGTTCTGCCCTTGCGGATAAAGCTCGGAGGGGGCGTAGTTGGAGGTGGCGACCAATACCACACCTTCGTTAAACAGGTTCTCCAGCAGGCGGCCGAGTATCATTGCATCGGCGATGTCGCTGACGTGAAACTCGTCGAAGCACAACACTCGGGTTTCGCGCGCGATTTCGGCGGCCACCGATTTGAGCGGGTCCTGCTCGCTTTTCAATTCGCGCAAACGGCGGTGGATTTCCGCCATAAAGGCATGGAAATGCACGCGGCGTTTGCGGCGGTAGGGCAGGCAACCGTAAAACACATCCATCAAAAAGCTTTTGCCGCGGCCGACGCCGCCGTAAAAATACAAGCCTTTGGGCAGTTGCGGCGAACGCAGGCTGCGACCGAGAAAACGGTTGCGCTTGCGTTTGAACATCATCAGTTCGGTCCACAATTTATCGAGAAACTCGATGGCTTTGCGCTGCGAGGGATCATGGATGAATCCGGGCCGCGAAGAGGCGGCCTGATACCAGGTAAGCGGGCTGTGGTTGGTGAAATCCGGCGGGATGAATCGTTCGTTATTCGTGGTCATATTGAATGTGTGTATTCTGATGTAGTCGGCGTATTATAGTGGATTTATTTAGAAGATAAAGCGCCAAACCGGTATTTGACTGGGTTTTTGACAATATGAGACCTTTGCAAAACCCCCATCTGCGGCACATTTCTGCGTTGTGTGCTGCTCGCTCGCTTGCCTAACTCCATGTTATGTCTGCGCTCGCTGCGCTGCTACGCCTTGAACTGCATCCACATCTGGGGGTTTTGCAAAGGTCTCAATATAAGCGTTAACCGAAAGCAATGCCTGTCTGAAAACATTTTTTCAGACAGGCATTGCTTGATAAGGGCTTATCCGCCGAACTTGGCGGCACCCAGATTGGCCAATTCGTCGGCTTTTTCATTTTCCGGATGGCCTGCATGGCCTTTTACCCATGTCCACGATACTTGATGGCGGCCGACCAATTCATCCAGTTCACGCCATAAGTCTTCGTTTTTCACCGGCTTTTTGGCGGCGGTTTTCCAACCGTTGCGTTTCCAGCCGTGTATCCAGCTTTCCATGCCGTTTTTCACGTATTGCGAATCGGTGCAAATCACCACCCGGCTGGTACGCTTGAGCGCTTTTAAGCCTTCGATAACGGCGGTGAGCTCCATGCGGTTGTTGGTGGTTTCCGCTTCGCCGCCGTACAAGGTTTTTTCGTGGGCGCCGTAGCGCAGCAGTACGCCCCATCCGCCGGCTCCCGGGTTGCCTTTGCAAGCACCGTCGGTGTAGAGGTAAACGGTTTTATCGGTCGGGTTTTCATCATTCATCTTACTTACTCACTCCTCTATTGCCGTAACCGTGTAACCGTGTCGGCGCAACTGGGCAATCAGGCCGGACTCATCCGCCAGATGGCCAAAACCCACTGCCACCAGCAAGCGCTTTTTCGGCAGTTGCTCCAGCAGCTTGGGCAGCCAGCGCCGGTTGCGTTTTTCCAGCAATTCTTGCTCCATCCAGTGTTGCCAAAAATCTATGCTCTCCTGCGGCAATCCGACCGAATAGGCGGAACTGTCGGCGGACAAGGCCACCAGCTCGGGGTAGTTGCGGCTGTAATAAAGCTGGAACAATTTGCGCGACAAGGCCTCGCTCTGGTCGCGGTGTACGTCGTTAAAGTCCAGAAGCTCCTCTATCCGCGCCAAGGGCAGCGCACGGAAAGCAGCCGGCAGATCGGTATAACGCTCGAGGCCGTCGAGCGCGATATTGCGGCGCAGCGCTTCTTTTTGCAGCAGTTTGTCGACACCGGTTTCCATACTCAAACCTTTGGGCCGTATCGATATTTCCAGCAGTATCGTCGCCCAAGGCTCGAAGCGGTCGAGTTGGCGGACGCTCAAGCTGCCGCCGCCTTCTTTGCGCAAGCGCTGTGCCAACCGTTCTACCCGCTTTCTACCGATTTTGTCGGACAAGGTCTGTTTATCGGTGTGATTCGTCATCTGCTGCAAAACCGCTTTCATATCGGCCCTGCTCTCTTCCGTAGCGCCCGCCATCATCACTTCGGTCATCAGCACATCGCTGTTGGCGAGTATGTGTTTAAGATGCTCAGGCAATTGGCTGTCGCGCGCGCCCAGATGATAAGTGCCCAACAGATAAGAATCCGGTGCACCGCTTTTGCTGACTTTCCACAAGCGGCTGTTCAGTTGCGGCGACTGCCAGTCAAAGGCTGCGGCAAAAGCGGTAGCCATCATCAGCACCAGGCTGAATATCCATTTTTTCAACATTGTGTTTCCGAATCGGGTGAAAATATTTCAATGCCTGTCTGAAAACAAACGAAACGAGTTTCTGTGTAGTCGAAACCATTTTTTCAGACAGGCATACCGTTTTACAGGATTTTGGTTTTTATAGTGGCTTAAATTCAGAATAGGACAAGGCGCCGAGCCGCAGACAGTACGGGTAGTGCGACAAGACGAGGCAACGCTGTACTATTCTGAATTGTAAGTCACTATAGATTCAAGGCAGCAGTTTGCCGGGATTCATAATCTGATGCGGATCCACCGCTGCTTTTACCGCACGCATAATGGCAATTTCCGCCTCGCTGCGTACAGAAGGCAACCAGTGGTTTTTAACCTGTCCGATGCCGTGTTCGGCGGCGATGGTGCCCCCGCAGGCCAATACCTGCCGGTAAACGATTTGGTTGACCGGCTCTTCAAAGCGGTAGGCTTCGTTGCTGAGGATGTACGGCAAAAAAGTATTGTAGTGCAGGCTGCCATCACCCAAGTGGCCGAACACCACGATTTCGATGCCGGGGAACGCCTCCTGCAATGCGGGCGCGCAGTTTTCGACAAATTCGGCCACCCGCTCAATCGGCACCGCAATATCGTGTTTGATGCTGGTTCCCAAACGGCGCTGGGAGGCGGAAATATTTTCGCGCAGCGTCCACAAATCCTGCCGTTGCGCGTCCGACGCCGCCAATACGGCGTTATCGAAACCGTTCCGCATCAGAAAATCGGCCAGCAAATCGCCCAAATCTTCGCGCTCCACCGAGTCGGTTAATTCCAGCAACAGGTGCCAATCGGCTGCTAAGGGCGCGCCCAGACCGCTGAATTCGCTGGATAGCTGCAAGGCAAAGCGGCTGATTAACTCGAAACTGCCCAAGCGTTCGGCAAACCGGCCTTGCACCAAACTGAGCAATGCCACCGCCCGCTCTATCGACTCGACGCCCACCCAGGCCAATTCCAGCGTGCGCGGCCGTGCGGATAATTTCAATGTGGCCGCCGTGATGACGCCCAAGGTGCCTTCGCTGCCGATAAACAAATGGCGCAAATCATAGCCGGTGGTGTTTTTATGCAAAGGCTGCAAATGGGAAATCAATTCGCCGCCGGGCAACACCACTTCCAGCCCCAACACCAAATCGCGCATGGTGCCGTAACGCACCACATTTACGCCGCCGGCATTGCAGGCGATATTGCCGCCGATCTGGCAGGAGCCTTCGCTGGCCAGACTCAGCGGGAACAATCTGTCGGCCTTGGCCGCAGCCTGCTGCACCGCTTGCAATACGCAACCTGCTTCCACCGTTATCGCGTTATCGGCCAGATTCAGTTGTCGGATACGGTTGAGCCGGCTCAAGTTGAGCAATACGCCGCCCTGGGGCACCGCCGCGCCGCACAAGCCGGTATTGCCGCCCTGCGGCGTTACGGCAATACGCTTCTCGTGGCAAAATTTCATGATGGCCTGCACCGATGATACGCTGTCCGGCTGCAATACCATATCGGCCTGCCCGGTGTAACGGCGGCGCTGATCGATCAACAGCGCGGCGGCATCATCGATGATTTCGCTCTCTTTGAGCAGGCTGCGCAAAGCCTGTTGCCAATCGGATGTGTTCATTGCAAATAATCCTTTGCGATACTTTTGCTACTCAATATGAAGCCGATAGGCCTGTCTGAAAAAATACTTTATTTTCAGACAGGCCTATGATGGATTTCTGTTTACCAATCGTCCCGTTCGAATTTATCCAAACGTGCATGCAGGCGGGCGACATCGTCGCGCAGGCGGTCGACCTCTTCTTTCCATTCGTCGAATTCCTCGCGGGTAATCACCGGCGCTTGCGGCTCTTTGGCAAAGTCGGCAGCCTGCCCCATCAGGCTCTGGCCGATTTGTTTCAAGGTATGGCCGACTTTTTCCGCCCGGCTGGCGATGCTGCCGGCAGCGGCATTGCCGAACAGGCGCGCCAAATCGTCGCTGGCATCATAACGCAGGCTGCCCAGCAGCGGCAGCAGGTTGAAGCCCAGATCTTGATCGCCTTCGATGGCAAAATCGCCGACGCCGGGCATCTGCCCCTGCATCAGCTTCTGCACCGCACCGGAATGGAAAATCAGCACCGTATCGGCTTCGCGTTCGCTGGTTTCCAAAAAGCCTTCCGCATTAAATTGGCCGTGCACGCGCAAACCGGCGATATTCAGGGTCAGCACGATACCGTTGTAACCGGCCAGGGCGTGGCGGGTTTCGGGATTCTGCTGAATCAGATGATTGATAACAGGTAGGGCCAACATCGTCTCCCTCTTTCATTTAACTGGCGGCCTGTCCTTCGTTTCAGACAGGCCTGAATAATCATAAGTCCCGATACAGGCTGGTTACGGTTTTGCCGCTGCCGCCCGCTTCAAATTCGGGCAACGGCAAGCCCAGTTTGGCGGCTTCGACGGTATAAAACGCACGCCTGCTCGGCTCTACCCTTTCCACCACATTGCGGATGCGGATACCGGCGGGCCGTTGTACCGCCTGCCACAACGTAGCCACCGCGCGCTCGCGGTGCAACATATTCACCGGCGCATCGCCATTCGCAATCGGCGCTCCCCGCCGCAACAAACTTGTTAGCGGATGGCGGCTGCTGTCGTACAAACCGCCCAAACGCAGTATATCCACATTGGCTATGCCGCTGTCGAGAAAAATCCGCTCGGCTTCTACCACCCGGCGCGCACTTTCACTCTCGGGCGCAAGCGGGCTGTTTTCATCGCACATGCGCGCGCGGTTACCGTATACGCTCACGCTGCTGCTGTAGATCAAATGCTTTGCGCCGTAGACCTTGGCCTGATCACACCAATTTTTCAGACAGACCTCATAATCATGAATCGCCGAGGGCGGCAGCAGGAAAATCCATACCTTTTTATGCTGCCAATGTTGCGCCAGCACCCGGTTTAACGCCTGATCATCACTTGCATCCACACCGTCGAGTACAATCGGCAGATTGATGTCGTCCGAACTGAGCCGCCGCTTCACGGCAGCCACCTCGGCACCAGCCTGGTAAGCACGCTCCGCCAGCGGCCTGCCCAGATAACCGAAACCGAGAATGCCGATGGCGGGCACTTCACTCATGGCCGCGCCTTGGCATTTGCCGCTTGCCCGTTGAGCCAAGCCGGCTGTATCCATTTGGGCGCATCAACCGGCCGGTAATCCGCCAGTTTGTCCAACAAATCCGCCGGTTTTTCGGCCACGCACAACAAACTCAAATTGGCAGCCGGCATAAAGCCTTGTTGTGCGGTTTGCTCCAACATTGCGAGCAGAGGGCCGTAAAAACCGGCGGTATTCAATAGCCCTATCGGCTTACGGTGTTGTTTTAACTGCGCGAGCGAGAGCACTTCGAACAATTCTTCAAAGGTACCGATGCCGCCGGCCAGTGCGATAAAGGCATCGCCCAACTCAATCATTTTGTTTTTGCGCGCCGGCATATCGGCGGTTTCGATCAATTCGGTCAAACCTTGGTGGGCGACTTCTTTTTCGCGCAGAAAAGTCGGAATCACACCGATTACTTCGCCGCCGCCTTGCAATACCGCATCGGCCAATGTTCCCATCAAGCCGATACGGCCGCCGCCGTAAACCAAACGCCGGCCGCGCCCGGCCATGATGCCGCCCAACTCGCGCGCCGCTTCTGCATACTCCGGTGTGGCGCCAAGGTTGGAGCCGCAATACACCACGATATTGTTCATCAAATCACCGCCTGCGGATAAGCGCCGATCACTTTCACAAACACATTGTGTTCGGCAAATTCGTTCAATACGGTACGTACCGCCAAATCTTCGCTGTGTCCTTCGATATCGACGAAAAACACATATTCCCACAAACCGGTGCGACTCGGGCGGCTTTCGAATTTGGTCATCGAAATGCCGGCGGCGCTAAACGGTGCCAACAATGCATTGACGGCACCGGCTTTATTCGGCGTGGAGAAAACCAATGAGGTTTTGTCGCGGCCGGTCGGTACGGTTTTCTGGTGGCCCAGCACCAAGAAACGGGTGGTGTTGTTGGGTTCGTCCTCGATATTGATGGCAAGCTTGTGCAGTTGGTAAATTTCAGCGGCTACTTGGCCGGCAATAGCGGCTGCGGTTCGGTCTTGCGCCGCAAGCCGCGCCGCTTCGCCGTTGCTGGAAACCGCGATGCGCTCCACCGTTTCCGGCAAATGCTGGTTCAGCCACTCATGACATTGCGCCAGCGCCTGCGCATGGGCATACACGATTTTGATTCCTTCGAAACCCTCGCTGTTGCGCAACAAATTGTGATGAACCCGCAAAATCACTTCGCCGCAGGCACGCAGCGGGCTTTCCACCAGCAAATCCAGGGTGCGGCCTACCGAGCCTTCGGTAGAGTTTTCAATCGGCGCCACCACATAATCGGCCTGGCGTGCCTCTACCAGCCGCATTCCCTCGTCTATGGTGGTGCACGGTAAGGTATGGGCGGCGTGGCCGAAATGTTTGATGGCCGCCTGCTGGGTAAACGTGCCTTGCGGGCCGAGATAAGCAATGGTCAACGGGCGCTCCACCGCCAAGCATTCGCTCATAATTTCGCGGAACAAACGGGTAACCGCTTCGTTGGGCAGCGGCCCTTTGTTTAACTCTCGGATACGCAGCAACACCTGTGCCTCGCGCTCGGGGCGGTAAACCGTACCGGTACCCTTCAATTCGCCGATAGCATGTGCGTGGCCGGCGCGGCGGTTTAACAAATCGAGGATTTCGGTATCAATTTCGTCAATCGCCTGGCGGTGCGGCAGCAGTTTATCTTCAACAGACATGGTGTTCCTCTGGCGGAAAAAAACGGAAAAAGATTCGGAGGCACTCGCCTCCCCCAAGCAAGCGGTCATTCTATCATCAAACCGGCATTCGGTTATTTCAAAATATCTTTAGACTTTTGCAAAAAATTTTTTCATCCTGAATTTATTGGTATAGCAGATTTAATTAATTTTCGATACAAGGCAGCAAGCCGCAGACAGTACAAG
>NZ_JAUNHL010000054.1 GCF_030523955.1 Neisseria sp.
ACTGCTTTATGGGCACCTCTTCGCATTTGTTGCACTTAGATTGTCAATTCAAGACGTATAAACATCACCGGTATTTACCCCACTAAATTCAACCCCAGTTTCGCTTTGCACGGCAGCCGATTTCGAGGATTACCTTTTATAAGGATGTTGTATAAAGCAAGCCGTAAAGAACAATGCCTGTCTGAAAAGTTTTTCAGACAGGCATTTGACTTACACTAAAGTAGTTGCTCTTTTTAACCAAACTTGCTATTTTTAGGATAAGTTTAAACAGTATTAACCACCAATACCGTTCATATCCAAAGGAGCAAAATATGCGTTTGCAAATATTGGCTGTATTCACGTTAACCGCATTGGCCGGCTTGGCCGCCTGCCAAAAAGAAGCAACACCAGCTTCGCCTGCGCAACAAGCGCAGCAGCAGGCTCCAGCTCAAACCGAACCGGCTGCGCAAGCACCCGCCCAAACCGAACCGGCTGCGCAAGCACCGCAGCAGACAGCCGCGCCCACTTCGGGCGAGAGCTTGATCCGAGAGCCGGTTGCCGTGCAAAGCCAACCCGTTCAGGCGATTCAAACCAAAACATTCGGCGAATACACCATTCATTTGACCAAAGCCAAAGTTGTCGGCCAGATTTTGAGCGTGGAATTTATTGCAGTGCCTCCAAAAGGTGCAAATGGAGAATATAAAGGTGTAAGCGGCAAATACTTTCCGTTAAAAGACTTTGACTATATAGACGAAACCACCAGCAAAAAAGTTACCCTGCTGCAAGACGAACACGGAAAATACATGGCCAACCCGTTAAGCGGAGATAAAGAGCTGCGGCTTCAGGGACATCAGAGGTTTCCGCAAACACTCACATTAAAATTCCCTGCTCCGCCTGAAACCTCGCCCACTATTACCATCGATTTTCCCGAAGTCGGTTCATTTGAATCCGTTCCCGTGAGCCGTTAAGTTTTCGGATACAGGGTTTTCAGACGGCCTGTCAATCAAGATCAGACCGTCTGAAAACCTTTTTGCCGAAAAATTTAAAAAACAGCCATATCCGCGCATATCGGGCCTGAAGCCTAATATGCCGACGTTGTGGCTGGCATTTAAACGAATCCGACTTTAATTTTAAAGAGCAATCCGATGAACGCCACAACCGCATTTTCCCTTTTTGCCGCCGTTGCCTTATGCGCCTGCAACCCGCAATCTTCAGGCAGCCAAGCACCTGCCGCTGCCGCCTCCGCCCAAAACACGCAGGCGGAAACGCCGCCGCCTGCTTCCGTGCCCGCGCAAGCCGCTTCCGCCCAACCTGCTTCCGCCGCTTTGCAAACGGCCGAGCCTCAACCGGCTGCCGCACAAACCACTTCTGCGCCCGTTTCATCAGTTTCTGCACAAGGCAGTAATCTGTCGGCAACCGGCAGCAGCCTGAGTGCGCAGCAAACGGGGTTCAATATCGAAATCAATCTGGCTTCCGATGTGTTGTTTGATTTCGATAAGACCGATTTGAAGCCCGAGGCCGATGCCGAGCTGCAAAAGGCCGCCGAAGTGATACGTGAAAAGGGCAAAGGGCTGATTCTGATCACCGGCCACACCGATAGCAAGGGCAGCGACGCCTATAATAAAAAGCTCTCGCTGGCGCGCGCAGATGCTGTGAAGCAATGGTTTGAAAAACACGGCCTGCATCATGATTACCAAACCGACGGCAAAGGCGCGGCCGATCCGATTGCGCCAAACACCAACGAAGACGGCAGCGATAATCCCGAAGGCCGTGCCAAAAACCGCCGCGTGGAAATCGTAATCAACAAAACCAAGCGGTTGGGCGAATAAGCGGAGGATATCCGCTCTGAAGCCCAATCGTGCGAAAAATATAGCGGATGGTTTCGAACAAAACAGATACCCGGGGCAAGCCCGGGTATGACGCAGGTTTTTTAAAAGGCCAAAATCACCCGTAAAGCTCTATGCCTGTCTGAAAAAACTTTCAGACAGGCATAGTTGTTAACAGCGATCCTCAAACTTCCAGTTTGCGCCCTTCTTCGGCGCTCTGATAAACCTTTTCGATCAACTCCAGCACCGCCTCTGCCTGCGCTATCGTTACCGGCGGCTCCTTGCCTTCGGTAAGCGCGCGGTAAAGTTCGCGGTAAAACGCGCCGTAGTCGCCGCGTACGCCTTCGATGCGTTTGCGCACCGTTTCGCCGTTGATTTCGGTATGCAATACGCCCCAATGCGCTTCCTCTTCCCGGTTCCAGCCTTCCGCCGGCCGTGCACCGGCCACCAGCAGCGGTTCCTGGTTATCCGCATCCTGCTTGATATACGAGCCGCGTTTGCCGTGCAAAGTCATAAACGGTAAGGGTTCGCGGGCGTATTTGCTGGCCACCAGATTCACCCGCTTACCGTCGGCATAATAGAGAATAATCGCAAAATAATCATCGCTCACCGCGCCTTCGTGCTGATAGCGCACATCGGCATACAGTTGCTGCGGCATACCGAACAAATCCACCGCCATATCCAAGAGATGCACGCCCAAGTCGTATACCAACCCGACGCCGGCCTCGCCGGTTTCCTTCCATTCTTTCTTGTTCAAGCCCTCGGCATAACGTTCGAAACGGATTTCCGCATCCACCACTTCGCCCAACAACTGATCCGCCAGCAGTGTTTTCGCCGTCAACGGCGCACTATCCCAGCGGCGGTTTTGGTAAACCGTCAACAACACGCCCTGTTGCGCGGCCAAAGCCGCCAACTCGCGCGCTTGGCCGGCGGTGGCGCAGACCGGTTTTTCCACCAGCACGTTTTTACCTGCCAACAAAGCTTGTTTGGCCAATTCGTAATGGGTTTGGTTGGGTGTGGTGATCACCACCAGATCGATATCGTCGCGCAGCAAATCGGCAAATTCGCCGCTTATTTCCGCTTCGGGAAAGGTATCACGTGCTTTTTGCGGCGAACGGGCATACACCCGCTGCAAGACAAAACGACCGTCTGCCTGCCAAAACGGCAGATGGAAAATCTTGGCGGATAAACCGGCTCCGGCCAAGCCGACTCTGATAAGTGGGGTTGTCATCATGTTCTCCTAAATGGCAATGGAATCATTGCGATTAAATTTATGAAGCGCAGACTTAAGGCTAGCACAAAAAACAGAATGATGCCTGTCTGAACGTTTTCAGACAGGCATGGTCAACCCTTAGGGTTAATTTGCTTTACGCACAAGCCTAAGTTGATTACTCTAAAAAGAATTCCGCCCGTCATAGAAAGGCTCCTATGTCTGCTTCACCTGAAAACCTTCCTGCGAAACGCCCGAATTATTTTTTATGGACTTCGCTGCTGGTCGGCCTGATGGCCGTTACTGCAGTGTTCAACCCCACTTTGCTCACCGGCACTATTGAAACCGTCAGCAAGTTTTTCTATCTGAAATTCGATTGGCTGATTATGTGGCTGCCGCTCTTGGCCTTCGGCGTGGGGCTGGCGGTGGCACTGTCGCCGCGTTTCGGCAATATCCGCTTGGGCGGCAAAGATGCGGTGCCCGAATATTCGTTTCTCTCGTGGATGAATATGCTGTTTACCGCCGGCATCGGCGTGGGCATCGTGTTTTTCGGCCCCATCGAAGCCTTGTGGCACTATTTCCATTCGCCCATCGGCGTTCAGGCAGCGGGGCTGACGGAATATCAGAAAGTGGAAAACGCCATGAGCTTGGCGCTGCACGTTTGGGGCATTCCGGCGTGGTCGCTGTATATGATTGCGGGTTTGGTGATGGCATATTTCACCTATCAGCATAAAACCGAATGCACGCCTGCGGCGCCTCTGCAATATGCGTTCAGCCACAAAAAATGGGCGAAGCCGCTGGGTGTTATCGTTACCGGCATGGCGATTTTGTCGATTGCGATGTCGGTTTCCTCTTCGATTGCGATGGCTTCGGTGCAGATTGCTTCGGGCCTGAAAATCATCACCGGTTTTTCGTTCGATACCATAGTATGGAAAGCGGTGGTGTTAGCAGCCTTGGCCGCGCTCTACACCGCCGGTGCGGTGCTACCGATTAACAAAGGCATGAAATTTTTGGGCGACTGGACGATTTATTTCTCGGTGTTGCTGCTGCTGTTTGTATTCGCCGTCGGCCCCACGCATTATTTTTTGAGTACGATAGCGGTGTCGGTGGGCAATATCCTCACCAAAACGATACATCATTCGTTTGAGCTTTATATGTTCCACAACCGCGACTGGGTGGTGTGGTATCCGATGGCTTATTGGGTGTGGTGGGTAACGTGGGCGCCGTTTGTGGGCGTGTTTCTCGCCAAAATTTCCAAAGGCCGCACACTGCGCGAATTTGTGTTTGCTTCGGTGATGGTTCCGGCAGGCTTTATCGTGATTTGGTTTTCGGTGTTTTCGGGCTTCAGCCTGCTCGACACGGTGGAAGGCACGGGGCGTTTGGCCGAAATCGCCAACAAGGGCGATTATGAAGGTACGTTCTATTATCTGCTCAATATGCTACCGCTGTCGGGTGTTACCAAACCGCTGACCATCGTGCTGTTTCTCGGCTTTATCGTTACCACCGTTACCAGCGCGGCGATTTCGCTGGGCATCATGACCAGCGGCGACGGCCGCAGCGAAAACAAATTCCGCGCGGTGGTGTGGTGCGTGTTGATGACTTTAATCAGCTATGCAGTGATTTTTACCGGCAAAATGGAAGGCATCAAAGCCGTAGGCTCGTTTTCGGGTTTTCCGTTTGTGTTCGTGATGTATTTGTGGTTTGCCGCGCTGTGGCGGCAGCTCAACCGCGACGTGCCGCGCGTGAGAAAGGAATAGGCAGATGAAAAAAGAGATTTTCTACTGGAACCAAAGCCCGCAGGACAACGCGCTGGAAACCGTGCTGTTGCTGTTGGCGGTGCTGTTTCTGTGTTATGTGGTGAAACTGGCGTTTTTCGATAAAGACGACGGCTAGGGAGATTCTAGTACCACCAAATATTAAAATTGATATTTCAACTTGATTTACATTGATAAAACGATTTTCAGACAGGCTTCAGCCTGTCATACCGCAAAGGAGCCGCCATGTCATCCAGCCCACGCTTACCTGTACCCGATTTAAACGAAACCTGCCGGCGCTATCTGCAACAGGTACGCCCCCTGCTGGACGATGCTGCCTATCAGAAAACCGAAGCTGCTACCCGCTATTTCCGCAGCCATAAAGGCCGCGAACTGCAAACCGCCTTGCAGGAATTTGCCGAAGAAGCAGAAGGCAGTTGGCTGATTGATGCGTGGCTGGCCAGCTATCTCGATATCCGCATTCCGTTGCCCTTGGCCAGCAATGTCGGTTTCATCCTGCAAAACCACGGAAAAGGTGCCGCCGAATGGGCGGCGGCACTGGCTGCCGTATGCGCCGATTACCACCACCGCCGCATCCCGCAGCCCCAAACCCCGCAAGGTACTCCTGTCTGCATGGCGCAATGGGCGATACTGCAAGGTGCCTGCCGTATTCCGCAATTAGGTAGCGACGGTTTCCGCTTCGCCCTGCAAAGCCGCCACATCGGCGTGTTTCACAACGGTTTTTATTACCGCATTGCTGCGCTCGACGAAAATTTCGAAGCCTATCACCCTGATACTTTCAGACAGGCATTCGAACACATTCTGGCCGAACAATCGGGCAACCCCTATCCCGTTACCGTTCCCGTTTATCTCGGCGGAGACGACACAGCCCGACTCTATCAGGAGTTGCAAAAACAGGACGACAACAACCGCCTGCTCGAACACATCGAGCAAGACTTATTCCACATCAGCCTCTACCATCAAGAGCAGTCTGCCGACGACGACCTCGCTCGCGCCAGCTTCCAACCGCTACAAGATGTTTGGTGCTACAAACCCACCACCTATTGCTACAACACCGCTACCAACCGTCTTTTTCTGCATTGCGAACACAGCTGGGAAGACGGCGGCGCACTCAAAGGCATCATCACCCTTGCCGCCGAAAAACTCACCCAAGCAAGCAACGGCCAGCGCATACACGCCGCAGTTACCCGCTACGAATGGCTGTTGAATAACAGCCAACAGCAAAACTGGCCGAAGTGGCAACAGCAATACCGCGAACAAGCCGAAAAAATGCGGGTATCATCGGTACACATTCCATTTGCAGGCCGCATCATTCCCAAAGGCATCAGCCAAGATGCGCTGATGCAGTTCGCCATGCAATATGCCCAGCTCACCACCTACGGCAGCATCCGCAACACCTACGAAGCGGTTGATGTCAGCCACTTCCAAAGCGGGCGTACCGAATGCGTGCGCCCCGTTTCCGCCGAATCCGTAGCCTTCGTACGCAGCCTATCCCAGCAAAAGCCCGATGCCGAAACACTGGCTGCCGCATTGGCCGAACACAAAGCCCGGATTAAGGCCGCCAAACTCGGGCAAGGAGCCAACCGCCACCTGCTCGGCTTACAACTGATGGCCAAACGCAGCGGTAGCCGCCGCCCCGCCTTTTTCCAAGATCCGGGCTACTTGGCCTTTACCACTGATTTCCTTTCCACCTCCACCCTCGGCGACGATGCTGTGGTGCACAACTTCGCCTTTGCCCCTACCTCACCCGGCGGCCTCGGAATTAACTACACCCTCACTGCCGAAGGCTGGCTGTTTACCCTCAGCTATCTTGAGAACCAACAACAAGATGCCGGCGTTTTTCTCGAAGCATTGAAACAGGGAGCGGATGAATTGCTGACGTTTGTGAACAGTATCGGTGCCGTCCCTCAAGCACAATCCTATTGAGCCAACGGGAAGCCGGTCCACTCAAACACTTGGTTATGCCGATAACCAAGTGTTTTTCAGTTGGCAACACAATTAACCACGAACCGTTTGAACCCCGCTCTCCAAAAAACGTATAATTGCATTATCAATGATTTGGAGTACTGTTTACCATGAATTTCCCGCACCGTTTTGTTCCCTCTTCACGCCTGCGCAGAATGCGCAAAGACGATTTTTCCCGCCGCCTGATGCAGGAACACACCTTAACTTCAAATGATTTGATCTATCCGGTGTTTGTGTTGGAAGGCAGCGGCCAAGAAGAAGCCATAGCCTCCATGCCCGGCGTGAAACGGCAAAGCTTGGATAAACTCCTCTATACCGCCGAAGAAGCGGTCAAACTGGGCATTCCGATGCTGGCACTGTTTCCGGTGGTTACCCGTAATAAAACGGAAGGAGCGCAAGAGGCTTATAATCCGGAAGGCTTGGTGCCGACCGTGGTGCGAAAACTCCGTACCGCCTTCCCCGAGCTTGGCATCATGACCGATATCGCATTAGACCCCTACACCAGCCACGGCCAAGACGGTTTAACCGATGCGGGTGGCTATGTGATGAATGACGAAACCATCGAGGTTTTGGTGAAACAGGCGCTTTGTCATGCCGAAGCCGGCGCGCAGGTCGTCGCCCCTTCGGATATGATGGACGGCCGCATCGGCGCGATTCGTGAAGCACTGGAAGACAACGGTCATATCCATACCCGCATCATGGCCTATTCCGCCAAATATGCTTCGGCTTTTTACGGCCCTTTCCGCGATGCGGTCGGCAGCGCGGGCAATCTAGGCAAAGCCGATAAAAAAACCTATCAAATGGATCCGGCCAACAGCAACGAAGCCTTGCAGGAAGTGGCGCTGGATATTCAGGAAGGTGCGGATATGGTGATGGTAAAACCGGGCATGCCTTATTTGGATGTTATCCGCAGGGTAAAAGACGAATTCGGCGTACCCACTTATGCTTATCAAGTTTCCGGTGAATATGCGATGCTGCAAGCGGCTATTCAAAACGGCTGGCTGGACGGTGACAAAGTGATCTTGGAGAGCCTGCTGGCTTTCAAACGCGCGGGTGCCGACGGTATTCTGACTTACTACGCGCTGGAGGCAGCCAGAAAATTGGCCGGATAAACTGTTTTGTAAACCTATCTATAGCGGATTTAATTAACTTTCGATACAAGGCAGCAAGCCGCAGACAGTACACACGTAAGGAACCGATTCTGTTGCCGCTTTAGCGGCTTACAAAATAGTTCTCTTTGGACTAAGGCACAGCAACGCCTAACAAAAAAGTTAAGTTAATCTGCTATACCATAGAAAAAGCCCCTGTTAAACACAGGGGCTTTACTTAATTCGATTACCTTTCAGACAGGTATTATTGCACTGCCGAAGCGGCACCGGGTTGGCTGGCGGCTTTTTCCACCTGCACGGTGCTTTGTACAACCGCCTCACCTTGGTTTTGCACTGCGGCATTCGGCACCACTACATTGCTGTTTTCAGGGCTTACCTGAGGTTTGGCCGCCACCGGAACCACTTGGCTATCCGTTTTGGCCGGCAAGGTAGTTTGCTGAACGGTATTCACCCCACCCGCACCTTGTACAGCAGGCCACAATTGCCATGCAATCACGCTAACCGCCATAATGCTGGCCGCTACTGCAAAGCGGTAGAAATTACGACCGCCTGCAACCACTACGTCTGCCTGACCGGCATGACTGCGTTTAACGGGAGCAACCGGACGATCTTGTACCGTTTGCGCCAATTTTCTGGAAAATTCTTCATCCAGTGTAAAGCGGATTTCTTTATCCGAAACCTGCTGGTTTTGCAGGCAGTCACGAATCAAATGATAAGCATACCATTTGTCCTGAGCCTCTTCGTCATTTAATAGCCGTTCAAACTCTTCTTCAGAGAGTTCACCGTCCATCAACGATGACACATATTCAAAATTTTTTTCTTGAGCCATTTTATCACCACCGTTGGTTTTCTGATGTGTCCAGCAAAGGCCGCAAATCCTTTGCGATAACTTCGCGCGCTCTAAAAATTCTCGAACGCACCGTCCCTATCGGACAATCCATAATCTGAGCAATTTCTTCATAAGACAGGCCTTCCATTTCGCGTAATGTGATAGCGTGCCGCAAATCTTCCGGCAACTTCGCTACTGCTGCTTCAACCGTCTGCAAAATCTCCCGGTTCATCATTTCAGCTTCGGGAGTGTGGTCATCCGCCAGCTGGTCTGATAAATCGAACATTTCGCCTTCTTCGTTGGCAACATCGGCACTAATTACCATTTTCTTGCCGTTGGTCGCCAAGAAATTTTTCGCCGTATTGATACCAATCCGGTAAAGCCAAGTATAAAACGCGCTCTCGCCTCGAAAATTCGGCAAAGCACGATAAGCTTTGATTAAAGCTTCTTGGGCAACATCGTTAACTTCATGCTCGTCTTTAATAAAACGTGCGAGAAGACGCGTTAGCCGCCGCTGGTATTTGGAAACCAACAACTCAAAAGCTTTATGATCACCTTGTTGGGCGCGTTCCACCAAAGCCTGATCGACTTCACGATCCTTCATATCTTATCTTTTACCTTCAAAAGAATAGATAGCAGAACGTCTTTTTCTTCGTATTGACGGCTTTAAGACATTAGATATCTATTTTGGTTCCAGAATAAACAAATTAAATTGCTCAAAAACAGGTAATACCCCATCTGGGCAAGCATGGCTCGGACTCACCCATATGTTGGCAACGGCGATACAGTGATTATTAATATCTGTTATCACTGGCCAGTACGATCTGACAAAGGGAGGAATCTTGCATTCCTGAAGTAGTTTTCGGACTTTTTTGTGCCCAGCGGTCAATTCAATCACATCATCGGTAGTTACCGCCCGAATCAATAGTTTTTGCTCTAACACATCTTCACGAAGCCCCAACTTATGCCAACAAAGTTTAATATTGCCTGAGGCAGCCATTTCTTTCAGACAGGCCTTTTCATCCTGCATAGTTTGCAAATCCAACCAAAAACAATTTCCCAGCCAATCCTGCGGCAGAGCAAACAAGCGGTTTTGATAAGCATAAACTTTTCCAAAGGGCAGCTGCCATTCTGCTTGGACGTCCGGTTTAATTTGCAGCAATACCCGTTGAAAATCGGCTACCGAAGCCGCACTTGGCACACCCAATTGTTTACGGCGCGCCAGATCATACAATTGTTGGGATTGCCGGGCAGGACTGAGTTGCCGCCAACGTGTACAATCAAAATATCCCATCTCTTCCAACCATAACGCATCGGCTTTTGCCACCTCATCCAATATGGCCAATTGTTGCTGCAACAATTGTACTCCCGCCGATAGTTGCTCGTCCAATTGCGGCACACGCTCCCGCCAAAGCGGTAAAGCCTCGTTACGCAGCCAGTTTCTCAACAGGCTGTTATCCGCATTGCTCGGGTCTTCTATATAAGGCAGCCCGTGTTCGGCGGCATAATCTTGCAATACTGGGCGTGGAACAGCCAACAACGGCCGCCAAATCTGTTTACCGTTAAGAGCCAGCGCCCGCCATTCGGGCATAGCCGCCAATGCGCGTAACCCGCCGCCACGCAATACCCCCAGCATAAAGGTTTCGCTTTGATCGTTTTGATGGTGGGCCAAAGCGATTACATCGCCCGCGCTTCGCTCATAAGCCTGATAACGCGCTTGGCGGGCAGCACCCTCCAAGCCTTTACCGTTTTTTTCTACCTGAACGTATTCAAAATAAAACGGGATTTCCAGCGAAGCACAATACGCCTGACAAAACCCCAACCACTCATCCGCTTCGGCCAGCAAACCGTGATGAACGTATAAAGCTGACAAAGCAAACCCGCATTCGGCCTGTAAACGCGCCAATACATGCAGCAGCACTACGGAATCCAAACCGCCGCTCAAGCCCACGGTTACCGTTGCCGGCCGGCCGGCTGCCCTTAGCCAACTTGCACCGACGGTTTTCAGTAAAGTATCAGTATCTTTCACCATCTTCATCTTAAAAAATCATATACGCTTATAACCCGCATATGCCTGTCTGAAAACAAAAAGGCAAGCCCAAGCCTGCCTTTTTGCTCAATTCTAACCGAATCGTCAAACCGCTATTTATTTTTCTACAAACTGACCATAAGCCATAATGCGATCGAAACGGCGGGTCAGCAAATCGGACGGAGGCATATCCTGTGCGGTACGCAGCTCATCAGTAAGAATATCTTTTACACGCCCCATCAATTCCTCATAATTACGGTGTGCGCCACCCAGCGGTTCTTCGATTACTTTGTCTATCAAGTTAAGTTTGAACAACCGGTCGGCGGTAATACCCAGCGCCTGAGCGGCATCGGCGGCTTTCTCGGCGGTTTTCCACAAAATGGAAGCGCAGCCTTCGGGCGAAATCACCGAATAAGTGGAGTATTGCAGCATATTCACATAATCGCCTACCGCTATCGCCAGCGCGCCGCCGGAACCGCCTTCGCCGATAATCGTGCAGATAACCGGTACCTTCAATTTGGTCAACTCATAAAGATTACGGCCGATGGCTTCGGATTGGTTGCGCTCCTCCGCACCGATACCGGGATAAGCGCCCGGGGTATCGACGAAAGTGAATACCGGCAAACGGAATTTCTCTGCCAACTGCATCAGGCGCAGCGCTTTGCGATAACCTTCCGGACGCGGCATGCCGAAATTTCTGCGGATTTTCTCTTTGGTATCGCGCCCTTTTTGATGGCCGATAACCATCACGCTTTGACCGTTGAAACGAGCCAAACCGCCGATAATCGCATAATCATCGGCAAAATGGCGGTCGCCGTGCAACTCTTGGAAATCGGTAAACAAGGCGGAGATGTAATCCAAAGTATAGGGACGCTGCGGATGGCGCGACACTTGGGAGACTTGGGCCGGCGTTAATTTGTTGTAGATATTTTTGGTTAAATCATTGCTTTTCTTCTGCAAACGGGTAATTTCATCGCTGATGTCTACAGCAGATTCACCCTGCACAAAACGCAATTCTTCAATTTTTTTATTTAGTTCGGCAATCGGTTGCTCGAAATCAAGAAAGACAGGTTTCATAGGACGGGTTACTCTCACCTATATTGATGAATTTAAATCAGAAAACGGCAAAACTATTCGCTTAATACAGCATACTTGATTGGATAACATGTCAATTTACGCGATAAACGTGCTACCCGCAAGATAAAAATTGAGAAACCTGCAAGCTTCGCCTTCGTCCTTGACACTTATTAAGATCTTATTTCATGATAAACTTAAAACCAGTTCTAACTTTTAAGCAGAAGCCAAACGATGAAAGATTCCGATCAACAAACCATGCGGCTCGACAAATGGTTGTGGGCTGCCCGCTTTTTCAAAACCCGTGCACTGGCGCAAAAACATATCGAACTTGGCCGCGTAATGGTCAACGGCCAAAAAGTGAAAAACAGCAAAAATATCAGCGCCGGCGACAAAATCCACCTGACACTCAATTCGCTGCCTTATCTGATTACGGTGCTGGCGCTCAACCATCAGCGCCGCCCTGCGCCGGAAGCGCGCGCCTTGTATGAAGAAGACAGCAAAGTCGCGCAAGAGCGCGAGCAGCAGAAACTGCTGGATCAGGCCAGCCGGATTACGGCGGCTTATCCCGATGGGCGACCGACCAAGCGAGACCGGCGCGAGCTCGATAAAATGAAGCGACAATGGTAGTTCCCCGCTCATATCTTCGCTCTGGTAGGGTTTATTAATTGCTTTGTTAACAACTTACTCAAAAGAAAGATTCCATCATGCGCATAGACGGACAAGAAGAAAGTTCGAATATTGAAGACCGCCGCGGCCAGCGTTCTCGGATGCCGGGCGGCAAAGGCGGCGGCATCATCGGACTGATTATTTTACTGGTAGGCGCCTATTACGGCGTCGATCTCTCCGGCGTGGTCGGTACCGGCGATTTATCCGGCTCTTCCGCACAAACTTCTACCCTCGACAGCCAGCAAGAAGCCCATCTGCGCAAACTGGCCGGCGTTACGCTGGGCAGTACCGAAAAAGTATGGTCATCCTACTTTGCGCAGCACAACGCCCAGTACAAGCCGACCACTATGGTGCTTTATACCGGCGGCACCAGCACCGCTTGCGGCACCGGTCAAGCCGCAATGGGGCCGTTTTACTGCCCGGGCGACCAGAAAATTTATCTGGATTTATCGTTTTACGAAGACATGAAAAACAAGTTGGGCGCGGCCGGCGATGCGGCTTTTGCTTATGTTATCGCCCATGAAGTCGGCCACCATATCCAAAACCTGACCGGCACCTTGCCCAAAATCCATCAGGCGCAGCAAAACGCTCAATCGCAAGCACAGGCCAATGCGCTTTCGGTGAAACTCGAATTGCAGGCCGACTGCTATGCCGGCATTTGGGCGAAAAATGCGAAAGACCAGAACATTTTCGAAGCTGGCGATGCGGAGCTGGCGATTTCGGCCGCCGAATCGGTAGGCGACGACCGCCTGCAAAAGCGCAGCCAAGGTTATGCGGTTCCCGACAGCTTCACCCACGGTTCTTCGGAACAGCGCATGCAGTGGTTCCAGCGTGGCTTTAACAGCGGCGACATCAACCAATGCAATACTTTCGCCGGTACGGTTTAGTTTAAAATTTGAGATAAAAACGCCTGTCTGAAAAAGAATATTTTTTTCAGACAGGCATTTGCTTTAGCTCAAATACCTTCATTGCATGCTTATGCAAAACGTGGCAATCTTGCCCTATCCATAATTGTCTCTCCTTTTTCTTTGGATTTATTTTTATGAACGACTACCCGAAAGACATCTATACCGAAGCCGAACCCGATGTAAACACCTTGGCCAATCTCGGCCCGCTGGCGCCGATGGCGGGCATTTGGCAAGGCAGCAGAGGCGTGGATGTTAACCCGAAGGCCGATGGCCCGGAAACCGATCCCTATATCGAGCATTACGAGTTGCAACCGATAGACGCGCAAACCAACGGCCCACAGCTGTTTTACGGTCTGCGCTACCATACCCGTATCGTACAGCCAGACGAAGTGGAAACCTTCCACGACCAAGTCGGCTACTGGTTGTGGGAACCGGCCACCCAAACCGTGATGCTCACCCTTTCCATTCCACGCGGCCAAACCGTGATGGCGGTAGGCAAAGCGGCGCCCGATGCCAAGATGTTTACCTTGAAAGCGGAACGCGGTTCAACCGTAAACGGCATTTTGTCGAATCCGTTTTTAGAACACGCCTTCCGTACCGAGAGCTATACGATTAATGTCAAAATCAATGACGACGGTACTTGGTCTTACGCGCAGGATACCGTTTTAACGATTCCCGATATCGATAAGCCTTTCCACCATACCGACCACAACACGCTGCATAAAATCGGCGAACCGACCCCCAACCCCACCGCGCTGGCGGCTGCCAAAGAAGCAGCGGAATAATCCGTTGTATTGTTTTCAGACAGGCATTTGCCAAAAATATCGGCAAGGGCGCATCAAACCGCAGCCGCTGTTTATAACTAGCTTGATGCCTGTCTGAAAAATATTGTTCTTCAAAATAAAAAAGGCTGCTCTACCCATCAGATTTTTAATGACAAACAGGCAATAATTACACGAACATACCCGTCGTTGGATATGATGTTTTTCCAACTGAAGCTCCGATACCGGGTTCCTGACTGGATTATTACCGGATACCCGAAGGATAATCACATGACCGCGCTGTTGCTCAGCATCTTTCCCATCGTTTTGCTGATATGGCTGATGGTAAAGAAAAACAGTATGCCTTCCTATATTGCGCTGCCTCTGGTCGCAGCGCTGATCTACATCATCAAAATCACTTATTTTGATAATGATTTCATGCTGCTGAACGCCACAACCGTATCTGGCTTGGTTTCCACACTTACCCCGATTACGGTAATTTTCGGCGCCATTTTGTTCAACCGTATGTTGGAAATCACCGGCTGTATCGAAATCATCCGAAAATGGCTGGCCAGTATCAGCCCCAACCCGGTCGCACAATTGATGATCATAGGCTGGGCGTTCGCCTTTATGATCGAAGGCGCTTCCGGCTTCGGTACGCCGGCTGCGATTGCCGCACCGATTCTGATGAGTTTGGGGTTCAATCCATTGAAAGTCGCCATCTTTACCTTGGTAATGAACTCCGTTCCGGTATCGTTCGGCGCAGTCGGCACACCCACTTGGTTTGGTTTTGCGCCGCTGAATCTATCGCCGCAAGATATTCTGGATATCGGCAAACAAACCGGTATCATGCATTTCTTCGCAGGCCTCATCATACCCGTGATCGGTTTAAGCTTTATCGTACCTTGGTCGGAAATCCGGAAAAATATTGTTTTTGTATACATCAGTATTTTGGCCTGCACCATTCCTTACGTCGCCTTGGCCATGGTAAATGAAGAATTTCCGGCTCTGGTAGCCGGAGCCATCGGCCTAATGATTTCGGTATTCGCAGCAAATAAAGGCTGGGGGCTGAACAAAGAGCACGAAAAAGATCAAACCCTCGAAAAAGTTTCCTTTGCCGCCGTAGCCAAAGCACTTACGCCGCTGGGGCTTTTGATCGGCATGTTGGTCGTCACCCGCATCAAACAGCTCGGTATCAAAGATCTGTTGACCGATCCGCAACCTTGGTTCAGCTTTTCGCTGCCCGCCTTAAGCGACATTACCATCACCCGCTCGCTCACGATTGTTTTCAATAATATTTTCGGAGAAGCCGTTTCCGAAAAATACCAAACCCTGTATGTGCCTGCATTCATTCCGTTTATTCTAACCGTATGGATTTGCATGTTTTTATATAAAACCCGGTTTAACGATGCTTGGAACTGTTACGTCATCACATACCGGCAAATCAAAAAGCCGCTGTTTGCCTTGATCGGCGCACTGATCATGGTAAAACTGATGATGGTTGGCGGGGAGAGCTCCATGGTAACCATCATCGGTAATGAGTTCGCCGCCATGGCAGGCGAACATTGGATTTATTTCTCTCCTTATTTGGGAGCCATCGGAGCATTCTTTTCCGGCTCCAATACCGTCTCAAACCTTACATTCGGCGGTATCCAACAGCAAATTGCCATCGATACCGGTTTATCCGTTACCTTGATTTTGGCTTTGCAATCGATAGGCGGCGCGATGGGCAACATGATTTGCATAAACAACATCATTGCCGTATGCACCGTATTGAACGTGCACAATCAGGAAGGCAATATCCTGAAGAAAACCGTTATCCCTATGGCGATTTACGGTGTCATCGCCGTCTTCATCGCATGGATTTTCTTCTTATAAGTAAGGCCGCGCGAAACAAAAAAGATTGCTGCTCGGGCGGGGGATTATTCCCCGCTTTTCTCATATCATCCGAAGCGACTGCCGAAAAAACGATGCCTCATCCTAATCTATATATAGCGGATTAAACGACTTCGATAAACGACAGCAAGCTGCGTTCAATCCCGCTATCGACAACTTTTCCCGGTACGGTTTGATCTTTTTCAGACAGGCATTCTCCGAAGTATGCCTGTCTGAAAATGCTATAATCGATTCGTTTTCCCCATTATTGCCCACCATGAAACTCAACCCGCAACAACAACAAGCCGTGCGTTATCTCGGCGGCCCGCTGCTCGTTTTAGCGGGCGCCGGCAGCGGCAAAACCGGCGTGATTACCCAAAAAATCCGTTACCTGATTACCGAAGCCGGTTATCCGCCACACCAGATCGCCGCCATCACCTTCACCAACAAAGCAGCCAAAGAAATGCAGGAGCGGGTGGGTAAAATGCTGAGCAAAGCGCAAACGCGCGGGCTGACCATTTGCACCTTTCACTCTCTGGGCATGCGCATTCTGCGCGAAGAAGCCGCGCACATCGGCTATAAAAAGAATTTCTCCATTCTCGACGGCACCGACAGTGCCAAAATCATCAACGAATTATTGGGCGGCACCGGCAAAGAAGCCCTATACAAAACCCAGCACCAGATTTCCTTGTGGAAAAACGATTTAAAAACACCCGAAGACATCCTGCAACACGCCCAAAACGAGTGGGACAAACAAATGGCCGCCGTTTACGCCAGCTACCAGGCCACGCTGGAACATTATCAAGCGGTGGATTTCGACGACTTAATCCGCCTGAGCGCCCTGCTGTTGCAGCAAAACAGCGAAGTGCGCCACAAATGGCAACTGCGATTGCGCTACCTGCTGGTAGACGAATGCCAGGACACCAACGCCTGCCAATACACCTTAATGAAACTCTTAACCGGCGCCGAAGGCATGTTCACCGCCGTGGGCGACGACGACCAATCCATCTACGCCTGGCGCGGCGCCAATATGGAAAACCTACGCCAAATGCAGGCCGACTATCCGCAGATGAAAGTGATTAAGCTCGAGCAGAATTACCGCTCCACCGCGCGGATTCTCAAAGTGGCCAACAAAGTGATCGAAAACAACCCCAAGCTGTTTAAAAAAACCTTGTGGTCGCAATTCGGCATGGGCGAACACATTAAAATCGTGGCCTGCCAGCACGAACAACACGAAGCCGAATGGGTGGTCAGCCAGATTGTGAAGCAGAAACTGGTGGGCGGCGATAAAACCCGCTACGCCGATTTCGCCGTACTCTACCGCGGCAACCACCAAGCGCGCATATTCGAAGAAGCCTTGCGCAGCGCACGCGTGCCCTATCAGCTATCCGGCGGCCAGAGTTTTTTCGACAAAGCCGAAATCAAAGACATGCTCGCCTATATCCGCCTCTTGGCCAACCCCAACGACGACCCCGCCTTTCTGCGCGCCGCCACCACCCCCAAACGCGGCATCGGCGAAGCCACGCTAGGCAAACTCAATGCCTATGCCCACCAACACGGATGCAGCCTCTATGAAGCCGCTTTAACCCCCGAAGCACAATCCGCGATCACCACCGCCAACCGCGAACACCTGCAACAATTTATGACGCTGATGGAAAACTACCGCTCCCGCGCCGAACACGACGATGCCGGCGAACTCATCAACAAGTTGCTCGGCGATATCTGCTACGAAGCGCACCTATTGAACAGCGAGGAAGGCAAAGCCGGCGAAATCAAATGGCGCAACGTATGCGACTTAACCGGCTGGCTGGCGAAAAAAGGCGAACAAGACGGCAAAAACATCATCGAAATCGCGCAAACCATCGCGCTGATGACGCTGTTGGAAGGAAAAAACGAAGAAGAAGTAGATGCAGTGAAACTCTCCACCCTGCACGCCTCCAAAGGGCTGGAATATCCGTATGTATTTTTGGTGGGCTGCGAAGAAGGCATCCTGCCGCATGCCGACAGCATCGAAGAGAGCAACGTCGAAGAAGAACGGCGGCTGATGTACGTAGGCATCACCCGTGCCAAGCGCCAGCTCACGCTCACCCACTGCATCAAGCGCAAACGCCAAGGCACCTGGCAGTTTCCCGAACCCAGCCGCTTTATCGACGAAATGCCGCAGGAAGACTTGCGGATTCTTGGCCGAAAAGGCGGCGAGCCCATCGTGAGCAAAGAAGAAGGCAGAAGCAATCTGGCCGGTTTGCAGGCCATGCTGGCGGAAAAATCGAAACAGCAAAAGGGGCCGTTTTAACCGACAATGCCTGTCTGAAATATTTTGAGCCGTCTGTTCAGACAGGCATCACCTTTGTCAAAAAACCGCTTCATTCCTGAAAATATGTGTGTGCCGCCATACTCGGGCTTGACCCGAGTATAACGGTAACTTTTCTTAAATTGATTAACCGCATTACCCAAACAAAATGAGACCTTTGCAAAACCCACAGATGTGGATGCAGTTCAAGGCGTAGCAGCGCAG
>NZ_JAUNHL010000055.1 GCF_030523955.1 Neisseria sp.
CGTGGGAGATTTTATGACTGCATTGCTACGGAGTTCTTATTTTAATTGACTATACATCGTCAGCGGAACAGATGGGTTTTCGCCAGCTCGATCACCTCATCGCCTCTGCCGTTCAAAATCGCCTTCAGCATGAACAAGCTGAAGCCCTTGGCCTGTTGCAGCTTGATGGCAGGCGGCATTGCCAGCTCCTGCGAGTTGACCACCGCGTCCACCAATACCGGCCCGGGATGGGCAAACGCCGTTTCCAGCGCGCCGTGCAGATCTTCCGAGCGTTCCACGCGGATGCCCTTGATGCCCACGGCTTCGGCCAGCGCGGCGAAGTTGGGGTTTTTCAGATCGGTGGCGTAATCCAGATAACCGGCGGCTTTCATCTCCATCGCCACAAAGCCCAGCGAATGGTTGTTGAGCACCACCAGTTTCACCGGCAGCTGCAACTGCACCAGTGTCAGCAGCTCGCCCATCATCATGGTCAAACCGCCGTCGCCGGACAGGCTGATCACTTGACGCGCCTTATCCACCGCCTGTGCGCCCATGGCCTGCAACATGGCGTTGGCCATCGAGCCGTGATTGAACGAACCGAGCAGCCGCCGCTTGCCGTTCATTTGCAGATAGCGCGCCGTCCACACCACCGGCGTGCCGACATCGGCGGCAAACACCGCATCATCGGCGGCCATGTCGCTCAAGGTTTTGGCCACAAATTGCGGGTGCATCGGCGTGCCTGCGCGGGCGGGTTTGGCCAGGTCATCCAGTTCCTGGCGTGTTTGGGCATAGTGTTTGAGCGCTTTATCTAGGAAACTGCGGTCGCTTTTCTGCTGGATAGCGGGCAGCAGCGCCTCCAGAGTTTCGGCGACACCGCCGATGATGCCTTGCGTGAGGGCAACATGCTTGCCCAGAGCCTGCGGATCAGTATCCACCTGAATCACGGTTTTGCCCTGCGGATAAAACGCGCGGTAGGGAAAAGCCGTGCCCAGCATCAGCAGCGTGTCGCAATCGAGCATAGCGTGGTAGCCGGAAGAAAACCCGATCAAGCCGGTCATGCCGACGTCGTAGGGGTTGTTCCACTCCACATATTCCTTGCCGCGAAACGCATGCACGATCGGCGCTTGCAATTTCTCGGCCAATGCCACCAATTGGCTGTGCGCACCCGCGCAACCGCTGCCGGCCAAAATGGTGATGCGGCCGGATTGGTTGAGCAGCTCGGCGGCACGTTCGATTTCGTCTGACGGCGGCAGGATGCGCGGTTGGGCCGGTTTGGCCCAATGCACGGCGGCGTGTTCCGGTGCCGGCAGCATGCCCACGTCGCCCGGCAATACCAGCACCGCCACGCTGCGTTTGCCTACTGCAACATTCAGCGCGCGCTGAAGGATTTCGGGCAGTTGCGCCGGATTGCTGATCAATTCGACAAAATCGCTACACTCGCGAAACAACTCCTGCGGGTGGGTTTCCTGAAAATAACCCAGCCCGATTTCGCTGGCCGGAATGTGCGAGGCAATCGCCAGCACGGGCACGCGGTTGCGCTTGCAGTCGAACAAGCCGTTGATCAGATGTAGATTGCCCGGGCCGCTGCTGCCCGCGCATACGGCCAACTCTCCGGTAATGGCCGCTTCCGCGCCGGCGGCAAAGGCGGCCGCTTCTTCGTGGCGTACGTGCATCCATTCGATGCGCCCGTCGCGGCGGATGCTGTCGTTCAAACCGTTGAGGCTGTCGCCGGTGATGCCCCACAGGCGTTTTACTCCGGCATTGGCCAGTGTTTCGACCAATAAATCGCTGATGGTTTTAGACATTTTTTCTCTCCTGAATAAAAGATTGATCTATACGGCTCCACAGCCGTGTTCTATGCGCCGCTTATGATTGCCGCACCTTTTCAGACGGCGTCACCCAACGGGCAACGGCCATCGCAGCGGCTACGGCGAAGGAAAGCGGCAGATAGGCGTCGAAATTTTGGCCGGTAAAGCCGACCACCAGTGCGAACGCGGTCAGCGGGGCGTTCATCGACACCGCCAGAAATGCCGCCGAGCCGGCCAGTGCGGCGGCGGTCGGGTCAAGCGTTGGCCAAATCATCTGCCCCAACAGGCCGAGGCATAAACCGGCGAGCGCACCGATGGCCAAGCCCGGGGTAAGCGTGCCGCCGTAGGCGCCGCTGCGCAGGCAGAGCAAAACCACGCCGGTTTTGGCGATAAGCAAAGCGGCGGCAATGCCCAAGCCGGTTCCCCAGTAGGCGGTTTGTGCGGCGGAGCGGCCGTTGCCCAAAATCTGCGGCAGCCAAACAGCGATTACGGCGGTCAGCAGAAACGCCGCCGGCAGCGTCCACAATAGCCGTTTGCCGCTGCATCGCCGCTGTTCGGCACGCTTGACCGAACGCCGGAACCATTCTGCGGGTGCCGCCACGGCCGCACCGATCATGATGGCGAGCACGATTTCGGTGCTGCCGCCGCCCATTTGTCCGACTTTGTAAAAGGTTTCGGAAGATACCGCGATGCGCGCCACCCATACGGCAACGGCGGAAACCGCCAGCGCAATGGCGGCATAATAGGCAGAAAACACACCCAGCAAAATTTCCAATGCAAACAAGACACCCGCAAACGGTACATGATACACCGCCGCCAGCCCGGCCGCCGCACCGCAGGCCACCAGCACCCGCCGCGTTTCGCCGTCCAAACCGGCGCATTCGGCAATACGGGTGGCGAACAGCGCCCCCAGTTCGCGCGGCGCCACTTCGCGCCCGACCGGTGCGCCGCAGCCGACCGCTGCAATCTGCAATATGGCGTGTGTGATGCTTTCCGGCAGCGGGGGACGTCGGCCATTGCCGCTGCCCGCCACCATGGCACCAATCGCTGCCAGCGGGCGGCCTTTGCTTTGCAGCAGCGCCCAACCGGCACCCACCAATACGCCGCCCGCCAGCATGGCGATGATGCGCTGTTGCGGTGTGGTGCCTTCGGTAACGATGCGCAATTGTACTTCGCTGTGGCCGAACGCCAGATATTCGATGCCGTGGATCAACCAGGTCAGTGCCGCAGCGCCCAAGCCGGCGGCGATGCCAGTAAGAATAACGGCGCAAAACAGCGGCAGGTGTTTGAATGTCATGAATGGCTTTCGCTTTGAGATACGGGCTGTCAATATTCGGTAATCGTGTTCAGACAGGCATTTTAGACGGCCTGAAACCTTTGCAAAACCTCCAGATACGGATGCCGTTCAAGGCGTAGCGGCGCACAACACCGCCATGCGCCGCAGATGGTGGTTTGCAGAAGTCTCGGCACAGTACCCGTTTCTTTATTTGACCAACATTGCTGCCGAGTAAACCGGTTCCGTTCGGTTATTGGCCGCTGCCCCTGTCTTTTTCGTTATGGCCCAGAATACCGAACAGCCAGCCCGACACCAGCGCCGTCGCACCGCCGAGCAGGGTGGCTTCGATGCGGTGTTCGGTGGCGGCCAGCGGATCGCCATGGCCGATGGCGAACAGGAACACGATGGTGGCGGATATGGCGGTAGTCAGCAAGGCGTATTGGGCACGCTGCACGGCCAAGGCCGTGGCGGCGGACACCGTCGTGGCCAGCATCATTAACGGCAGGCTGTCGTGCAGCAGGTACACCGTGAACGTGGCCAAGGCGCAGCCCGCTACGGTGCCGACCATGCGGTGCAGGCTGCGGGAGACGGTGGCAGCCGCTTCCGGACGCAAAATCATCACGGCGGCTATCGCCGCCCAATAATCGTTGCTTAAACCGATATGGCGCGCCATCCACAAAGCGGCGGTTACCGCCACGGCCGCAGCCAGCGAAAAACGCCACAACATATTCGCCGGCAGCCGCTGCGCAGGCTTGGCCGGCAGCGGCGGAGAATGGCGGACGAAAAAGCGGGCCGTCAGCGCGGTAAACAGAATCTGGATGCCGCCGCCGGCCAGCATCAAACCGCCGCGCTGCAAGGCGGCTTGCCAGTCGCTCGGGTAATAGCCCGCAATCAGATAGGCGCAGACGGTTTGCAGCGTCACCCACCACCAGCTGTTGTAGCTGCTCAAGGCGGCGCAAACCGCCGTCAGCAACGCCGCCACGGCAAACGCCGGCAAACCGTGTCCGCCGATAAGCGAACCGATGACACCCGCCAGTGCCATACCGGCGCAGGCAGCCGTCATGGCGCCCCAGCGGAAACGGCCCAGCGCGTGTGCCGCGCCGAAGGCGGTGGAAAACGCCGCACCGGCCATCACCATCACCGCCTTGTCGTCCCACTCCGCCGCCAGCAGCAATACCAGCAGCAGCGCAGGCGCACCCAGCCATGCCTGCTGATAGTAAATCTGCCCGGGCCAGCCGTGCTGCTGCAAACGCTGTCGCAAAAAAGTCCACATGATTTATGCTTTCTGTCGAATTCCAGTAGTGCTTTGACTGATGCTTGGCAGTATATCGAAGCGGGCAACTTTGTAAAATGAACTGCTTTTCAGACAGGCAAAATACCATAAGGCCGTCTGAAATGTTACAGACGGCCTCGATGTGTAACTTAAACATCCAGTTTCGGATACACCGGCTGCCACATGGCATCCTGTACGGCCTGCACCCAGTTGTCGGACTGTTTGCTTGCCACGCCGTCTTTAACCGCCTGTTTGGCCACCGCCACCGCCACGGTGGCGGAAGAAGCGCGCAGATTATCGACCGGCGGCAGCAGCGATGCGCCCACATCGGTGGGGTTCACTTGCGAGGCCACCGCTTCGGCGGCGGCCAGCAGCATACCGTCGGTCACGTGTTTGGCGCCGGAAACAATGATGCCGAGGCCCAAACCGGGATAGAGCAAAGCGTTGTTGCCTTGGCCGATCTGGTAATTGACGCCGTTGTACGCCACGGGCGGCACGGGAATGCCGGTAGCGATCAGCGCCTTGCCGTCCGACCAGCGCACCGCATCCTCCGGCATCACTTCGATGCGCTCGGTGGGGTTGGACAGCGGCAGCAGAATCGGCCGCTCCACGCCGGCGGCCAGGGCTTTCACCACCGCTTCATTGAATGCGCCGTGGTCGGTGGAGGTGCCGATCAGAATGGTGGGCTTGATTTGCTTCACGGTTTCCAGCAGGCCGATTTTGTCGCCGTTCTTGCCTTTTTCACGTGCCCAAGCAGCCACTTCGGCGGCGGGGCGTGCGTATTCCTGCTGGTAGTCGGGCAAATCCTGCAAGTCGTCGGTCACCAGGCCGTTGATGTCGATCAGCCACACGCGCTTTTTCGCTTCTTCGCGGCTCAAGCCTTCGCGCTCCATCGCCGCGCTGATTTGATCCGCCATGCCGGTGCCTGCCGTGCCTGCGCCGTACACCAGCAGGCGCTGTTCGGCAAACGTCTGTTTGGTGACTTTCAAACCGGAAATGACGGCGGCCATCACAATCGCGCCGGTGCCCTGCATATCGTCGTTGAAAATCCGATACTGATCGCGGTTTTGCACCAGAATGCGGCGCGCGTTGGAGGGGCCGAAGTCCTCGAAATGCAGCAGCGCATCGGGGAACAGCTCGGCGGCGGTTTTCAGATAGGCATCAATCATTGCGTCGTAACGCTCGCCGCGCACGCGGGCATGGCGGTTGCCGAGATACGCCGGATCATTGAGCAGCGCTTCGTTGTCGGTGCCCACGTCCAGATTCACCGCAATCACGCGCGAGGGGTCGATGCCGGCGGCGGCGGTGTAAACGGCCAGTTTGCCGACGGAAATATCGGTGCCGTTCACGCCCCAGTCGCCGATACCCAGGATTTCTTCGGCATCGGAAACCACGATCAAATCCACATCGTCCGCGCCCAAACCCAAGGTTTCAAACGAAGCGCGGATGCTTTCCGGGTGGTTGATGTCCAGATACACCGCGCGGCTGCGGCGGTAGTCGCGGCTCCATTTTTTGATCGCTTCGCCCACGGTCGGGTCGTACACAATCGGCAGCATTTCGGCCAGATGCTCGGTGAGCAGCTTGTAATACAGCACTTCGTTGCGGTTGTGCAGCTGGTCGAGAAAAATGTATTTTTCGATATTCTTTTCGTATTCGGAAAACTGGCCGTAAGCACGTGCCGCCTGTTGATCCAGCGTTTCCACCGCAGCGGGCAGCCTGCCGGTGAGACCGAGTTTGGCGCGCTCTTCCTGCGTGAACGCCGTGCCGCGGTTGGTGAGGGGGTTTTTGAGGATGTCGGGGTTTTTGCTCACGGTGCAGCTCCTTTTGAGGTTTGGGCAATCGGAATAATTGTTCAGTTGAGACGATACTGCAAAGAAATTTTCCGCCATCTTAAAAAAGATTAGCCGAATCCAATCCAATGATAACGCAACCGATTATAGGCCTGCGCAGTCAAACTAAAAAGGCGGTTTAACGTATTTTAAAGTTCTTAACCTACTGGTTGTAAGAGTTGAATATCCGCCTTTTCACGTTGAACGAGGCAGAGCCATGAAACTCAATCTGAACCACAGCGAAATCAACCGCCGCATCGGCAAAACCATCGCCAAATACCGCCAGCAAAGCGGCTACACGCAGGAACAGGTGGCCGAAATCCTGCAAATCGGCAACGAAGCCGTATCGCGCATGGAACGCGGCCTGATTATGCCCAATGTTGCACGGCTGATGGAGTTGGCGGAGATTTTCCAATGCACCGCCGCCGACCTCATCGCCGACGGCAGCCCGCGCCTGTTCGACAAAACCCATCATCTGCATCTGATGATGTCGGAATTGACCGAACACGACCGCGAACTGATGCTGCACTTTCTGGAACGTTTTACCCTGCGGCTCAAACAGGCACAGGCGTAACATCGCAGTTTCGATATCCGGTTGCCTATGGTTGGCGGCAAGCGCTGAAGGAAACGGCAATGCCTGTCTGAAAACTTGTTTCCTTTCGAAAACAAGTTTTCAGACAGGCATTGCCTTAAAAAACTAGCGTAACCGTTCCGTCATACCCGGGCGGGCCACGAGTAGGGCTGCACTTTTTCTTGAAGTTGCTTGGTTATCCGCCTTGGACGATCTTTGCATTTGGGTTTTGCAAATGTTCCAGGCTTTTAAAAACAGTGGAAAAAGCGTAAAATTCCCGCCCAATTATTCATTTACGCAGGCAGTGTTCGGCTGCCTGTTTTTCATAGGCAAACAAAATGAGTGCACAACAACCGCAAAACGAAGAACTTCAGCTCGACGAAAACCAGATTATGGCACTGCGCCGCGAGAAACTGCAGGCGCTGCGTACCGCAGGCATCGCCTTCCCCAACGATTTTAGGCGCGATGCTTTCGCCGGCGATTTGCAGGCGCAATACGGCGCGCTGGAAAAAGCCGAACTCGATCCGCAGGAAATCCCCGTCAAAATCGCCGGCCGCATGATGCTGCAACGCGCCATGGGCAAGGCCAGCTTCGCCACCGTGCAAGACGTGAGCGGCCAGATTCAGGTGTATGTGAACAATCAGGGCGTGGGCGAAGAGGCGCACAACGCCTTCAAACATTGGGATTTGGGCGACATCATCGGCGTGGAAGGCACCTTGTTCAAAACCAACCATGGCGAATTGACCGTGCGTGCCGCCAAGCTGCATTTGCTCACCAAATCGCTGCGCCCGCTGCCCGACAAACACAAAGGCTTAACCGACCAAGAGCAGAAATACCGCCAGCGCTATGCCGACCTGATTACCAACGCCGATTCGCGCGATACCTTTATCAAACGCAGCCGGATCATTCAGGCCGTGCGCAACTATATGGTGGGCGAGCGCTATCTCGAAGTGGAAACCCCGATGATGCACCCGATTCCCGGCGGCGCCACGGCCAAGCCCTTCGTTACCCACCACAACGCGCTCGATATGCCGCTTTACCTGCGCATCGCCCCCGAGCTGTATCTGAAACGGCTGGTGGTGGGCGGCCTGGAGCGCGTGTTTGAAATCAACCGCAGCTTCCGCAACGAAGGCATGAGCACCCGCCACAACCCCGAATTCACCATGATGGAATTCTACGAAGCCTTCTGCACCTACGAGCGCATGATGGAAATGACCGAAGGCGTGATCCGCCATGCCGCAAAAGCCGTGTGCGGCACCGCCAAAATCAGCTACAACGGTAAAGAAATCGATCTGGAAAGCCCGTTCGAGCGCCTGACCATTCTGGACGCCATCAAAAAATACAACCCGCACTACACCGAAGAACAATTGAACGACGCCGAATGGCTGAAACAAGAAATCGTAAAACACGGCGAAAAAATCCCGCCCTCGCCCGGCATCGGCAGCCTGCAACTGGCCTTGTTTGAAGGCTGCGCCGAAGGCAAGCTGTGGAACCCGACCTTTATCATCGACTACCCGGTCGAAGTTTCCCCGCTGGCGCGCGCTTCCGACACCAAGCCCGGCTTAACCGACCGCTTCGAGCTGTTTGTCGTCGGCCGCGAGCTGGCCAACGGTTATTCGGAATTGAACGATCCCGAAGACCAAGCCGCCCGTTTCAAAGCGCAAGTGGCGCAAAAAGACGCGGGCGACGATGAAGCCATGCACTACGACGCCGACTACATCCGCGCGATGGAATACGGCCTGCCCCCCACCGGCGGCAGCGGCATCGGGTTGGACCGCTTAGTGATGCTGATTACCGATGCGCAAAGCATCCGCGATGTGATTCTGTTCCCGCAAATGCGCCCGGAATAAGGGCATTTGTTGTTTCAATAGCAAGGAATCGAGAGAATGCCTGTCTGAAAATATTTTTCAGACAGGCATTTTTTTGACGTCTAGGGATAGGGCTTGGCAGATTTTAGGTAAACGTTTTCCGGTCGGCAGGCGTTTGGCCCTCTCCCCGGCCTTCCCCCGTGGGGGAGGGAGGTACGTTTGCTGTCGGGTTTCAAATGGTTGGCAATATCATATGTTTGGTTTTGTTTGCGCCGCCAATATCAGGCCTGTCTGAAAAGCGATTAACACCAGCCGCTTATTCCCTCTCTCGTGGGAGAGGGTTAGGGAGAGGGCTTGGCGGCAAGTAAACAAACAGATTTCATGCAGAGAATGCCTGTCTGAAAACATAGCTTCGCCAAAATATGCAAGCTTTGTTTTCAGACAGGCATTTTGTTCCTTGCCCGTTTTTGCGCCGATTATATTAATAATGTCCATTAAGCTTTGATTTTAGTCGGATAAAGGCAATTTCTGTTTTATTTCCCGGCTACTATAAATCTGTTCCGCCGCGAAAATATCCGGTTGCCCAACACGGTAAATGCCGATCGGCGATTGACAGCGCACAACGGCTTCTGCATATTGTTGGTTAGCTTCAACCGTAAGCTATTCATTCTTAGAGAAAGCTGAAACCAAGGAGAAACCGAAATGGGCTTTACCACACTGAAAAACTTTATTAACGGCCAAGCAGTGGCCGCCCAAAGCAGCGATACCTTCGAATTAATCAGCCCGGTAGACGGCCAGGTGAACGGCGTGTCGCCCAAATCGGGAGCGGATGATATAGAAGCCGCTTATCAGGCGGCGCTGGCGGCGTTTGCCTCTTGGCGCAAAACCACGCCTTCTCAACGGCAGAAGGCTCTGTTGGCGATTGCCGACGCTTTCGAAGTGCGCGCCCAAGAGCTGATTGACGCACAGTGCCGCAATACCGGCCAACTCAAGCATTTTGTCGCATCGGAAGAAGTGGCGGTGTGCGCCGACCAAATCCGCTTTTTCGCCGGTGCCGCCCGCATTCTTGAAGGCCGTGCCAGTGGCGAATATATGGCGGGTATGAATTCCACCATCCGCCGAGAGCCTTTGGGCGTGATCGCGCAAGTGGCACCGTGGAACTATCCGCTGATGATGGCGGTATGGAAAGTGATTCCGGCAATTGCCGCGGGCAATACCGTGATTCTGAAGCCGAGCGACACCACGCCGGAGAGCACTTTGCTATTTGCCCGGATTGCCGCCGAAAGCCTGCCGCCGGGCGTGTTTAACGTGATATTGGGTGATGCGGCTACCGGCGAAATGCTGGTGAGCCAACCGGGCGTTTCTATGGTGTCGATTACCGGTTCGGTGCGTGCAGGCAAGGCCGTGGCCGCCGCTGCCGCACAGAATCTGGCGCGAGCGCACCTCGAATTGGGCGGCAATGCGCCGGTGGTGGTGTTTGAAGATGTGGAAGACATCGATGCCGCTGCCGAACACATCGTTACCACCGGCTGTTTCAACGCCGGCCAAGACTGCACAGCAGCCACCCGCGTGCTGGTGGCCGACAGCCTGCACGACCGTTTCTTGGCCGCCTTGGTGGAAAAGGCACAAGCGGTGCGCTGCGGCAAGCCGGACGATACCGATGCGCTTTACGGCGCACTAAACAATGCGCGCCAATTGGCTCATGTGGAAAAATTTATGGCCAATCTGGGCGCACACGCCAAAATCGAAACCGGCGGCAAACGCGCGGGCGAGAGCGGTTTTTACTTCGAGCCGACCATTATTTCCGGTGTGAAACAAGACGATGATATCGTGCAAAACGAAGTGTTCGGCCCGGTGATTACCGTGCAGCGCTTCAGCGATGATGACGATGCGTTGGCCAAAGCCAACGACGTGGTATACGGCTTGGCCGCCAGCGTGTGGACCAGCAACCACAAACGCGCGCAACGTTTTTCGGCCGAATTGAATTTCGGTACCGTTTGGATCAACACCCATATCCCGCTGACGGCGGAAATGCCGCACGGTGGTTTCAAACAGTCGGGCTACGGCAAAGACTTGTCGATGTACGGATTCGAGGAATACACCCGGATCAAGCATGTGATGAGCGCGGTAGACTGACACCGGCAATCATAAAAAGATAAGGAATAGAGTTGAGATGATTAGTATTTTTGATATTTTTAAAATCGGCTTGGGACCTTCCAGCTCGCATACTGTCGGGCCGATGAAGGCTGCCGCCGAATTTGTCGAAAATCTGCAAAAAGACGGTAAAAGCGATAAAGTTGCGCGCATTGTCGCCGAAACTTACGGCTCACTGGCCTTAACCGGCCAAGGCCACGGTACCTTCGACGCCATTTTGCTCGGCTTGGAAGGCAGTCTGCCGCACAATGTGCCGCTGGCCGATATTCCCGAGCGGCTGGAGCGTATCCGCAGCCGTCACGAGCTACATCTCAACGGCCGCACCATGCGCTTCGAGCCGGAAAAAGACTTGCTGATACACGGCGACGAATTGTTGCCCAAGCATCCGAACGGTATGCGGTTTACCGCTTACGATGCCGAAGGCAAGGAATTGGCAAGCCAGGTGTACTATTCCATCGGCGGCGGTTTCGTGGTAACCGATGAAAACTTCGGTCACGAAACCGTTACCGCGGTAGAAGTGCCGTATCCGTTCAAAAACGCCACCGAACTCTTGGCGCTCTGCCGCAGCAACCAGCTCAGTATTTCCGAATTGACCTTGGCCAACGAAATGGCGTTGGGCAATTGTAGCGAGGCCGAAGTGCGGGCACGAGTGGCCGGCATTGCCGAAGCGATGGAAGCGTGTATCAAGCGCGGAATGGGCGCCGAAGGCGAACTGCCGGGCGGGTTGAACGTACGCCGCCGTGCCCCGCAATTGGCGGCCAAACTCAAGGCTCTGCGCAAAACCGAGATTGTGAACACCCAGCTTTGGCCGATGGTGTTTGCGATGGCGGTAAACGAAGAAAACGCCGCCGGCGGCCGGGTGGTTACTGCCCCCACCAACGGTGCGGCGGGGATTATTCCGGCGGTGCTGCATTACTACCGCAAATTCAATCCGCATGCCACCCAGCATTTGGTGGAGGATTTCCTGCTTACCGCCGGCGTGATTGGTATTTTGTATAAAACCAATGCGTCGATTTCCGGCGCCGATGTCGGCTGTCAGGGCGAAGTGGGCGTTGCCTGCTCGATGGCGGCGGGCGCTTATGCCGAGGTAATCGGCGGTACCCCGCAACAGGTGGAAAATGCGGCGGAAATGGCGATGGAACACCATTTGGGCCTCACCTGCGACCCGGTCGGCGGTTTGGTGCAGATTCCCTGTATCGAGCGCAACGGCATCGCCGCCGAAACCGCGCTGAAGCTCGGCGCGATGGCATTGCTGGAAGACGGCAGCAACAAAAAGGTATCGTTGGATATGGTGATTGAAACCATGTTGCAAACCGGCCGTGATATGAAAGCATCTTATAAAGAAACTTCATTGGCCGGTTTGGCCGCCACCATGAAGCACAAAGCGATACCGATTTCGGTGCGCGTGGTGGAATGCTGATTGTTGTTGAATAAACTTTGTAAAACGGGCGGTTGCTGCTTGATGGCGGCGCAAACCGCCCGTTGTTTTTTGGGGATTTGCGTCTATATTGAAAGCATCTGGAAAATAATAAGCATCCTGCCCGGTAAGCCGGTATCGATGATAGATGAACTAACAATATCCCATAAAATAACGGAAAGCACACATGTCACACATCCCTTTTTTAAAACCCGCCGCTTTTACAGGCCTGTCTGAAGCGTTTTACCGCTACATTGCGCCCGATCCGCTTAACCGGCCTTATTGGGTGGACAAAAATATCCCCTTGGGCGAGCAGCTGGGTTTTCCCGCCGACAATTGGGACGAGGGCATGCTGCACTATCTGGGCGGCAGCGCCGCACACTACGATCCGGCACCGTTTGCCACGGTTTACAGCGGCCATCAGTTCGGCGGTTATACCCCGCAATTGGGCGACGGCCGTGCCTTGTTAATCGGTGAATCGCAGGATGCCGAGGGTAAGGGCTGGGAGTGGCAGCTCAAAGGGGCGGGCAAAACGCCGTTTTCCCGCTTCGCCGATGGCCGCGCGGTGCTGCGTTCCAGCATCCGCGAATATTTGTGTTCCGAGGCCATGCACGGTTTGGGCATTCCGACTACCCGCGCACTGGCGATTGTCGGCAGTGACGATGCGGTGTACCGCGAGCAGCAGGAAACCGCCGCAGTGGTAACCCGTATTGCGCCGAGTTTTATCCGTTTCGGCCATTTCGAATATTTTTACCATACCGGCCAACACCAATATCTGGCACCACTGGCCGATTTCCTGATTGAGCGTCATTATCCCGAGTGCAAACAGGCGGAAAATCCGTATTTGGCATTGTTTGACGCGATCTGCGAACGCAGCGCCCGCTTGGTGGCCGACTGGCAGGCGGTGGGTTTTACCCACGGCGTGCTCAATACCGATAATATGTCGGTGCTGGGGCTCACCATCGATTATGGCCCGTTCGGCTTTATGGATACTTTCGACCGCCGTTATGTACCCAACCATTCCGACACCGGCGGGCGTTATGCCTACAACGAGCAGCCCTATATCGTACAGTGGAACCTCTCGCGCGCCGGCTCCGCTTTTCTGCCATTATGTGATAAAGAAGGCTTGGTGGCGGCGCTCGACCGCTTCCCCGAGCAATACCGGCAGGCCTATCTGAAAAATATGCGCGCCAAACTCGGCTTGTCGGAAGCAAAAGAGAACGACAGTGAATTGATTGCCGATCTACTCGAGTTGTTGCAGGGCAGGGCGGACTTTACCCTGTTTTTCCGCTACCTTTCAGAAGTGGGCAACGTGCATGACGACCCGCTGCCGCAGCGCTTAACCGGCTTGTTCGCCGAAGATGCGCAGCGGCCTTTGCAATTGTGGATAGGGCGTTACCGTCAGCGGCTGCGTGCGGAAAACAGCGGGCACGAAGCACGCCGGGAGAGAATGAATGCGGCCAATCCGCTTTATGTCTTGCGCAATTATTTGGCAGAACAGGCCATTCGGTTGGCACAAGCAGGTGATTACCGCGAAATCGAACGTTTGCGCGAATGCCTGTCTGAACCGTTTACCGAGCAGCCGCGTTTTGCCGATTTTGCCGAAGTGCCGCCCGAGTGGGCCAGCGAAATTTGCCTCAGTTGCTCAAGTTAGAAAAAACACCCGCAAAAGCAAATGGCTTGCGGGTGTTTTTATGCCGGCGGCAAGCAAAAATGAAACGTAAAAAACCGTTATGCCGGCATGACAATTCTGCTTAAAAATTGTACAATAAGCCCTCATAAAAACACCCGAACACATACTTCTACACATCATGATGCACATCGGCGGATACCGCATTGATATTCCAGTGGCGCTGGCGCCGATGGCCGGTATTACCGATAAGCCGTTCCGCCGTTTGGCGCGGGCATACGGTGCCGGTTATGCCGTTAGCGAAATGATTTCCGACGATCCCTCGTTGCGGCATACCCGCAAAACCCTGCGCCGCAGCGACCACAGCGGCGAAGCGGGGCCGATAGCGGTGCAAATCGCCGGCAGCGATCCCGAGCAGCTGGCCGAAGCCGCCCGTTACAATGTGGCGGCCGGAGCCGAGATTATCGATATCAATATGGGTTGCCCTGCCAAAAAAGTCTGCAATGTACTGGCCGGCAGCGCCTTGTTGCAAAACGAAGAATTGGTCGGCCGGATTTTACGCGCGGTGGTACGGGCGGTGGATGTTCCCGTTACCCTGAAAACCCGCCTGGGTTGGGACGACGAACACAAAAACATCCTCACCGTTGCCAAAATGGCCGAAGATGCCGGCATCGCCGCATTGGCGGTGCACGGGCGTACCCGTACCCAAATGTATAAAGGCGAAGCCGCCTACGGCCTGATTGCCGAAGTGAAACAGCAAACCGGCTTGCCTTTGTGGGTGAACGGTGATTTGACCAGCCCGCAGAAAGCCGCCGAAATCCTGCGCCAAACCGGCGCCGACGGCGTAATGATCGGCCGTGCCGCACAAGGCCAGCCTTGGTTGTTTCGCGATACGGCGCATTATCTGGCCGAAGGCAGCTTGCCCGAGCCACCCTCTTTCGCCGAAGCGACCGCTACGGTGCTGGAGCATATCGGTGAAATGCATGCGTTTTACGGCGAAACCGCCGGCGTACGCATCGCCCGCAAACACATCGGCTGGTATCTGGCACGTTTGGAAGGCGGCGAACCGATGCGCCGTGAAATCAATGTGCTGGAAAGCGCCGCCGCGCAATACGACGCACTGGCCGGATTTCTCGAGCGGCAAAACCTGAGCGTGTGGCCGACCGATTACCGCGAAGATGCCCTGAACCATACCCGATAGAAAAATCAGGCCTGTCTGAAAAATAAGTGTTTCTTTTTCAGACAGGCATTCCATTCAGCCTCATTCCAATAAAGATAAAGAGAATAATCATGCCAAACCGAGTGCCCGACATTGCCCACACCATAGAACAAAACCTAAACCAATACTTCCGCACCTTAGACGGCGAGCCCGCGCAAGGGGTATACGATATGGTGTTGCATCAGGTGGAAAAGCCGATGCTGCGCTGCGTGATGGCGCAATGCGGCGGCAACCAGAGCAAGGCCGCCGCCATGTTGGGGCTGAACCGCAATACTTTGCGCAAGAAATTGCTGGAACACGGTTTATTAGAAGTATAAAACTGCCGGCCGCTCGAATGCTGAGAATTCGGGCGGCTTTTTATGATTGTTGTCCCCGTTATTTGTTAGCTAAAAGGAACCCCATCCATGGCGACTGTAAAACGTGCCCTTATCAGCCTGTCCGACAAAACAGGCGTTGTCGAATTCGCCCAATCGCTCGATAAACTCGGCGTGGAGATTCTTTCCACCGGCGGCACCGCCAAACTGCTGGCCGACGCCGGCGTACCGGTTATCGAGGTGGCCGATTACACCGGCTTCCCCGAAATGCTCGACGGCCGCGTCAAAACGCTGCACCCGAAAATCCACGGCGGCATCCTCGGCCGCCGCGATTTGGACGAGCACGTTGCCAAAATGGAAGAGCACGGCATCGGCAACATCGATCTGGTGTGCGTGAACCTTTATCCGTTTGCCGCCACCATCGCCAAACCCGGCTGCACGCTGGAAGACGCGATTGAAAACATCGACATCGGCGGCCCCACCATGGTGCGCTCCGCCGCCAAAAACTGGAAACACGTCGCTATCGTTACCGACAACGGCGATTTCGCCGCAGTCGTCGAAGAGTTGCAAAACAACGGCGGCAAGCTGGGCGACAAAACCCGCTTCAACCTTTCGCGCAAAGCCTTCAGCCATACCGCCCAATACGACGGCATGATTTCCAATTATTTAACCAGCGTGTCGGAGGAAAAACTTTCGGGCGAGCCGGAAATCCGCGAATTCCCCGAACAGTTCAACCAAAGCTGGGTGAAAGTACAGGAAATGCGCTACGGCGAAAACCCGCACCAGCAAGCCGCGTTCTATCGTGACCTGTATCCTGCCGCCGGCAGCCTGGCCGCCTACAACCAGTTGCAGGGCAAAGAATTGTCTTATAACAACATCGCCGATGCCGACGCGGCTTGGGAAGCGGTTAAAGCGTTTGATGCCCCCGCCTGCGTCATCGTGAAACACGCCAATCCCTGCGGCGTGGCGGTGGCCGATACCCCGCTCAACGCCTACAAACTGGCGTTCGCCACCGACACCACCAGCGCGTTCGGCGGCATCATCGCCTTTAACCGCGAAGTGGACGCCGAAACCGTAGAAGCCGTTACCGGCCAATTCCTCGAAGTGCTGATGGCGCCGAAATTCACCGACAAAGCCAAAGAAATCATCGCCGCCAAGAAAAACGTGCGCGTGCTGGAAGTGCCGCTGCTGGCCGGTGCCAACCGCTTCGAACTCAAACGCGTGGGTGGCGGCCTGTTGGTGCAAACGCCCGATACCCACCGCATCCGCCGCGAAGATTTGAAAGTGGTGAGCAAACGCCAACCGACCGAGCAGGAATGGGCGGATTTGATGTTTGTGTGGAACGTGGCGAAGTTCGTGAAATCCAATGCCATCGTGTTCGGCAAAGGCGGCCAAACCTACGGCATCGGCGCAGGGCAAATGAGCCGTGTCGACTCCACCCGCATCGCTGCACGCAAAGCGCAAGACGGTGGCTTCGATCTGAACGGCGCCTGTGCTGCTTCCGACGCCTTCTTCCCGTTCCGCGACGGCATAGATGTGATTGCCGAACAGGGCATCAAAGCCATCATCCATCCCGGCGGCTCGATGCGCGACCAAGAAGTGTTCGACGCGGCCGACGAACACGGTATCGCCATGGTGCTCACCGGCGTGCGCCATTTCCGCCATTAAGCGTTATCCAACCGGAAAAAGCCTGAGAACTTTGCAAAATTCTTTTCGATACCTGAAAACACTTGCGTCATGCTCGGGCTTGACCCGAGCATCTTTTGGTTTTGAAAGAAAAAGCAGATACTCGGGTCAAGCCCGAGTATGACGAGATATCAATAAATTCAGGATTAAAAAGTTTTTGCAAAGGTCTCAGCCTGTCTGAAAATTTTTCAGACAGGCTTTTTAAAAATTCTGCGCTATGCCCGAGCATGGCGAAAAAGTGATTAATGAATCTGCTATAAATGTGTAGTCAAAATCTTCATTTTATAGGAGGCCAATCAATTGGGTATTAGAATAAGATATTCATTTAATTAAATAATATTGTTGTATATTTTAAGGGCAAGATTTATTGAGAAGCCTAAGGGGTAATGATGGCATCGGTAATTTTTATATTGGTTGTACTGTTGATTTATTATTTTGAAATCAAATGGCGGAAAAAACACAACAAGCCTTTGAATAAAGGCAAGCCGATTGATGGCGGGCAGTATATTGTGTTTTGGGTGCTGGGTAGTGTGCTTGTAGTAGTTACCAGTTTTTTTATTGCTTTGTTTTTAGAGAAATACTGGGATCCGATTCATGTTGGCTCTTATCTAATCTTTGAATATACCTTGCGTGATATTTATATTGGTTACGTATCATCTGAGCCGGATATTTTAAAGTCGGTTATGTTTTGGGAGATAAATACTAATAATGCTCTGACGTTATCCGAGAGGGCTTTTGTCAATTCTATTATTCAACATATTGAGAACCAGAAAACAATACCTTATGAATTAATTATTCAAACAGATGTAAATGCAATTTCTCGTCTCAGTCTATATAGGCTGCATATTCTAATCGTAACAGTATTTGCCTTAATATTCGGCCGAAAATTTATTTACGCACCTTTTTTTGAAATGACGAAAACAGAGGGCTTTGCCGTTCACAGATTCAGCTTGCTGCTTCGGATAGGGGTATCTGCTTTATTTATCTTTGGCTGGATATGGGTTGTTTTTGTGGTACCGATGCACAGCACCGATTGTCCGACACGGGCGATGTCTTTTTGGTGCTCGAATTTAGGCGCAAAAAGTACGCCTTATATCAAGTTTCCCACCTTATTGCTGTTTTACTGGATGTTTTTGTTGATATTGATTAATGCCATGACCCAAGCGATTTTGAACGAATTGGGTTATGTATAGTGAATTAAAATAAGAATTCCAAACTTTACTCCCCCCTTACCAGCAGAAA
>NZ_JAUNHL010000056.1 GCF_030523955.1 Neisseria sp.
TGGGAGATTTTATGACTGCATTGCTACGGAGTTCTTATTTTAATTGACTATATATAGCGAATTTCATTACTTCGATGCAAGGCAGCAAGCCGCAGACAATACAAGTAGTAAGACAAGATGCAGCAACGCCGTAATGAAAGTTATAGTCGATTCAAATAAAATGTCCGGTAGAGCGCGGACGTTTTCGTCCGCTTTTTATGTATGATTCTGGATATTTTGCGGACGGGGACGTCCGCGCTCCAATCTCGGAGTTTTATTTTAAATCCACTATAAATTAATGCGCTATAGCGGTTTGAATTGAATCCATTACAAAAAACCACCCGATTGTACGGGTGGCTTTTTATTGGTTTAGTCTTTAATGTTCTGCGCTTATATCATTCGAAATTTTGCCATCCAAAGCAGCACATAACTGCTCTTTATCCAAAGCATTCTCCCAACGTGCCACCACAATGGTAGCACAAGCATTACCTGCCAAATTGGTCAACGCACGGCATTCCGACATGAACCGGTCGATACCCAAGATTAGCGCCATGCCTTCCACCGGCACAGTAGGAATCACAGACAAGGTGGCTGCCAATGTGATAAAACCCGCCCCGGTAACACCGGCCGCGCCTTTAGAACTCAACATAGCCACCAACAACAATGTAATTTGATCCGACAAGCTAAGCTCGATATTCATCGACTGGGCAATAAACAGCGCCGCCATAGTCATATAGATATTGGTACCATCCAGATTGAAGGAATATCCGGTCGGCACAACCAAGCCCACTACTGATTTTTCACAACCCGCACGGTGCATTTTCTGCATCAGTGTCGGCAAAGCGGCTTCCGAAGAAGAGGTTCCCAATACCAGCCACATTTCTTCTTTAATATAGCGGATCATTTTCAGAATCGAGAAACCGTTATAGCGCGCCACTATGCCTAAAATAACAACTACAAACAATATCGACGTAAGATAGAAAGTCGCCACCAGCATAAACAGATTACTGATCGAACTGATGCCATACCGGCCAATGGTAAACGCCATCGCGCCAAACGCACCGATCGGCGCAACTTTCATCAAAATGGCAACCATTTTGAAAATCGGCGCGGACAGTTCCTGAAACAAATTCACAATAGGACGAGCCTTATCCCCTACTGAAGCCAATGAAACACCAAACAGCACGGATACAAACAACACTTGCAGAATATTACCTTCCGTCAGCGGGCTGACGATGGTAGTTGGGATAATATTCATTAGAAAATCGGTAATAGATGATTCCTTGGCTTTACCGGCATAATCGGCAACCTTGGTCAAATCCTTACTGTTGAGCGTGGCAGGATCAATATTCAAGCCCGCTCCGGGTTGAATCACATTAGCCACGACCATGCCGACAATCAGTGCCAGTGTAGAAAACGTCAGGAAGTAAATAAATGCCTTACTGGCCACCCTTCCCATGGTTTTCATGTTATTCATACCGGCGATACCGGTTACAACCGTAATAAAAATAACCGGGGCAATGATCATTTTCACAAGTTTAATGAAAGCATCGCCCAAAGGCTTCATGCTCGTACCCAATTCAGGCATGAAATGCCCAAGCAGGATACCCACTACAATGGCGAAAATTACCTGCACATATAAAATTTCATAGAACTTCTGTTTACGAAGCGGTTTCGAGTCGTTCAACTCGGTAGGATCAATATTCAACATATTTAACGCCTTTATAATTTACCCGATTTTTTACATAAAATATGCAAAAGACCGTGAAATGTACAAGCGTCGTTAATTTAACGCAATCAAATTTATGCATATTTCCAATAATTTATAATATATGCTTGATTATTAAGTTTAAATATTTTGATTATATGCTAATAATTATTTACCCCAACAAAATCTACATTAATAAGCTCCTAGCAATAAACAATAAAATTTACTTTTAAATAGCTTCGTTTATTTCAATAAAATTTAGTTTTTCTACTCATGATGATGACCGTCATTAAGTAACCATGTATTCTTTCAGACAGGCACTGTTGCCACAGTGTCTAAAGGTATACAAAACCGTGATTTTATGTTGGCTCTCAAAACATACCTCGCTCTATATACGCCGTTTTTCCAGAAAATGCACGCCCGTTCAACACCGAAGAATCCGAATGGTTCAATCATCACGCCAATGTTCGTAAGAAAATAACCGCATACCGAAGCTATAGCGGATTTAATTACTTCGATACAAGACAGCAAGTCGCAGACAGTACACACGTACGGAACCGATTCTGTTGCCGCTTTAGCGGCTTACAAGATCGTTCTCTTTGAGCTTTGGCGCAGCAGAGCCTTCGCGAAAGTTAAGTTAATTCGCGATACTGCCAAAACGTGGCTGCTTAAGTACACTCAAGCAGCGTAATGCCAAAAAAAAATCAGCCCAATGCTCGTACTATCAGGCTGATTGTTGTTTAGTCTGTTCGAAATACTTAGCATTTATTGTCGGTAATCCTGCAAGAACCGCGCCAGCTTGTTCATGGCTTCTTCAATCTGATGTACGTGAGGCAAAGTCACAATACGGAAATGATCCGGGCGTATCCAATTAAAACCGGTGCCTTGTACCAGCAACACTTTCTCTTGCAACAACAAATCCAATACGAATCGCATATCATCTCGAATTCCGTAGCGCTCGGTATCGATTTTCGGAAATAGATACATCGCCCCTTTCGGCTTCACGCAAGTGATGCCCGGAATTTGGGTAAGCATTTCATAGGCTTTATTCCTCTGCTCCACTAAGCGTCCTCCGGGCAGAATCAACTCATTAATACTCTGATAACCTCCTAACGCAGTCTGAATGGCGTGCTGCATCGGCGTATTGGCACACAAGCGCATCGAGGCCAGCATATCCAAACCTTCGATATAACCTGCCGCCTGCTTTTTCGGCCCGCTCAACACCATCCAGCCCATGCGGAAACCGGCCACACGGTAGGCTTTGGACAGGCCGTTGAAAGTAACGGTCAACACATCGGGCGCCAATGCGGCCATATGGTGATGTACGGCACCGTCGTACAGGATTTTGTCGTAAATCTCGTCAGCAAAAATCATCAGGTTATGTCGCCGCGCGATTTCGGCAATCTCTAACAGTAATTCTTTGCTATACACTGCTCCAGTGGGATTATTCGGATTGATGATTACGATGGCTTTGGTTTTCGGGCTGATTTTGGCGCGAATATCATCTAAATCGGGAAACCAGTCCGCTTCTTCGTCACACAAATAATGGCGTACCGTACCGCCCGCCAGCGTCGCGGCCGCCGTCCACAAAGGGTAATCGGGAGCAGGGATGAGGATTTCGTCGCCGTCATTGAGCAGTGCCTGCATAGACATGGTAATCAGCTCGGACACGCCGTTGCCGATGTAGACGTCGTTTACGCCCACATCCATCACATTTTTGGTCTGGTAATAATGCACGACTGCCTTGCGCGCAGAATACAGCCCTTTGGAATCGCAATAGCCCTGAGCCGTCGGCAGATTACGGATCACGTCTACCAACACCTCATCCGGCGCTTCAAAACCAAACGGTGCGGGATTTCCGATATTCAGCTTGAGGATTTTATGCCCTTCCTCTTCCAAGCGGATGGCTTCGCGGTGCACCGGACCGCGGATATCGTAGCAAACATGATCAAGCTTTGAGGATTTGGGAAAACGTTCCATTTTTCTGTTTCTGCATGAAAGGATTTAAAGAATAGCAATTTACCCGCTTTTTACATTTATTTGAAGTGCTTCTATTCTATTGGTAAGAACGGGTTGTGGCCGCCGCGCAAATAACCTGCTTCGCCCACCAGAATGTCCAATGCCAAACTTGCCAAATCGTCCGCCACCGGTTCCGCATACTGCTGGTATTGCAACATAAACATTTTGCGATAATGGCCGCAACGCTCGCAACTTTCCGCCCGTGCGCCGCGCAAAGCGCCGTTGGTCGCATTTTGGATTTCTTGCAGCGCTATACCGGATTGGTCTTTGCAAAAAGTACACTGGGCGCGCAGCGCATTCCACCGGCTGTTGCATACGGCGCAATGCAGGTAACGCAAGTTGTTCCAATCTCCATTGGCCAATACTACGCTCGCCACCGCTTCGCCGCCGCAACACGGGCAAACCTCGCGCTCGGTAACCGGCAGGACTTGTTTGTCGTCCAATTGCTGCGCCCAAACGGTCCAGACGACTTGTAAGGCGGCGTGTATCCAGATAAACAGCGGCGCATCTTCTTGCGCATATTCGCCTTGCAACACCTGGGCGGCCAATGCTTCGGCTTCTTGCTGCGGTAAGTCTGCCGCGCGCTGAATGCCTGTCTGAAAATATTGCCCCTCTTGTGCCGCTGCCATTTGGCTGACAATCCGGCGCAATGCCGGATAAAATTCCAACGGAATCCGGCTGCCGTCCGCCGCCGGCAAAACCGTATGCCCTTGCTTGAGCGGAGGAAGCTCTTCCGGCAAGGCATCCGCGGCGTATTGCTGGGCACGGCTCAAGGCAGCCAGCAAACGCAGATACTGGCTCCAATCGCCATTTTCTTCCGCCGCCAATTCATCAAAACGAACCGCACGCTGGGCAAATATCTGCTTAACGGGTGCTAAAAAAAACGGTTTGTAAAATAAGCCTTTTTCAATAGCAATCTGCTCGGCTTGTTTAATCGGACTAGATGTTTGCATAAGATGATGACTTCATATTTAAAAATTCAGCGTGTGTATAAACGGTCTGGCGGCCTGCCCGGGCAAAACCGATCAAGGTTAGATTGGCCGCATCAGCCAGACGGATTGCCATAGCGGTCGGCGCGGATACGGCTACCAAACAACCGATACCAAGTTTAGCGGCTTTCGCTACCATTTCATAGCTGGCCCGGCTGGAGACCAACACCCAGCCCTGTGCGCGATCAATATTGTTTTTTGCCAGATGTCCCAATAATTTATCCAGCGCATTATGGCGGCCAATGTCTTCGAAAGTCTGCCGGATCTCCCCTTCCTCCACCCAAGCGGCGGCATGTAAAGCTCCGGTTTGCTTGCGCAAAGGTTGGAAATCGTCGAATTGTTGCAACACACGGTCAATCTGATCGGCATCGGTTTTGCCCGTCCGGCGCACAGGCGCAATATCCGGCATCGCGGCCGCCAAACTGTCGATGCCGCACAACCCGCAACCCGTACGCCCGCTCATATTACGGCGGCGCTCTTTTAACGTAGCAAAACGGGCGGCTGCAATCTCCATATGAACTTCGACCCCCTTTGCGCCGGTTCTGACTTCTACATCATAGAGCTCCCCGGCTTTCGCCAAAATGCCTTCGCTCAGGCTGAAGCCCAATGCCAACTCGGCCAGATTTTGCGGAGTCGCCATCAACACCACATGAGAAATGCCGTTATAAACCAGAGCCACCGGCATTTCTTCGGCAATCATATCCTCGGTTTCTTTCAGACAGGCATTCGATAGCCGGTATACGGTCATATAATAAAGTGCACTGTTATCCATATTTTTGGCCTGCATTCATGATTACTGCCTCCATAAATAAACGGCCTGACAATCAGGCCGTTTGCATCATTAGGGGCTGTTGGCAATTACCGGCATACGCGGATTTTTGAGGTAAAAACGCAGTAAGGTTAAACACCTTGCAAACATTTTAAATGTCGCAGACGGGGTATTTTGACCAAAAATACCGCCGTTGCGTACACATTATCGAAAGACTAGGCTTCCGGCGGCTGCTTATCACCGATTTTTGCTTCGGACTGCGCCTTAGCCATGACTTCGCGGTACCAGCGCGGATGATGTTTTTTCGCCCAAGTTTGGGTAACGACACCCTCCACCATCGCTCGGATGGTGCCGCGCACCCAAATCGCCGCATAGACGTGCACGATAATACCGGCAATCAATACCAGCGCCGCCCAAGCATGGAACAGCAAAGCCAAGCGTATCGCGGGAATCGGAAAATATTCGGAAAAATAAGCGCGCCAAGCGATCAGGCCAGTCGGCAGCAACACCAGCATACAGGCTGTCATCAGCCAGAACATGCCTTTTTGACCGCCGTTATATTTGCCGGTGTCACCCACTTCGTGTCCGTTCAGCACTTGCGGCACCGACTTCATCCATTTCACGTCTTCTTTATCGATGAAATTGTACCGCCAATAACGGAAAAACTGCACCATAAAGCCGACAAACATAATCAGGCCGACAAAAGGATGAATGATCCGCGCCAGTTGCGGCGTACCAAATACACCGGTCAACCAGAAAAAGGCGGGGTAGAAAAACGCCAAACCGGAAATAGCCAACAACACGAAGCAGATCGCCACTATCCAATGGTTGATGCGTTCGGCACGCGTATATCTCTGAATCAAACGCTCTTTCATTATGCATCCTCCTCACGCTTCAAAATATCCCCTTCTTTGCCGATAACTTCCGCTTCCTCTTCCTCGGCCTTATTGGGACCTACCGTTATATAGTGGAAGAACCCTGCCAGCGTAGCGGCGGCAATACCAAATGTAGCCAGCGGTTTGAGCAATCCCTTCCATAGTTTTACGGTCGGGCTAATGGCCGGATTATTCGGCAATCCGTGGTATAACTCAGGCTTATCCGCATGTTGCAGCACATACATCACATGCGTGCCGCCGACACCTTCCGGATCGTACAAACCTGCATTTTTAAAGCCGCGGTTATTCAAATCTTTAATACGGTCCTGCGCCACCTGTTTCATGTCTTCCTTGGTACCGAATTGAATGGCACCTGTAGGACAGGTTTTAACGCATGCCGGCTCTTGGCCTACGGCCACCCGGTCGGAACACAGCGTACATTTATAAGCCTTATGATCTTTCTTATCGATACGCGGAATATTAAATGGACAACCTGAAATGCAATAACCGCATCCGATGCAATTTTCTTCATGAAAATCCACAATGCCGTTGTGATACTGAATAATCGCACCCGGCGACGGGCAGGCTTTTAAGCAGCCGGGATCGGCGCAGTGCATGCAGCCGTCTTTACGGATCAGCCATTCCAGTTTGCCGTTTTCCTCCACCTCCGCAAAGCGCATGACCGTCCAACTTTTGGAAGTCAAATCTATCGGATTGTCGTACACGCCGTGATTGATACCGATCTCATCGCGGATATCATTCCACTCCGAACAGGCGACTTGGCAGGCCTTGCAACCGATACAAGTCGTTACGTCTATCAGCTTGGCCACTTCTGCCGGATGGCGCACACCGGGGGGCGGCGTGATGCCAGCCGTGGCGGAACGGCGTTTGATGTCTAATGATTGTAATGCCATGATACCGCTCCTTACGCTTTCTCAATATTAACCAAGAAGGTTTTGTATTCCGGTGTTTGTGTATTGCAGTCACCCACAAACGGAGTGAGGGAATTCACCATAAACTGCTTTTGCCCGGATACATTTACCCAGCCGCCATGTAGCGGAATGCCTACCTGATAAACGGTTTTACCGTTAATGGTAAGCGGCTTCATGCGCTTGGTTACCACTGCGCGTACTTTAATCCATGCGCGTTTAGAGCTGATCTTGACCCAATCGCCTTTCTGAATGCCTTTTTCTTTAGCCAATTCTTCACTGATTTCACAGAACTGCTCGGGCTGGGCAATCATCAAAAGCTTGACCGACTTGGTCCAAAACTGAAAATGCTCGGTCAAACGATAAGTCGTACCGACGTAAGGGAATTCTTCGTGCGTACCAATCCGGTCTTTGACACTGTCAAACAAACGCATGGCAGGCGATTGGACTACCTTCGGATGCAAGGGATTGGTTCCGATCGGCGATTCTAACGGCTCATAGTGCTCGGGGAACGGGCCGTCAACCAGCTTACGTGCCGCATACAGGCGCCCTACGCCCTCTTCGTTCATAATGAAAGGATTCATGCCCGAATCCGGGGCTGCATCCGCCTTGAAATCCGGTACGTCAGGGCCCGTCCATTTCTCACCGTTCCACTTAATTAAGATACGGTTAGGATCCCACGGTTGTCCATCGGGTGAGCAGGAGGCACGGTTATAAAGAATCCGCCGGTTGGCAGGCCACGCCCACGACCATCTCGGCGTAACGCCCAAACCGGTATCGGTGTTATCACGGCGATCCATTTGGTTGCCCTGCTGCGTCCATGAACCAGAGAAAATCCAAGTGGCGCACTCGGTCGTACCGTCGTCGCGCAATTGGGCAAAACCGTCAAGCAGCTCGCCTTTTTTGCGGATAACATTTCCGTCTTTGTCTTTGATGTCTGCCAAGGCATAACCGTTGGACTCTTTGGCCATTTCTTCGGGCGTGGGCGCGTGCGGTTTGGCGTATTTCCAAGAAAGTTTGGTAATCGGCTCGGGCGCAGTGCCGCCTTCTTTTTCATACATCTCTTTAAGCAGCAAGTGCAACTCGCCCAAAATGTCCAAGTCCGGCAGCGCTTCACCAGGAGGTTCCGCACCCGGATGGTGCCATTGCAGCCACCGGGAAGAATTCACTATCGATCCTGCTTCTTCTGCAAAGCAAGGCGTGGGCAAACGGAACACTTCGGTTTGGATTTTTGCCGGATCCACATCGTGCGCATCTCCGTGATTCTCCCAAAAAGTTGCTGTTTCTGTATTGAGCGGATCCATCACCACCATAAACTTCAACTTCGAGAAGGCTTCGGTAACACGGTGGGCATCCGGGAACGAACCTTGTGCATTAAAACCCTGCACCAGCAAACCGTTAACCTTACCTTGATACATTAATTCGACCATTTGCAAAATGTCGTACATCTTATCCCACTTGGGCAACCAGTCGTAACCCCAGTTATTTTCTTTGGTTGCATTCTCTCCGTACATCCATTTCAGAAAGCTCACAAAGAAGGCGGGCGTATTCTGCCAATAGTTCATCTGGTTAGGTTGAAGGGCTTTCGGCGTATTTTTTTCAATGTAATCTTGGAAAGTCTGGTGTCTGTCTTCATTCGGCAAGGGCAGGTAGCCCGGCAAGGCCGTAGACAACAAACCCAAATCAGACAGGCCTTGGATGTTAGAGTGTCCGCGCAAAGCGTTTACACCGCCGCCGGCCATACCGATATTACCCAACAAAAGCTGGATAACGGCCATTGTGCGGATAATCTGGCTGCCGGTGGTGTGCTGCGTCCAACCCAATGCATAAAGAATGGTACCCACCTTATTGGGCGCGGCCGTTTCTCCCCATGCTTTGGCTACAGTAAGGAAATCTTCTTTAGAGGTGCCGCAAATGGAAGTCATCATATCCAGCGTATAACGTGAATAATGCTTTTTCATCATTTGGAAGACACAACGCGGATCTTGCAAAGTCGGATCGGTTTTCGCATAACCGTTGGCATCTTGCTCGTAGAACCAGGTTTCGTTGTCATAAAACGCCGCATTTGCCTGACGGCTGTTGACTTCCGGCTGCTGCTCCCCTTTACCGGCAGGAGCGGGTTGTTCGCCGCTGTGGTGTCCCGAGAAAAGGCCTTCGTTAAAATCAAACCCTTCGGATACGATGAAGCTGGCATTGGTGTAGGCTTTAACATATTCCCATTGGATTTTATCGTTCTCAATCAGCCAATTGATCAATGCACCTAAAAATGCAATATCGCTGCCGGAACGAATGGGGGCGTAGAAATCCGCTACCGCCGCGGTGCGGTTAAAACGCGGATCGACTACAAATAATTTGATACCCTTCTTTTTCTTGGCTTCGATTACCCACTTGAAACCAACCGGATGGGCTTCGGCTGCATTACCGCCCATTACCATTACAAAATCGGTATTCTGGATATCGACAAAAGTATTGGTCATCGCACCGCGGCCGAACGTTGACGCCAATGCGGATACAGTGGGGCCGTGACAAACCCGAGCCTGCGCATCCGTGGCAACGATGCCCAGCGAGCGCATCCATTTTTGCGTGAGAATGCCGGTTTCGTTGGAAGAAGCGGAGGCCGTCAGCATACCCAATGTGGGCAGGCGGTGTACGGGTGTGCCGTTTTCGTTTTGTACAATCAAATTAGCATCACGATCAGTTTTGATATGTCTGGCGATACGAGTTAAGGCTTCATGCCAAGAAATTCGTTTCCACTCATTGCTACCCGGTTCACGTACTTCTGGATAAAGCACACGATTGGGGCTGTTCACGAAATCAACCAGAGACGCGCCCTTGGGGCAGAGAGAGCCCCGGCTGACAGGATGATCAGGATCACCCTCAATATGAAAAATTTTCTTTTTGGCGTTTTTAGCACCATCACCTAAGCTGTAAAGCAAGGTACCGCAACCAACCGAGCAATAAGTGCAGTTGTTTCGTGCTTCGCTGGCGCGTGCCAACTTATATTGCCGCACTTCTGCAAAAGCTTTGCCCGGCAGCATGCCCATCGCAGCCAAGCCGGACGCACCGGCTCCTGCCGCCGTCACTTTAAAAAATTGGCGCCTCGTGATATTCATGTTTGTGCTCCTGCTTTTTATTTTTATTTAATTTACCCGCTGACTCTTTTCAGACAGGCCATCAATATAACATCCAAAACTCATGCAAATAACATATAGATTCCGGATAAAATCGAATACTTAAACTACATTATGCTACTTTAAATCGAAAATGACTACTTTTAAAGTATTCCTTAAGAGCAAAACCGGGAAACTTATTTTTGTGTCAAAGCAGCAGAATGCAGACTGAGCCAAACAGTACAAATCAATTCAATCGATTATCCGCTTTCATTAACTTACTCCTGATGGTGGAATGCCTGTCTGAAAAACTTTTAAGCTTTCAGACAGGCATTCCATGAGAGGCCACTTATTTAATAACAGTTTGTCATCAGAAAATTTTAAGATACTCGGATCAAATCCGAATATATAGCGGATTCGATTACTTCGATACAAGACAGCAAACCGCAGACAGTACAGGTGGTACGGAACCTATTCTGTTGCCGCTTTAGCGGCTTACAAAATCGCTCTCTTTGAGCTAAGGCCCAGCAGAGTCTTCGCGAAAGTTAATTTAATCCGCTATGAAGTTATTATCCAACCGAATAAAAAAAAGCCGATCTCCAACGATCGGCTTTTTATCAAGACAACATCAATTATTTTTTATCGTCTTTCACTTCTTCAAAGTCTGCATCGACCACATCGTCGTCTTTCGCAGCAGTGCTCTCGCTTTGTGCGCCGGCATCTGCGTCACCACTGTTACCGGCTTCTGCCTGCGCTTGGGCATACACGATTTCGCCCAGTTTTTGGCTGGCGCTGCCCAATGCTTCGGCTTTGGCATCGATATCGGCTTTGTCTTCGCCTTTAACAGCCTCTTCGGCGGCTTTTACGGCGTCTTCGATTTTGGCTTTCTCATCGGCAGACAGTTTGTCGCCGTGCTCTTCCAAAGATTTCTTCACAGAGTGAATCAAGGCTTCAGCTTGGTTGCGGCTTTGTACCAGTTCGTGCAGTTTGCGATCTTCCTCGGCATTGGCCTCCGCATCTTTCACCATGCGTTCAATTTCCTCTTCGCTCAAACCGGAAGAACCTTGGATGGTGATGTTAGCGGCTTTGCCGGTGCCTTTGTCTTTGGCAGACACATGCAGGATACCGTTGGCATCGATATCGAAGGTTACTTCGATTTGCGGCATACCGCGCGGTGCGGGTGCGATATCGCCCAGGTTGAACTGACCCAACGATTTGTTGGCGGAAGCACGCTCGCGCTCACCTTGCAGCACATGAATAGTTACCGCGCTTTGGTTGTCTTCGGCAGTCGAGAAGGTTTGCGAAGCTTTGGTCGGGATGGTGGTGTTTTTGTTGATGAGTTTGGTCATCACACCGCCCATGGTTTCGATACCGAGCGACAGCGGGGTTACGTCGAGCAGCAATACGTCGCTGCGGCCGCCGCCCAATACTTCGCCCTGAATCGCTGCGCCCAAAGCTACAGCTTCGTCCGGGTTCACGTCTTTACGCGGTTCTTTGCCGAAATAGTCTTTAACCGCCTCCTGTACTTTCGGCATGCGGCTCTGACCGCCCACCAAAATGATGTCGTCGATTTCGCCGATACTCAGGCCGGCATCTTTCACGGCCACTTTACACGGCTCGATGGTACGGGCGATCAAATCTTCTACCAAGCTTTCGAATTTGGCACGGGTGATTTTCATCGCCAAGTGTTTCGGACCAGTGGCATCCATGGTGATGTACGGCAGGTTGATTTCGGTTTGCTGGCCGCTGGAAAGTTCGATTTTGGCTTTTTCAGCCGCTTCTTTCAGGCGTTGCAGCGCCATCACGTCGTTTTTCAGATCAATGCCTTGTTCTTTTTTGAACTCGGCAATGATGTAATCGATCAAGCGTTGGTCGAAATCCTCGCCGCCCAAGAAAGTATCGCCGTTGGTGGCCAATACTTCGAATTGTTTTTCGCCGTCGATATCGGCGATTTCGATGATGGAAATATCGAAGGTACCGCCGCCCAAGTCGTATACAGCTACTTTGCGATCGCCTTTATTGCCTTTGTCCATACCGAAAGCCAAAGCGGCTGCGGTCGGCTCGTTGATGATGCGTTTTACTTCCAAACCGGCGATACGGCCGGCATCTTTGGTGGCTTGGCGCTGGCTGTCGTTGAAGTAGGCCGGTACGGTAATCACCGCCTCGGTTACTTTCTCACCCAGATAAGCTTCGGCAGCCTCTTTCATCTTACGCAAAACTTCGGCGGAAACTTGCGGCGGAGACAATTCTTTGCCTTGCGCAGACACCCAAGCGTCGCCGTTTTTGGCTTTAATGATTTCAAACGGCATCAAATCGATGTCTTTTTGAACTTCTTTGTCTTCGAATTTGTGACCGATCAGGCGTTTTACGGCATAGATGGTGTTTTTCGCGTTGGTTACCGCTTGGCGTTTGGCCGGTGCACCGACCAATACTTCGTTGCCATCCAAGTAGGCAATCACGGAAGGGGTGGTGCGCGCGCCTTCGGCGTTTTCAATTACGCGGGTTTGGCCGCCTTCGGAAATGGCGACGCAAGAGTTGGTTGTACCTAAGTCGATACCGATTACTTTTGCCATTGTTTTCTAACTCCTTAATAAAATAAATTCAGAATATTTTTTCAGACAGGCATTCTGTCTTAGCTTGCTTGCAAAATAGGGAATCTTTTTTGAATTTCAAGTGCCGGATTTCAATTTTTCACGCAACACTTTAATTCTTAAAATCAAAATCTTATATAAATTAATTTTAAAGCCGCCTGCTTATTTTTCAGACAGGCCTACCGGAATTATTCAGCCGCTTTGGCTACCACCACCATCGCCGGGCGCAATACGCGGTCGTTCAATTCGTAACCTTTTTTCAGCACTTTCAAAACAGTATTGGGTTCCTGTTCGCTCACCTCGGCCTGCATCGCCTGATGACGGTTCGGGTCGAGCTTTTCGCTCACCTGCGGGTTGATTTCTTTGATATGGGTGTGTTCGAATGCCTTGTTCAATTCGTTAAGCGTCATTTGTACGCCCATTTTCAAAGCCTCGAAGTTACCGCTCTGATCCAAGAGCGCCATTTCCAGATAATCTTTCACCGGCAGCATTTCGGCGGCAAATTTCTGGCCGGCAAATTTATGGGTGGCCAGCACTTCTTCCTGATGGCGCCGGCGCAGATTTTGCTCGTTGGCCAAGGTGCGCAGTTGCTCTTCTTTCAGCTGCTCTTCCAACTCGGCCACACGTGCCTGCAACTCTTCGTATGTTAATGGCTCGTTATTTTCTACTTCTTGCTCTTGCACTTCGGCATTCGCCTGCTCTTCTTCAATCGGATGGTTTTGTTCGCTCATTGGTTTTACCTTTGAAGTAAATGGGTTAGTTCATTACGGGAAAATTCTCCCTTCGTTTCTGAACGATATATAGGGTGTGCAGCAATAGTTTCAAGGCTTGCGGCTTATTTTTTCCCTAGCCGCCCGCCTATTCTTTTCAGACAGGCATTCTTCAATACCCGGCTTATTCTGCTTCTGTGCTTACGGTAAAAAAGCGTAACAGGTAAATGCCTCCTAGTTGGTAGAAACAAACTGTCTTTCAGGTTTCATTCTTTTTATTACCAATGGAAAACAATCAGTTGAATAACTCGTTTGAAAAAAGCATATTTTCTCGACAACACTACTGCCGCCGCCAAACGTGTAAGCAAAGTTTAATCTGATTGTCAGCCCTCTTGCCGCCGCCTATAATCTTCGACATTACCTTTTCTTAACAAAGGCATATACATGAGAGAACCTTCTGTAAGCGAGGAATTGTTCCGTTTGGTCGAATTGCGCAACCAAGGCGTATTGACTGACGAAGAATTTCAGATTGAAAAAGCTAAAGTATTAGGCAAATCCATTCACCCGCCCGAGCAGACCACCTCCAATACTTCCGAGCCGCCACGCCGCGAAAGCCCGGCTCATTCCGCTTCACGAATACCATCCCAAAAAACAAAAGACAAAAACATCTTCCGCCCCAATATTTTTATCGCCCTGATTATGCTGTTCTTGGGTGTTGCCGTTGCATTGGCCGTTATTTTCCTCAATCCGCACAAACAACGCGAAGAAGCGATGCAACAGCAATCTTCTTCTCCGCAAACAGCACTGCCGGCCTCTGCCGTACTGCCAACGGCAACCATCCCTGCAACTACCGATCATACCAATCAGCAACCTGCTGCCGCATCTTCACCCAATCCGGTTGCCGAAGCACAAGCCCAGCAAGCATTAGAGGCTGCCCAAGCTCGTTATGACCGGGCCGATAATGCCATCAATCAATTATGGCAAGGACTGGACGCTGAAGTACGCAACCAATTGAGAAACGATCAAAATGCGTTCAACCAATCCAAAGAAAACCGCTGCAATCAAATGGCAGCGGCAAGCGGCGGTAATGAAACTGTCCGCCAAACCATTAATCTCAATTGTCAGGCCGAAGCCAACGAAAACCGGGTAAGTACATTGCGTGATGCGGCGCATGCGGTTCAGCCTCAGTTATTGCAACGACGCTTGGAAGAAGCCAGAACCAATAATGCGGAAGCACTCAACGAGTTCGGCAATCTCAATGACCGCATGCCGCAAACAGTGAGAGAACAGCTGCAAGACGAGCTGCAAACTTGGTTGGCCACCACCCGAAGCCAATGTAACGTTGCACCCGCAGGCAACGGGGATGCTACTGAAACCGCCATTGCCGGCCTCAATTGTTTCACCAAGGCATTACAGGAAAAAAATGCCCAATTGCGGCAATATGTGATTTAAACATCCCGCTGCCCTACCCGAAAACAAAAGCTCCGACACAAATGTGCCGGAGCTTTTTACCTATTTAATGATGAAAATCTTTCAGACAGGCATAACTGTAGCGTTAAGCTTGTGCTGATGCCGGGCTATGCCGCACAGCAGCAGGGCCTTATCCGTTCACCGCCAGCGCCCATTCCAGCGCGGCGGTGTCTTCGTAAAAGTGGTACAGCGCCAGCTTGCCGGCCTCGTCAAACTTCATCACCAGCGCCCAGTCGCTGGCAAAGGGGCGGCCGGTGGCGCGGGCGGTGTGTTTCAGGCGGCCATACATCACCACGTGCTGGCCTTGGGCGATGGTGTCGTGGATTTCGAATTCGCCCGGCGTCAGCATGTCGGCAAATGTCTGAAAGAAAGTGGCGGCGCCTGCGTGGCCGCGATGGCGGCCGTAGGCGCGCACCTGGGCCGACGGCTCGGGCCGGGTGCTGATGAACACCACATCTTCGGCACAGGCGGCCAGGGCTTGGGGCAGTTTGCCGGCGAACACGTCGGCGAGAAATTGTTGGGCTTGGGCTTGGTAGGTCATAGTGGTTCTCTACGGTTAGTTAAAGGTTGGAAAGCGTGAGCTTGCCGATGGTCTGGCCACTTGCCAGCAGCGCCAATGCGTGCTGCACGTTCTGTGCGCACACTGGGCCAAGGCAGCGGGTTTGCGTGCTGCGCAAAAGCCCTTCGTCGAGCCAGCGGCTGATTTGGTTGAGGATGTGCCCTTGCATCGGCCTGTCTGAAGGCTGAAACAGCGGCTTGGTGAACATGTATTCCCAATGAAAGGACAGGCTTTTTTGCATCAGCGGGTTGAGGTCTGCCGCCGCGGCCAAGGGCACGATGCAGGCGATGTGGCCAAACGGCTGCATCAAGGGCGGCAGGGTTTTCAGATAGGCATCGGGGTGGTGGGCCAGCACGGCGTGACTGACGGCCTCGGGCAGTTGCGCGGCAAGCGGGCGGCTGTGGTCGATCACTCGGTGCGCGCCCAGTTGCAGGCACCAGTCGCGTGATTCAGGGCGCGAGGCGCTGGCGATGATTTCCACATCCGGCAAGCGTGCCGCCAGCTGGATCAGCTGCGACCCCACCCCGCCGGCACCGCCCAGCACCAGCAGCCTGCCACGCTCAAGGCAAAAGTGCTCGTGCAGCAGCTCCCACGCAGTCAGCGCCGTCAACGGCATCGCGGCGGCCTCTGCGGCGCTCAAGCGCGCAGGCTTGATGCCGACCAGATCGGCGTGCACGGCTTGGTATTGGGCAAAACATCCGGCGCGGGAGACATCGCCCGCGTAATACACCGCATCGCCCACGGCAATGTGCTGCACCGCTGCGCCGGTTTGCACCACCGTGCCGCAGGCATCAAAGCCCAGAATGGAAATGGCCGGGTTTTCCCGCGCACGCGCCAACAGACGCTGGTCGGCCGGGTTGATGGCGGCGGCGTCTACCCGCACCAGCACATCCTGCTCGCCCACCGCCGGCAGCGGCACTTGTGCATCTTTGAGGGCAAAGCCGTTGTCGCGGTCAATCACTACCGCGTGCATCGCAACGGACATTGTCATTCCCCCGTACTCCAGCCCACCAGCTTGACGACCAGCGGGCGCACGGCCAGCAAACTGGCAAAAGCCACCGGCCAGGTGATGAGGTAGGCACGCGCCAGCCGCGCCGGGTAGCCGGCGTCCACCCCCGTGTTGAGCGCCACCAGCACGCCGCTGACGATCAACACCATGATGGCCGAGGCGTAGAAGGCAAAGGCGATGCCGGCGTATTTTTTGGGGAGTTTTTTCATGGCTGCACCGTTTGCTGTACCGGCCAACCGTTATTGGCAAGCTTCGGCAACGTATTCATTGCCGCATGGCAAGCGGGCGACAAGCCGGTGCGGTGGGAAGACAAGGTTTTTTTCATCACATCATTCCTGTGTGTCGGTGGAATGGTCGCAGTATCAATTGTTTTAAAAACACATAAAACAAGATAAATTGTCAATCATTGATGATTTATGCACAAAGAGAAAGATATGGCAGCCGCTCTGGATTGGAACGACATTCAACATTTCGTGATTTTGGTGGAACAGGAAACATTGACTGCGGCAGCAGAAGCGTTGGATGTGCAGCACAGCACGGTGTCGCGCCGCGTGGCGCAGTTGGAAGCGGCGCTCGGGCTGCGCTTGTTCGACCGCATCGGCAAACGCTATCTGCTTACCGAAGACGGTGAGCGCCTGTATGCCCACGCGCGCGAGTTGGCCAAGGATGTGAAGGTGTTACAACATCTGGCGTGTGAACAGCGGCAAGCAGTGGCAGAAGTGGCGATCACGGCACCGCCGGTGGTATTGCAGGCCTTGTTGCTGCCGCATTTGCCGCTGCTTTATGCCCGGGTGCCCAGGGTGCGTTTGCTGCTGCAAAGCAGTGCCGAAGTGCGCAATCTGCACCAGCGCCAAGCCGATATCGCCTTGCGCCTGTTGCGCCCGCAAGCGCCGGATTTGGTGGTGCGCCGCTTGCGCAGCCTGCGTTTTGGTTTTTATGCCGACAGCGGCTATCTGCGCCGCAGCGCGCGTGCTGATTGGCAATTTTTAACCCTGTCCACGCAAAACCCGTTAAGCCGCTGGGCGCAAGAAATGATTGGCAGCGGCACAGTGGCGCTGGCCTGCAACGATTTCGCACTGATCAAACAAGGCGTATGCGCCGGGCTTGGCGTCGGCTTTCTGCCTGCCGACAGCGTGCAAGCGGCCGACGGCTTGCAGCCGGTGGCATTGCAGGGCACAGCACCACAGGTGCACGAAGAAACCCTGCATCTGGTGATGCATGAAGACGTGCGCCGCTCGCCAGCCGTGCGCGCAGTGGCGGATTTTCTGGTGGAGGTGTTGGCGCAAGAAGCATAGCTTGGCTTGAGAACCCAAGATGATTTTTTGGCTTGAATTGTCAAACCAAGCGCAACGTTTTTCGAAACAGCACCTCATAAGCACAT
>NZ_JAUNHL010000057.1 GCF_030523955.1 Neisseria sp.
AGCCGACGACATCGGATGAGCCGATTACGCCCGAACCAACCGTTCCGAAAAACAGCATTTCATTAAACCAGATTGCAGGTAATAACTCGGTGAGCGCTGAAGAGGCGGAAAAAGATATTCTCATTTCTGGTAAGGTGGAAGGTGAGTTTAATAACGGCGATACGGTAAACATTACCATCGGCACCTCTAAATACGAGACCACAGTAAATGCTGATGGCGTATTCGAGCTGAAAGTGGGCGGAGGTATTTTTACTGCTCAAGCAAAATCTGAAGTGACCGCGAAACTTGGAGAAGCCACTGATACGATTAGCGTGTCTTCGGATATTGTGGCACCGTCCGGTTATCTGTATTACGGAGGCGATGAATTTAACGGGAATGAGATTAATACAGATAAATGGTTTGTATTGGGCTCGAAAAAGGGTGATATACCTAATTATGGTGCGACATTCGGTCAGCCCGATGGAATGCTTTCGACTTACCATCCGGATCAGGTAAAAGTAGGGACGAATAAAGATGGTTTGGGTGTATTGACTATTGAATCCGAAAAATTGCCAAATACCGTGGAGAATCAGGTAAATGGACAACAAGGCTGGAGTTCGGGAGCATTTAATTCACGCGATGTTGGTGAGTTTTACCCATTATATTCGCGAATTGATGTGAAAGCCAAAATTGCTAACAATGAAGGTATTTGGCATGGCCCTTGGTTAACGCATTATAAAGGTGCAAGTGTCGCAGAATTTGATATTGCCGAATTTTTTGTCAACCAGACGGGTGATAATGTGGTCACACAAAACAACCATATTCATAACAATACCCCTAGTACCAGTAGTACGGATGAGAATGGTTTTTCATATAGCGGTAAATTAGATATTAATGTGCCGCGCGGCCAAGACCGCAGAACGGCATTAAACGATGAAATTGATGAAAATTTCCATATTTATTCTGTGGAGATTACAAGAGGGGATGTTGAGAACGAAGCCGTAATTACTTATTTGGTGGACAATAAGATAACTTATTCTTTCAAAACCGATCAGTTTGGTCCGGGTGTGTACAATAAGTTTATTATGACTGCTCAAGGTGAGAACCGTACGGAAGATACTTGGAATATCATGTTCACCGGCGGTATTGGCGGTCAGGATAACTGGACAGGGGCGCCTACTGAAGCTACGCCGAATAAAGTAACAACAGAGATAGATTATATCCGTGTCTATACTTCGGCGGACGGAAATAGCAAAGTTCAAAGCGCTCCCGTAGCCATCAACGCAGACGATGAAAACAATACATTGCAAGGCGATGCTAAAAATAATGTATTGGACGGTTTGGCTGGTGACGATCGCTTAGCAGGCGGCTTGGGTAACGATACGTTAACCGGTGGAGATGGGCGCGATGTATTTGTATTTGATACCGCATTGGGCGAAAACAATATCGATACCATTGTTGATTTTAATCCCGGTACCGATATGATCATGCTGGCTTCTTATATATTTAACAAATTGGATGCCTCAAAAAATAATTTGATGGATTTGATCGACTATAACCAAGATACCGGTGCGCTTACTTATGACGCAGATGGTGCAGGAGGTGCGGCGGCGGTACAGTTTGCTAAGCTGCAATCTGGTTTGGAGGTTAATGAAAGCAATTTTCTTATAGCTTAGGTCGTGTAGTCAGAAAGCTTGCGAAGCGGTTTTTTGAGGAGAAATCCGCAGATGCAAGGCAAAAAGCACAGCAAGATTGAACATCTTGTGAGCATTTTAGCTTCGCAAGTCCGCTACGCTACCTAACGCGCAGGTACGGATTTTAACCAAAAATACCGTCGCAACGCGGTCGACTACACGACCTAATATCCAAGTGAGAAAATGCCTGTCTGAAAACCTTTCAGACAGGCATTTTATAATATGACAGATTAGTTTAATTTTCGATGCGTCGTTGCTTACGCCTTGCCGTACCATTTGAGACCTTGGCAACATTCTTTTTGATATAGTGGCTTAAATTCAGAATAGGACAAGGCGCCGAGCCGCAGACAGTACAGATAGTACGGCGAGGTGAGGCAACGCTGTACTATTCTGAATTTAAGTCACTATACTTTAAGCACTTGCGTCATGCTCGGGTCAAGTCCGAGTATAAGGAAACATCAATCAATTCTGAATTTAAGCCACTATAAAACAGCTTTTTACGAAGACCTCATACTTAAAAGCAAAAATGCCTATCTGAAAATAAGGCTTTCAGACAGGCATTTTGCTTGTACAAATCAAGATCTTTGTAAAATCCCCAGCTCTGTGGATGTATAGTAAATCCACTTACTCCATTACGGCGTTGCTGCGTCTTGCCGTACTATCTGTACTGTCTGCGGCTTGCTGCCTTGTACTGAAAATGTGTGGATTCACTATAGTCCAAGGCGTAGCAACGCTGAGAGTGCAAACATGTCAAGTATAGGGCTAAGCGAGTGGGCAGCCGTAAAGGAGCGTATAAACACACAACGAAGAAATACGCCGCAGATGGCGGTTTTGCAAAGCATCAACTCGCTTTTTGGTGGTATTAATTTATTTTCTGCCAAGGCCTTGCTGCGCCTTGCCATACCATTTGTACTGGTATGCGGCTATATTGTTTTTAAATAGATTAATTTATTCAATTATTTATATCATCAAGAGTGTTTGTCGGCTTCATGATTATATTTTTCTTTAACCACTTCTTTAATCGGCTCTGCCTCGGCAATTTTTTCTTTGGCTTCCTGAACGTCCTCGGCTTCAGGCGCTTCTTTTTCTTGTAAAGACTCGGCGGCTGGGGCAAATTGGAATTTGCCGTAGACCGGAAAATGATCGGAGCCGATATCGGATAAAACTTTGATATCGCTCATCATAAAGTCGCTGCTGTGGAAAATGTGATCCAAGGGCCAGCGGCAGAGCGGATAGCGGGCGTGAAAAGTATTGAACATGCCCCGACCTTTGCGCGGATCAAGCAAGCCGCTGATTTGTTGGAACAGGCGAGAAGTGTAAGACCAAGCAACGTCGTTCAAATCGCCGAATACCAGTACCGAGTGGTCGTGTTTGGCAATTTCCTTACCCACCAGCAGCAGTTCGGCATCGCGGTCGGTAGAAGTATCTGCTTCGGTGGGGCTGGGCGGCATCGGGTGCAGACAGTAAAGGTGTATCCACTCGCCTGAATGCAGTTGTAATTGGGCAACGATCGAAGGAATGTCTTCGGTTACCCAATGGCGTATTTCCACATTTTTTAAGGGGAGGCGGCTGTATAGATGCATGCCGTAAAGATTATCAAGCGGGATCTTCACGGTATAGCGGTAATTCCATTCGTTTTCTAGGATAGACAACTGCTGTTCCCACCATGCGTCGCTCTCTAAAGTCAACACCACGTCGGGTGCGTGACGGTGTATTTGCTCTAACAGTAAGTCTGCACGCCGATTTGGGGTGAGTACGTTGCTGGTGAGCAGTGAGAGGGTACGCTGATTGTCCGGTCCTTGGTAATGCATAACTTCAGGTTTGGCAAGGCGGGTGTAGGCGCGGACTTCTTTGAGTTGGTAAATAAAGCAGATGAGATTGGCGAGCGCCAGCAGCAGGAATAGAGCGGTAGGTGCGGGTTGGAGAATCAGTTGGGCAATCAGGCAGGCAAAGTTAAGCATGGCAATTTGCAGCCTGGGGAAATCGAAAATGCGAAATGCCCAATGGTTGTGTTTTACCAGTGGTAATAATGTAAATAATACTGGTAAAAAAAGTAAGGTGGATAATAGCCAGTTTGCGGCAGACATTGAGTACCAAGCTCCAAGCGGTGCGGAGAAAATAAAATAAGGCAGATAAAAAAGGGGCAGGCCGGAAAACCGGTATCGCCCCTTTTTGTGATAAATGCCTGTCTGAAAAAACTATCGGACGCTTCCCGTTATATATAGATTCTGTTATTTGGAAATAGTGATTAACTTGGCTTCTGCTACGTTCTTGCTGCCTTTGTATTGAAAATATGTTAACTCACTAAAGAGATGCGTATTGCCGCATCAAGATTTGCGGGCGGATTCGACTTCCGCCGCTATTTCCACCGCAGGATGGGCATCAGCCGCGACGGCTGTGGTATGCGGCGATTCGGTTACCGGTACTTCGCTAACCGGAATCTGCTCGACCGGATCAATATCTGAAGTATTTTTTACAGGGATATCATCCGGTACCACCACGGTTTTTCTGTCGTAATCCGATTCCTGAACCAGCGGATCTGTACTTGATGCCAGATAGGCCACGGTAACCGCTTTGTTGGTACGGCGGGTGAGCTGTTCTTGCAAGGTTTCTTTATCCATCAGGCTTTGTGCGCCGCTGCTTAGGTGTTGAATCACTTTCTGATAGCTGCGGTTTAGCTCGTCGACTGCGGCAGCGGTATCGACAAAATGCTTATCGACTTCCTGACGGTAATTCTGGAATTTTTGAACCAGTTCCTCATGTTCTTTATTTTTGCTGCGGGAGGAGCGCATAATCAGCCACATCACCAACAGGCCGATGGCCAAGCCGGCTAAGGCAGCCAGCGCCAATTGCATTTCCCAAGACAGATTCTGATTCATGCTTGTTCTCCTTAATTAATGATAGTGAGATGGCAAAACCCGAACGGGCAGTGCTTTGCCGAACGTCAGATAAGTTGATATTAGCATTAGTTGGCGGTGTCGGGAAAGTTTCCGATGTGCAATGAATGGGGCCTTGCAGGCGGCAATATAGGCGGCATTTCATGCAAACATAATATTTGGTTTGCTGAAATACCGCCTTATCAATCAGTTAGCGATAAAAATATATTAGGCTTTCAAAACTTCCTGCAATTCGCCGGCTTCAAACATTTCCATCATGATATCGGAGCCGCCGATGAATTCGCCGTTTACATAGAGTTGCGGAATGGTCGGCCAGTCGGAATATTCTTTGATGCCTTGGCGAACGGCTTCGTTTTCCAATACGTTTACAGTCACAAAATCATTGCAGCCGGCTGCTTGCAGGATTTGTACCGCGCGGGATGAAAAGCCGCATTGCGGAAATTGTTTGGTGCCTTTCATAAAGAGGACCACGCGATGGGTGGTGACAACTTCTTTGATTTGTTCTTGGATGCTCATGGTTTATTTCCTCAAAAAATAGGTGTGTGCTGTAATCCTGCGCTCATTATAGCAGAACTGTTAAGCGGCTTTGCGCTGTATGGCGGCGGCAAAAAAGCCATCGGTACCGTGGAGGCCGGAATCCAGGCTCAGATAGCGGCCGGTATTCAAATTGATTTTGGCAGACTGTAATAATTCAGAGCTATCCAGCAGTTCGAAATCGGGATGTTCGGCCAGAAAGCGTTCGACTTGTTGCTGGTTTTCCGCTTGCAGCATACTGCAAGTGGCATAAACCAGCCGGCCGCCGGGTTTGACTAAGCCAGAGGCCGCAGCCAAAATGCTGTGCTGCTGCTCAATCAGTTTGGCCAGTGTTTCCGGCGATTGCCGGTATTTTAAATCGGGATTGCGGCGCAGAGTACCCAAACCGGAGCAAGGAGCGTCCACCAAAACGCGGTCGGCTTTTTGTTGCAGGCGTGCGATACGCGGATCGTGTTCGCTGCTGATGCGCTCGGGATGGATGTTGGTGAGTCCGGCGCGTACCATGCGCGGTTTGAGGTTGGCCAGTCGTTTTTCAGCAATATCAAAGGCGTAGATGCGGCCTTTGTTGGCCATCATGGCACCGATGGCCAGCGTTTTGCCGCCGGCGCCGGCGCAGAAATCCACGGCGATGTCGCCGCGTTTGGCGCCGAGCAGCAAGGCGAGCAATTGGCTGCCTTCGTCTTGCACTTCCAGCGTGCCGTCGAGAAATAGAGGGTGTTTGTTGAGGGCGATTTTGTCGGTAAGCCGTATGCCCCAAGGTGAATAAGGTGTAGCTGATGCGGCATGGCCTTCGGTGGTGAGCGTGTCCAATACCTTATCACGCTTGCCCTTTAGGGTGTTGACACGCAAATCCAGCGCCGCGGGGCTGGCAACGCTGCGGCCGAAGGCTAGGATTTCCACTTCGTTCTGTTGCGTTTTCAAGATTTCAATCAGCCATTCTGGCAGTTCGGCGGCAGTGCTGAGTTGTTGAGCAAATTCGCTTTTGCGGCTTTTCAACTGGCTTAAGAATTCGCGCTCTGTTTCGTCGGCCAATTCTTGCAGCTGGCTGAGATTGAAGCTGCGGCCCAAGACCAGTGCGGCCAATGCGGCTTTGCGCGGTTGCGCTTCGGGGCGGCGCAGGGCGGCGGCGATTTTCTGATAATGGCGCAGGGCGGCAAATGCGGTTTCGGCAATTTCGTGGCGGTCTTGCCGGCCGAGTTTTTTGTGCTCGCGAAAGTAGGCGGACAACACGGCATCGGCCGGCTGCTTGAAGGTGAGCATGGCGGCGAGTATTTCGGCGGTGCGGTTGAGTTGATTGGGTGTCATGATGGAATCGAATCAATAAGATAAATCGGATTATACAGGGCAAAGCAGTGCGGCAGTATGCCTGTCTGAAAACTTGCGCCGCCGGAAGAAAACTTCGGCGGCGCGGGTTGTTACAACCGTAAGCTTGGTGTTACGGTTGGGATGCCGCTGATGCTTGGGTTGCATTTTGCGCGGCATGGTTGCTGCCTGTTGCGCTTGCTGCGCCGGAAGCGGGTTCGTCAAACGGTATTTCTTCCGGTTCGTTCTGCAATTCTTTGCCGTTTAGGGTTAAGCGGTTTTGCTGCAAAACGATGCGGGTGTCGATATTGCCGTTGGTGAGGGTGAGGTAGCCGTCGGCGTGCATGGATTTGACGGTGGTTTCCACCATTAGGCGGATGGTGTCGTTGATGTCTTCCATGCTGGCGGTACCGGCGGCGGCATCTTCCGGATTAACGCTAAATACGTTACTGGCTTGGTTGATGGCCAATTGTTCCAGCAGCTTTTCGGGTACATGCAGGCGGAAATCGGCATGGGTTTTTTTCAGGATTTGGCTAACGTCGTTTAAATCTGCGGCGGCCAGGCCGTTAAAGGCCAATTCGCCGGATGACTGTATTTTGCCTGCGGGCATGGTGAAATCGAAGGTTTTCAGCTTGATTTTCGGATTGTTGGTAAACAGGCCGACGGCATCGGTTTTAGCGGTTTTCACCAATTCAGCCTGTATCTGTTCTTCGCTCATTTGCTTGCCTGCGATTTCGGCCATTTTCTGTTTCAAGGCTTGTAATGCTTGGGCATCCAGATGTTCGGCAGCGACATTGATATCCAAGGGGCCGTATTGTTCGTTGCCATAGGCGAGTTTTTCAAATTGGAAACGGCCTTCGCTGTCTATCCAGCCTTCTTTCTCATCCATTTTGGTTTGGAACGACAGATTATCGACCACGATCTTAGACGGCGCGATGGTGCCGGTAGGGTTGATGAAGGCACCGATTTGCAGATCGGTAACCAGATTCACCAATTGATTGAGCTTGATGTCGTAGCCTATGCCTTCTTTCCATTCCATGGCGAAGCGGCCAAGCTGGAAGTGGCTGTTGCCCAAGGATATTTGATGGGCGCCGTCGCGGGTATCGCTGGTGATATTGAGTTTATCCAGGCTGATGCTGCCTTTGTCGGCCAATTGGATGTGTACGCCAGGCGATTGCAGTTGGTGGCTGTAGTTGTTCCACCCGCTGTCGTAATCGGTTTGGCCGGTCAAGCCTTTCCAGTCAAGCTTGATGCCGGAGAGCTCTTCATAATCGAAAGCGGGGATGCTGGTATCGATTTTGCCCGATCGGCCAAGATAGATGGTATTGCTCATGCTTACCGGTGCTTGGTCGCCGAAGAAGCGTTTGAGCACTTTGACGGTTTCAGGGCGGTATTGGAACTCGGTTTCCACATAAGCACTTACGGGCGTTAAGCCGTTGGCAAACGGGCCGTGTTGAATGTGGTTGACGAGGGTTATCGGTTCACTGAAAACGGTTTTCAGATTATCGGGCAGGTACTGTTGGGCGTTGCTCAGCAAAGTGGGCTTCAGGCGGATAACCAGTGTTTCGGTTGAGCTGAACCAGCCGCGCTCATATTGATGCGATTCAACCGTGAGAAAACTCGAACGGGCGAGTATTTCTTGTTGCTCTGTTAGGGCTTTTTCGGCTTGCAAACCGAGAAAATAGGGGGTAACGGTTAGAAAGCCGGCTAAGGCCACGGCGCCGCCAGCTATGCCGGCGATAAGCTGTTTCTTCATAAAACTAGTTCGGGTTCTAGATGATGCAAAGATTCAAAGCATAGCACTTTTTGCTTGTTTTGTCCTGAAGGGAAAAAGGAAATAGAATGCCTGTCTGAAAAATGGCTACGGTGTTCCGTTTTTTCAGACAGGCATTGGCAGTATGAGCGATTTAGCGCAATTCGCGGATATCACGCCAGCCGGTGTTGGTTTGGATTAGGGTGGTGAATTTTTCACGCGGCTCTTCAAGATATTGCCAACCTTCGGTTTTCAATAGCTTCTTCGCCCATTTTTCAGGAACGAATTCGGCTTGGTAAGAAACTTTGGATACGGTCACGCCGTTAGACGGGGTAGGCTCGGTAAACCAGTTGATTTTTTCCACTTTTTCACGGCCAATGCAAAAAACGGGACCGTCGGTAGTGGCTTGCACTTGTTGGGCACCTTTCTCGGTCAGGAGATAAGAGGTGGTGCGGATGGTAGCATCTTCGGTTTTGGTGGTTTCTTTGCCGTTTTGCTGATACATATCGGCATCGACCAATGCTTCCATTTTAGATAAAGCTTCTTTGTTGATTTTATTATCGGATTTGTCTTTGTCGGCAATCTGAATTTGGGTTTCACCTACTGCCACTTTGCGGATTGGCGAGCCGTCGGGATTTTGGAGTTCTAAAATCAGCGGTAAGCAGACGTTTTGTTGTTCTGCTATTTTGCTGATGCTTTTCTTGAAGTTGGATTCACTGGCTTCGTTTTTATCGCCGCAGGCGGCGAGCATCAATACAGGTGCAATCAGCAGAAGGTTTTTTTTCATAACAAACTCCAAAACGGTAGATGGGAAAATGCAAGCGGCCGACAGCAAAAATAAGGTTGATTTTATGTTGTTGGGATGGACTTGCTTTGATTTCGATGCTCTATTTTATACCCGGGGCAGCGGATTTTGCTATATTTTTTGTCCGGCTGCTTGTTAAAATAGGCCTGTCTGAAACATCAAAAAGGGATTAGGAGTGAGCAATATGCCGGTGATTTACGGTATTCCCAATTGTGATACGGTAAAGAGAGCTCGCAGCTGGCTGACAGCGGCGGGCGTGGACTATCAATTTATTGACTTTAAGAAAACACCGCCGGATGAGGCGTTAATCCGCCGCTGGTTACAGGATATTCCGCTGGAAACGCTGCTTAACCGCCGTGGTACGACTTGGCGCAAGTTGAGCGAAGAAGAACGTGCGGCAGCCGAACACGAAGAGGGTGCAGTGCGCTTGATGGCAGAACATCCGAGCGTGATCAAACGGCCGGTGTTGGATAGCGGCAATCGGTGTTATGCCGGCTTTCAGCCGGAATTATATGAAACAGCTTTGGCTATTAAATAATTGATAAGTAAAAAAACGACACCGAAATAATAAGTGGTGTCGTTTTGATTTTGATCAGTATGTTTTTCAATAACGGTAGCTTGTTGGGTGTTCGCGATATCAGATGATTTCCAAGTCAACGCCTTGATGGCGGCCGCGCCGGCTGCGCAGTTGGATATCGAGGCGCAAGTCGTTGGCTGAGTCGGCGTTTTTGATGGCTTCTTGATAGGAGATGTGACCATTCTCATACAGATTGTACAAGGCTTGGTCGAAAGTCTGCATACCAATATCGTTGGATTTTTTCATGATTTCTTTGATGCCGTGGATGTCGCCGCGGTGAATCAAATCGGAAATCAACGGGGAATTCAGCAAAATTTCCACCGCCGCGATACGGCCTTTGCCTTGTTCTTTCGGAATCAAACGTTGGGAGATGAAAGCTTGCAGGTTTAACGAAAGATCGGTCAGCAGCTGGTGGCGGCGTTCTTCCGGGAAAAAGTTGATGATGCGGTCGAGCGCTTGGTTGGTACTGTTGGCATGCAATGTAGCCATGCACAAGTGGCCGGTTTCGGCAAAGGCCATCGCGTATTCCATGGTATCGCGGTCGCGGATTTCGCCGATCAGAATCACATCTGGGGCTTGGCGCAGGGTGTTTTTCAAGGCGGCAAACCAGTTGTCGGTATCCACGCCGACTTCGCGTTGGGTGATGATACTGTTTTTGTGCATATGCACAAATTCGATCGGGTCTTCGATGGTGATGATATGGTCGTAACTATTTTCGTTGCGGTAATCGATCATGGCAGCCAGCGAGGTGGATTTGCCCGAGCCGGTACCGCCGACGAAAATCACCAGCCCCCGTTTGCGCAGGGCGACTTTTTCCAGAATCGGGGGTAACTCAAGGGCTTCGAAAGAGGGAATTTCGCTATTAATCATACGTAGCACCAAGGCGGTAGCGCCGCGCTGCACCATGGCGTTTACGCGGAACCGGGCGGAACCGGGCAATTGAATGGCGAAATTGCATTCGTTGGTCGACATGAATTCTTCAATCTGCTTGGTATTCATGATGGAGACGGCAATTTCGGTACATTTTTCCGCTGTCAGTACTTCTTCGCTGATTTTCTGAATTTTACCGTCGAGTTTGACGGCGGCAGGAAAACCGGAGGTTATGAATAGGTCGGATGCTTTGTGTTCGACCATAAAACGCAGCCAGCCGAATAACTGGTCGCGGGCATCGGGTGAGTGGAATGAATCGTCCATAATCGTAAAGTGTGTTAGTTTATTTAGGTATTGAGTTTAATTATATAATTATAGCATAATTATGCAGATTTTTTAACTTTTGCAGCGGTTATATGCGGCATTATCTAGCAAAGCGGGCCGGTTGCAGCGGTTGCATGTGGTGTTAACTGTGCGTGCGGCTTGAGCTTTAATTAAATCTTTAATAAGAAACGGAATATTCACATTATGAAAGCAAAAACCATCGTCATTATCGGGGCAATGGAACAGGAAATCAGCCTGTTAAAAAATCTGATGCATCATCCTACGGAAGAGAAATTTGGTAATTTCTTGTTTTTCCGTGGGAAGTTATTTAATAAAGATGTGATTTTGATACAAAGCGGTATTGGTAAGGTGAATGCTGCGATTGCTACTGCATTGGCGATACATCAATATAAACCCGACTGTATCATTAATACCGGTAGTGCCGGCGGTATCGGACCGGGCTTGCGGGTAGGCGATGTGGTGATCGGTACGCTGATTGCCCATCATGACGTGGATGTAACGGCTTTCGGTTATGCTTACGGCCAGGTGCCGGCGATGCGCCCTGCATTTGAAAGTGAAGAGCAGTTGGTCAGCGTGGCACGTATGGCGGCGCGTGAATTTAAGGATGCGAAAATTCTGAAAGGGCTGATTGTGAGCGGTGATCAGTTTATTCATACTTCCGAGCAGGCGGCGAAAATCCGCGAGCGTTTCTTCGGCGTGCAGGCGGTGGAAATGGAGGCGGCGGCGATTGCGCAGACTTGCGAACAGTTTAAGGTGCCTTTTGTGATTATCCGTGCGATTTCGGACTTGGCCGATGAAAAGGCTTCGATAAGCTTCGAAGAATTTTTGGAGCAGGCCTCGGTGAATTCGGCCAGAATGGTGAACAGTATCATCGGTTCTCTGTAAGCTTTTCTTTTGAAAAATAAAAAAATGCCTGTCTGAAAGTTTCAGACAGGCATTTTGTTTATTGGTTTTATGGGCGATTGCGCGGGAAGCGGAAGTAGCTGAGCAAGTCTTGCCACATTTTCGGCTCGAGTTTGACCAGATAATAGAGAATGGCCAGATTGCTGAGCGCGGCGGCCAGATAAAGCAGGCTGATGCTGTTGAATAAAAACAACACTAAGGCGCTAAACAGGGCGGCTGCCACCATAAACAGGCCGTTGACGATGTTGTTGGCGGCAATGGCATGGGCGCGGAATTCTTCGCTGCTGGCGGTTTGCAGCCAAGTGTAAAGCGGTACCGAGAAGAAGCCGCCGAAAAAACCGATCAGTGCCATGCAGGCCATTACCGGCCAGGCGTAGCCTTGCGAGAGGAAGGTGCCGATGCCGCTTAATTGGGTGTAGTGATTGGCATGGGTGAGCCAAACCAGAAGGGTGCCGAATACGGTCAGCCCCAAGGTGCCGATAATCACCAATCCCAGCCGCAGTTCTTGATGGCTGAGTTTGGCGCACAATACCGAACCGGCGGCGATGCCGATGGAAAACAGGGCCAGCATCAGGTTGAACACGTTATCGTTGCCGCCCAGATGCAATTGGGTGAAGGTGGGCAATTGGGTGGTATAGATGGCGCCGATCAGCCAGAACCAGGAAATACCGATGATGGCAGTATAAAGTTCGCGCTGTGCGAAGGTTTCTTTGAGCAGATTCTTGGTGCTGCGTGCGATATTGGGATCGATACGGGTTTGCGGGTTTTTCGGCGGAACTTTGGGCATAAACAGGCTGAAAGCCAAACCTGCTACGGCAACTAACAGTATCCAGCCGCCGACGACATAATGGCTGCTGCCGGCGACCATGGTGCCGAGAATCTGGCCGAATAGAATCGCCAGAAAGGTGCCCGATTCGATCAGACTGTTGCCCATAATCAGCTCTTTCCGGTTGAGGTAGTCGGGCAGGATGGCGTATTTCAGAGGGCCGAACAGGGTGGAGTGGCTGCCCATCAGGAACAGGCAGAGAAAGAGCAAGGAAGCCGATTGGATATAGAAGCCGTATGCGGCGGCCAGCATAATCAGCACTTCCAGTATTTTGACTACCCGCGCCAAATTGGCTTTGTCGTATTTGGTGCTCAATTCGCCGGAAATGGCGGAAAACAGGAAATAGGGCAGGATAAATAAAAGCGCGCCGAGATTGAGAATCTGATTAGCCGGCAGCCATTCGTTTTGGCCTAAACCGTAAAAACTGATGGAAACAAACAGCGCGGTTTTGAACAGATTGTCGTTGAAGGCGCCGAGGAATTGGGTGCCGAACAGCGGGGCGAAGCGGCGGCTGGTGGCAAAATTGAGGTTGTCTTTAATCATGGGGAATGAGTGCGTAAAGGTGTTCAGGATTTCTGCCGATCGGAGGTCGGATCGGGTTTGTTATGGTTTTCATCGTCGGTATGATAATCATCGTCGTCCATCAGGATGCGGTGTGCGGGGCCTTCGAGATCGTCGAACTGGCCGTTTTTGCCCGACCACCAGAAGAAATAACCGATGAGAAAGGCAAGAATGATGCTGATGGGAATCAGAATGTACACGCTTTCCATTTTATATCAGTCCGCTAATGTCGTTAATCAGCAGGGTTTGGTCGCCGATGTTTAAAAATTCTTGGCGCAACCGTCCTATGCTGTTTTGTTCGTCAAACAGATGAATACTGTCTTTTTCAACCGCCCAGTAAAGTGGCTGGGTGCTGTGTTGATAAGGTGCTAATGCGTTGAGGGCGGCGGTATCTTGCGGTGGTGTTTCGCTTTGCAGTTTAACGGCGAAACGACCGCTTTGCGGCGGGTTTTCGTTCTCATCGTCCGCCAGCATGATCAGAAAGCCTAAGTGCTCGCCGGATTGGGTGTGGATGCTGAAGTAGTGCATGATGCTGATGCTTTGAGTGGATTGCTTTCTATAATACTGGATAAAATAATGCCTGTCTGAAAATAAGTAGAGCAGCTAGGCTGCAATACCGGTATGTTTCAGACAGGCATATGACTTTATTCAGGTGTTTAAAAGTTAAAAGAATGTTGCTTAAGAAGACAAACCTGCCAGACGGCTGGTGTCCATGGCGATCATTAATTCTTCGTTGGTCGGCACCACCAATACGGCGGGTTTTTTACCGGCCGGGCTGATCACGCCTTCTGCGCCGAAGCGGGTGGCTTCGTTGGCTTTCTCGTCGATTTCCAAACCGAGAAAGCCTAAATAGGCAACGGTTTTGCTGCGTACGGCCATGGAGTTTTCGCCGATGCCGCCGGTGAATACCAATGCATCGATGCCGCCGGTGGCGACGGCCATGGAGGCGATGTATTTGGCCAGACGGTAAGTCATCACTTCCATGGCCAGTTTGGCGCCTTCGTGGCCTTCGGCTGCGCCTTCTTCGATGGCGCGGCAGTCGTTGGAGAGTTCGGAAATGCCGAGCAGGCCGGATTTTTTATTCAGCATATCGGTAACGGTTTTTTCATCCATACCGGCGTTGGCGGCGAGGAAGGAGTAAACGCTGGGGTCAACGTCTCCGCTGCGGGTGCCCATTACCAAACCTTCCAGCGGGGTAACGCCCATGCTGGTATCCATCGATTCGCCGTTTTTCACGGCGCAAATGGAAGCGCCGTTACCCAAGTGGGCAATGATCAGGCGGCAGTGCTGCACGTCGGTACCCAGCAGTTTGGCGGCGGTTGGCGCAACGTAGCGGTAGCTGGTGCCGTGGAAGCCGTAACGTCGGAAGCCGTATTGGCGGTAGAGTTCGCGCGGTACGGCATAAGTGTAGGCGTGTTCCGGCATGGTTTGGTGAAAGGCGGTGTCGAATACGCCGACATTGGGTAAATCCGGGAAAATGGTTTGGGCGGCGCGGATGCCGGTGAGGTTGGCCGGGTTGTGCAGAGGGGCAAGTGGAATGCAATCTTCCAGCGTAGCGATCACATCGTCGGTAATCACTACCGAGCCGCTGTATTTTTCGCCGCCGTGTACCACGCGGTGGCCGATGGCTTTTACATGTTCTTGCAGGCCGAGCGATTTCATTTCGTCCAATAGTGCGCCGACTGCGCCGGTGTGGTCGTGGCGGTCGGTCAAGGTTACGGTGTGTTTTTCACCGTCTTTTTTGAAAGTGATGTAGGCATCCGGCGTGGTCAGTTTTTCGGCCAGACAGCTCATGACAAGTTCTTTGCTTTCGTTGTCGATGAGGGCGCCTTTGAGGGAAGAGCTGCCGCAGTTCAAAACCAAAATCAGATTATGTGCCATGTTGTGGATTCCTTGCTTGAATATTTGTTTGGTCAATAGGCAGTTTTCAGACAGGCATGGCCTGTCTGAAAACAGAAAACCCGGTCAGTATTCAGTATAATGTTTTTTTACCGCTGTTTAAAAGCGCTTTGTTTGGATGAATGGTTTAGAAGCAGTCGCCCGGTACGCGTACGAAGCCTTCCATAATTACACGCGCGCTGCGGCCCATCGAAGCTTTGGTGGCCGTCCATTTGCCGTTTTGCTGTTCGGCGGCCGCACCGACGCGCAAAGTACCGGAAGGGTGGCCGAATACTACTTGGTTGCGCTCACCGCCGCCGGCGGCCAGATTCACCAAAGTGCCGGGAATGGCCGCAGCAGTGGCGATGGCCACCGAAGCGGTACCCATCATGGCATGGTGCAGTTTGCCCATGCTCATGGCGCGTACCAAAACATCGATATCGGCGGCCTTGACCGCTTTGCCGCTGGATGAAATGTAATCTTTCGGCGCAGCCACCCAGGCGATTTTCGGGGTGTGTTGGCGGGTGGCGGCTTCGGAAAGGTCTTTAATCAAGCCCATTTTCAAAGCACCGTAGGCACGCAGGGTTTCCAGTTTTTCCAGAGCGGCGGCATCGTTGTTGATGTCGTCCTGCAATTCGGTGCCGGTGTAGCCGATATCGGCGGCGTTCACAAAAATGGTGGGGATGCCTGAGTTGATTAAGGTGGCTTTCAATGTGCCGATGCCGGGTACGTCCAGTTCGTCCATCAGATTGCCGGTGGGAAACATATCGCCTTCGCCGTCGGCGGGATCGAGAAATTCGATTTGCACTTCGGCGGCGGGAAAGGTTACGCCGTCCAGTTCGAAATCGCCGGTTTCCTGCACCTCGCCGTTGGTAATCGGAATGTGGGCAACGATGGTTTTGCTAATGTTTTTCTGCCAGATGCGTACGGTGCAGATGCCGTTTTGCGGTACTTTGGCAGGATCAATCAAACCTTGGCTGATGGCGAACGCTCCGACGGCGGCGGTGAGGTTACCGCAGTTGCCGCTCCAGTCGACAAAGGGTTTGTCGATGGAAACTTGGCCGAACAAATAATCGACATCGTGATCTTCACTGCTGCTTTTATCCAAGATGACCGCTTTGCTGGTGGAGGAAGAAGCGTTGCCCAAGCCGTCGATCTGTTTGCCGTAGGGGTCAGGGCTGCCGAGGACGCGCAAGAGTATTTTATCGCGTGCTTCGCCGGGTTCTTGTGCTGCCTCGGGCAAGTCGCTGCGTTTGAAGAAGACGCCTTTGGAGGTGCCGCCGCGGTAGTAAACGGCGGGAATTTTAATTTGCGCAGGGAAATTGGCCATGGTTTATCCTTTGTAGAACAGTGTGTTTTTTATAGATTGAAACAAGGCTGGTTTTACCATCTCTTGCGACATGATGCTCTGATCGGTTAAAGGAAAAATGGGTTGGGAGAGCAGAAAAGCTCGCTGTGTTTGTTTAGATGGTAATGAACCTGCTTTATTGTAGCGCATTGTAGCCGGATGTGAAGATTTTTTTCTTTTCATCCGGCTGGTTGGTGAAAAATATTTATAAATCCAGTGCTTCGGCGTGAAATTCGATGTGGCTGTCGATAAAACTAGCGATAAAATAATAGCTGTGATCGTAGTCGTCGCGCAGTTGGTAGCGCACGTTGTAGCCCTGTCCGCGTGCGGCGTTTACGAAGGTTTCAGGCTGCAATTCTTTGGGATAGAATTCGTCGCCGCTGCCTTGGTCGATCAGAATCGGCAGTTTGCGGCTGCCGGCTAAGCCTGTCTGAATGATGGCGGTACTGTCGTATTGCGCCCAAGCTTCGGGATTTTCACCGAGATAAGTGGCCAGCGCGTTTTGGCCCCACGGAGTCTGGCTGGGGTTGACGATTGGGGCGAAGGCGGAAACGGCGGCGTAGCGATCGGGATTTTTCAGCGCGATTTGCAAAGCGCCGTGGCCGCCCATGCTGTGTCCCATGATGCTGCGCTTATCGGTAACCGGAAAGTGCGCTTCAATCAGTGCTGGCAGTTCTTTCACTACATAGTCGTACATCTGATAATTGGCCGCCCAAGGCTCTTCGGTGGCGTTAACATAAAAACCGGCGCCTTGTCCCAAGTCGTAACGAGGCGCATCGGCTACGGTTTCGCCGCGCGGGCTGGTGTCGGGCATCACCAAAGCAATCCCCCAGTGTGCGGCAAAACGTTGTGCGCCGGCTTTGGTGGAGAAATTCTCATCGGTGCAGGTGAGGCCTGAGAGCCAGTAAACCACCGGCACACGGTAGCCTTGCAGCGCTTGCGGCGGCAGGTAAACGGCAAAAGTCATGTCGCTTTGGCAGCTTTCGGAAAAATGACGGTAGCGCTCGTGGTGACCGTTGAACATTTTGTTGCGCGAAATCAGAGTAGGGGCTTGGGCTGTCATTTGTTCTCTCTATTGCTTATGGTTTGAAAACGGTTTTATCATAACACAATGCCTGTCTGAATGAGGATTCAGACAGGCATTACAATATGTCGGTGATATCGGAGTATTAAATTTTAAAAAATTTAAGAGGATACAATTTAAGAGGATACTTTAATACCGGCAGTGATGCTGTTTTGGGTTTGCGCGCCGTTGGCGGTGAGGTAAGAAGAAGCCAGATCACTGCAGCAGCCGCAACAAGTCGCTACGCCCAATTGCGCTTGCAGATCGCTCAAGGTGCTGGCGCCGGCGGCTACGGTTTCTTGAATTTGGCGGTCAGTAATCGCATTGCAAATACATACAAACATGATATTGATCTCCGGCTGTAATGTTCTTCATCTTTGTTAATTCATTTAAATCATCGCGTTTGTTTAAGACGCTTTGTGGGCATGATTTGTTTGGATTTATCGACAATATAAATGGAAACTATTCTTATTTCAAGAGCTAAATGATATTTTTTGATGGATATTAACGACAGAAAGTGTAAAGGTAGTGGTAAGAGCTTGATAGGATGTAGTTAATGTAATGTTTTTTATGAGAATAATTTGCTTAAAATCGTGGGGTGATTAGGGCCTGTTGATAATTGGCCAGCGAAGTGGTTTTTTGAGCTTGAATTGACAATCTAAGTGCAACAAATGCGAAGAGGTGCCCA
>NZ_JAUNHL010000058.1 GCF_030523955.1 Neisseria sp.
ATAAATCTACTCTAATTGAATTTCTATATATTTCAATATATTAATTTCTTCCGATTGGTTCCATCACGATTTATTGGTAATCTCATTGTTTACAAATAATAATAATTCGTATTAACATAGAAGGATGAACAAGAATTTATTAACCGATTACCGTTCCATTGCCTTGCTGGTGGCCGCCGCGCATGTGGCCGGTATTTTGCTGACTTCTGCCATGGTTGAAAAATTTGAACCGCCGGTATTGTCGCTGACCATGGTTGAACTGGCCGATGGAGGTGCAGCCGGCGACGGCGGTGAGGCAGGAGGCGGTGGTGGCGGAGCGAAAGAAGCCGAACCGGCAGCCCAGCAACCGGCAGAGTCCAAACCGGTGAAGAAGGAGGCTGCGCCGGTAAAAGCGAAGACAGCCGCCCCGGTTGAATCGAAACCTCAGCCTGTTGTGAAAAAAACACCTGAGGTGAAGCCGGAGAAGCAGCAGGAAAAAGTAGCGGAGCCGGTTAAACCGATAGAAAAACCGGTACCGAAAGCGGTCGAAACCCCCAAGGTAGCTACGCCTGCACCGGTGCCCAAAACGAATCCGGTACCTGCTACATCGCAATCGGATTATGTTCAGAGTAATAAAACCTCATCCACTGTCGGCAGTGGAGCAGGAGGCGGTGGTGCTGCCGGCAATAAAAACAAAGCAGGCAGCGGCCAGGGCGGTGATGCAAAAGGCAGTGGTAAAGGAAGCGGTTCAGATTCCGGTTCCGGCAGTGGGGGCGGTGGCGATACGAAAGCCAATCACCGCGGCGGATATTTGAACAATCCCAAGCCGAAATATCCGGAGTTATCCAGAGAGATGGGGGAAGAAGGCCGGGTCGGTTTGACGGTAACCGTAGAGCCGAACGGTTCACCATCATCTGTAAGCGTGAGTCGAAGCAGCGGTTATCCGCGCTTGGATAAAGCGGCGGAAAGAGCCGTGCGCGGTTATCGTTTCAAGCCGGCGACCCGTGGCGGCACACCGATACGCTCGACTTATACTTTTTCGATAGATTTTAGATTAGACAGTTGATTTGGATATTGATTTATGAATTTGATGCTTGTATTCCAGCAGGGCGATCCTGTATTGATTGGTGTATTTTTGGTTTTGGTACTGATGAGTATTGTTACTTGGACCATTATTATCTGGAAAGTGGTGGTTTTCTGGAAGCTGCGCCGTGAAGACCGTGCCGCGCGTGATTCGATCTGGGCATCGGACAGCCTGAACCAAGCGGTCAGCAACAGTAATCAGTATACCGCAGCACCCAGTGTGAAACTGATGCGTGCTTCGTTGGAATCCTACCATCATTACCGTAGCGACAAAGGCAGTGCGATGGCGGCCAGCCTGCCGTTTAACGATTATTTGACTTCGCGTATCCGCCATCATATGAGCGGTATTCTCAGCCAGTTTGACCAAGGTTTGACGCCGCTGGCGAGTATCGGAGCAACTGCACCGTTTATCGGTTTGTTCGGCACGGTATGGGGTATTTACCATGCTTTAATCAATATCAGCAACACCGGCCAGATGAATATTGCAGCGGTTGCCGGCCCGATCGGCGAAGCCTTGGTGGCCACAGCGGCCGGCCTGTTTGTCGCGATTCCGGCGGTGTTGGCTTACAACGCACTGGTACGTAAAAATAAAGTGGTGGCGCAGGATTTGGATCATTTTGCCCATGATCTGTATGTACAACTGCTGAATAATAAGGAATAAATTATGGCTTTCGGTTCTTTCGGCGGTCAATCCGACGCGCCTTTGGCGGAAATGAACGTAACCCCGTTGGTGGATGTGATGCTGGTGTTGCTGATTGTATTTATGGTGACCATGCCGGTGATGACTCACTCTTTGAATGTTAATCTGCCGTCCAATCCGGGCTCGGTAACGGTGCAGGCTGATCAGGCGATGCGTTTGGAAGTGGACGCTAACGGCAGTTACCGGCTGAATGATCAGGCGGTATCGGCCGATGATTTAACCAGCCGCTTGCAGCAAGGTGATGTGAAGGAAGCCACGTTGGCGATTTCCGCCGATAAAAGCGTGCCTTACGATTATGTCGCCCGCGCCATTTCGGCGGCCCGCCAGGCCGGTATCAGCAAATTCGGTTTGATTAATGCGCAGATACAATAAAATGTACCGTGAAAAAAAGAGCATAACCTTGGGGCTGTGCTCTTTTTGTTTTGTGGACCGAATGTTTTAACCGCAGAAGCGGATTCAGACAGGCATAGCCGGGTTGGTATATATATATAGGAGGTTTGCTGGTTTAGGATTGGTGCGCTTTATCCCACACCATCTGCGCAGTGAGTTTGTTTAAACAATCAGTGTGGCCGAGCGGACATTCGCGTTTAAAGCAAGGGCTGCATTCGAGCTTGAGGCTGATGATTTTCGCTTTGTCGCTCAAAGGCGGGGTATGATCCGGGCTGGAGGAGCCGTAAACTGCTACCAGATTGCGGTCGAGGGCGGCGGCCAGATGCATCAGGCCGCTGTCGTTGCAGACTACGGTATCGGCGCAGGCTAATAGGTCTATGGCCTCGGAGAGGCTGGTACTGCCGCAGAGGTTGGTGCAGACATCATTACTCAAACGGTTGATTTCTTCGGCAATTTCGCGGTCTTTTTGTGAGCCGAACAACCAGATTTGCCAGTCTTCGGCGGCGTAACGGCGGGCGAGTTCGGCAAAATGGGCGGCGGGCCAGCGTTTGGCGGGGCCGTATTCGGCGCCCGGGCAAAAGGCGAGGATGGGGCGTTCGGTATCGAGCCGGTGTTTGGCTAAGGCGGCCTGTTGGCTGGCGGGGTCGATTTGGAAATGCGGTTGGCCGGAATGGCCGTTGAAGTCGGCTTGGCTGGGATGGGCGAGTGCGGTGTAGCGGTCTACCATTAATGGCAGTGCGGCTTTGTCGAGTTTGCGGATGTCGTTGAGCAACAGATAACGCGATTCGCCGACGTATCCGGTGCGCAAGGCAATGCCGCTGGCACGGGCGATGATGGCGGATTTGAACGAACCGGGCAAAACGATTACTTGGTCGTAGCCCTGTTTGCCCAATTCGCGGCCGGCTTGCCAGCGCTGTTTGAGCTTGAGTGCGCCGTGGCCGAAAGGGTTTTCGATCACGCGCCTGACTTCGGGCATGCGTTCTAATACCGCCATCGACCATTTGGGTGCGTATACATCGATGGTGCAGCCGGGATAAAGCTCGTGCAGACGTTGGTAGAGCGGCTGCGTCATCACGCAATCGCCGATCCAACTGGGGGAAATAATCAGGATGTTTCTGCTCATGAGGATACGGATGGTGGCGGGTGGAGAGATCCATGCCTGTCTGAAAAAAATCCGATGAAACCATCTTTATATTTTTCAGACAGGCATGGCTTTAAGGTAAGGGTTTGCCCTGTGCGGCGGTATAAACGCTTAACCATTCCTGTTCGCTAAACGGAATGTTTAAGGCGGCGCTTGCATTTTCGATCCGTTCAAGCCGGCCGGAGCCGACAATCGGCATGATACCGGCCGGATGGGCGAGCAGCCACGCGTAGGCCAGGGTGTCCAGCCGGTTTTCGCCGTATGCTTTGCCGTGGGCGAGCAGGGCTTGGGCAACCCGTGCGCTGCGTTCGTTTTGCGGTTTGAACAGCGCGCCGCCGCCCAGCGGCGACCAGGCCATCGGGCGCAATCGTTTTTCCAACAGATAATCCAGGCTGCCGTCGTCGAACGGTGTAAGTTGCAGCGGTGAAATTTCGATTTGGTTGGTTACCAAGGGCTGGTCCAGCCATGATTGCAGCATGCTGAATTTCTGCGCGGAATAGTTGGATACGCCGAAATGGCGCACCAAGCCGCGGCGGTGCAGATCATCGAAGGCGGCGGCGATTTCTTCGGGATGGGCGCAGGGCGAAGGGCGGTGAATCAGCAGTAAATCGAGATAGCCGCATTGCAGTTTTTCAATCGAGCGCTCGGCCGACCAAATAATGTGCGCACGGCTGTTGTCGTAATAATGGTTTTGAATATGCGGCAATTCGTCGTTGGGAAACAGAATACCGCATTTGCTCACTAGATAGAGCCGTTCGCGCAGGGCAGGCTCCAGCGCAAGTGCACGGCCAAACACCGCTTCGTTGCGAAAGCCGCCGTAGCAAGCGGCGTGGTCAAAGCATTGTATGCCGGTTTCCAATACTTGGTGGATGAGTTTCAGACAGGCATGGTCATCCAAGCCCCATTCATGGGCGCGCCAATAGCCATGCGCCAATCTGCCGGGTAATACGCCCTCTGTCGTGGATGCCATTTTAATGATGTCCTTTGATTTCGCCGTCGAGCTGGTAGACGGTGCCGCAATAAGGGCATTCGATGCGGCTGTTGGACTCAATCGGCAGGAACACGCGCGGATGGCCGTTCCAACTTTCGTTGGCAGGGCCGGAGCAGTGCAGCGGCAAATCGTGCGGGGTGATGACAACGGTTTGGGGTGTGGTTTGGCTCATGGTTTGATCCTTTCGTAAACATTTTGATGTTTATTGTACGATATAAGTATCACGTTTGGCACGTTCTTCAGAAGGCGGCAGCTCAAGGCCGCCGAGCAGGCTCAATTGGGTTTCTACGGTTTGGCTCATGGCGGTAAGCGCCAAGTCGTTTTCGGCGGTACCGAAGGGTTCGCTGATTTCGTCGACGATTTCGCTCAAGGCCATAAAGGTATAGCCGACAAAGGTCACCATAAACGGGGTGACCCAGCCTATGCTGTTCACCAAACCGAAGGGCAGCATAAAGCAGTAACCGTATACGGTGCGGTGCATCATCACAAAATAAGCAAACGGAATCGGCGTGTTGCTGATGCGTTCGCAAGCGGCTTGAATCAGCGCGATTTCTTCCAGATTGCCATCGATGCTTTGCCATTCGATGCTGCCGATATGGCCGTCGCGCAGCAGCTCGGCGTTGAGGCGGGCCAGCAATTGGTTGGCCATCATGGCCGGATAAGGGCTGGCGAGCAATTCAGCCTGATAGGCTTGAGGGGCGATGCGGAGGATATCGGCTTCGGCGCTCTCTGCGCGCAACTGGTGGCGCAAACAGTGGGTAAACGTGATGATCAGGCTGACCATATCGCGGCGGACGGAGTCGGGAATATGCGGCAGCGTGGTAATTTTGTAAGCCAGGGCGCGGGTTTGCCAAATCAGCGCACCCCATTGTTTGCGGCCTTCCCAGAAACGGTCGTAAGCGGCGGTATTGCAAAAGCCGTGGAAAATCGCCAGCGCGATGCCCAATAGGGTGAATACGGTGGCGTTGAGCGGGATCTGGTATTCGAGAATATGGCGTTGGTAATAAGACACCGCAACCGAAAAAACAAACAGCAATAAAAGTGGCTTCCACAAACGGTGGAAGAACGAACCCTGCATCACATATAGCAGAGCCAGGCGGTTTTGCGGGCGGATAATCATAATGTGCGGTACCGGTATTTATGCATAAATGCCTGTCTGAAAACAAAGCACCGTGTGCGACGAAGCTTGCGATTATACGCTAAGCGGCGACATTCTTTCTATCCAGAAAAGCGAACGGTTGGCTTTGCCCTAAAGTGCTGCAATACAGGGATTGGCGTATCAAAAAAGCGCTAAATCGTTTAAACTAGCGCTCAAACCGATTATCCGACAGCTGTGCGCCGAGCGCCGGTTTTTTATGGAGTAAGCGATGAAATTGATTTATCTCGTTATCAAGATTTTGATTTTTTTGGTATTTCTGCTGATTGCTTTGGGCAATACGCAAACAGTGCCGTTTTTCTACCTGCCCGGTCAGCAGCTTGATCTGCCCTTGATTGTGGTGTTGTTCGGCGCTTTTCTTATCGGGGCGGTTTTCGGCGTATTCGCGATGTTCGGCCGCCTGCTGCGGCTGCGCAGTGAAAATAACCGCTTGCGTCGCGAAGTGGCCAAGAGTGCACGCGTAACCGAAAAAGATTTGGCGGTGCCTGCTACTACAGCGCCGACCCATACCGCAGCGGCTCAACCTGCACTTCAAAATAAGGGCGGCAATGGAAATTGATTTGTGGATATGGCTGCTGCCGATCGGCTTATTGCCGGTGTTTTTCGCCATGGGCTGGTTTGCGGCACGGGTGGACATGAAAACCGTACTCAAACAGGCCAAAAGTGTGCCAGAGGGTTTTTATAGGAGCCTGGATGCGCTGGTAGACCGTAATACCGGCAAAGCGGCGCGCAATTTGGCCGAAGTGGTGGAGCAGCGCCCGGCCGATTCTTATGATTTGAGCCTCACTTTGGGCAAGATTTACCGCCTGCGCGGTGAAAACGATAAAGCGGTATCCATGCACAAAGCCCTGCTCGAGTCGCCGGATACGGTCGGCGAGAAACGCGAACGGGTGCTGTTTGAATTGGGGCAGGACTATCAAAGCGCGGGTTTGGTCGACCGCGCCGAACAAATCTTCCTCGAATTGCAGGAAGGCAATATGGCGAAACAGGCCGGCGAAGTGTTGCTCAATATCTACCAACAAGACCGCGATTGGGAAAAAGCCATCCATACGGCCAAGCTGCTCGGTCACGACGAGTTGACTTACCAGTTTGAAATCGCCCAGTTTTATTGCGAAATGGCGCAGGCGGCTTTGTTTAAATCCGATTTCGATACCGCGCTTGGCCATGCGAAAACCGCGCTGGCGGTTAATTCCAAATGTACCCGCGCCAATATGATTTTGGGCGATATCGAACTGAAACGTGGTAACTTCCGCACCGCGATTGATGCTTACAGCGCCATCGAAAAGCAAAACCACGCCTATTTGAGCATGGTGGGCGAGCGTTTATATGATGCTTATGATGCGTTGGGCAAACCGGAAGAAGGCTTGAACGTGTTAATCGGTTACACCCAAGCTTTCCCGCAGATAGACTTGATTAATGTGATTTACGATAAATCGCTGCTGCTCAAAGGCGAGAAAGCTGCTAATGAAACGGCCGTCGAAATCGTGCGGCGCAAACCTGATTTAAACGGTGTTTACCGCCTGCTCGGCTTGCAAATCAGCGATTTGCATCCGGCCTGGAAAGCTGATGCCGATATGATACGCAGCGTGATCGGCCGCCAGTTGCAGAAAAACTGGATGTATCGTTGCCGCAATTGCCATTTCAAATCGCAAGCCTATTTCTGGCATTGCCCGGCGTGTAACAAATGGGAAACCTTTACGCCGAATAAAATCGAAGTTTAATCTGTTCAGACAGGCATGGCCGGATGTTTCATGCCTGTCTGAAAACCATCAAACATTGAAAAACGATGAAACCGGATACCGATCTTCAATCTTACGACAGCCCTGAGCAAATGGTTTATACGCTGGCGGATGCCTGCTTTGCCTATTTGGAAAAAGCAGGCGGTGCGGCAGCGGAACAACTGAGCGACGAGCAGCACACGCTGATGGCTTATGTTTATCTCGACAGCCAGGTGCAAGAAGGCGGCTTTGTGCAATTAATCGCTTCGGGTTACGGCGAATATGTATTGCTCAATCCGCTGGCCGACAGCCTGCGCCGCTGGCGTATCAAGCCTACTCCGAAAATACTCGACCAAGCCAAAGCGCTTTATCTGAAGCACGGCGAAGCCATTGAGCGCTTGAGCGAAGAGGGTGTCGATTTAAACGAATTGCGCCGGCAGTTTGCCGACTTTGAAGAGCTCGACGGCGAATATTACGATAACGCCGAAACCGATATGGCATCGGTTGCCGCCTATATTGCCGAGCATCCGGCCAAATTTACTTCTTTCCCATAATGCCTGTCTGAAAAAAATTGGAATGCCATGAATCCTTTAATCAGCGATTTTACCCCGCCGCCCGCGCGCCTGCCCGTGATTGTGGCGCTGGATTTTGCCAACAGCCAAGATACCTTGTCATTCGTGCGCCGGTTGGATCCAACCTTGTGCCAGCTTAAAATCGGCAAAGAGTTGTTTACCGCTACCGGCCGACGATTGGCCGAAGACTTGATTAATCAAGGATTTAAGCTGTTTCTCGATTTGAAATACCATGATATTCCGCATACCGTGGCGCAAGCCTGCAAAGTGGCGGCCGAAATGGGCGTGTGGATGGTCGATATGCACGCTTCCGGCGGCCGCCGCATGATGGAAGCCGCCGCCGAAGCGGTGGCGGGCTACGCTCAGAAACCCTTGTTAATCGGCGTAACCGTACTCACCAGCATGGAAGAGGCTGATCTGGCGGAAATCGGCTGGCAGGTGCCGGTGGAGGAATTGGTGTTGCGCTGGGCGAAGCTGGCGCAAAACTCCGGTTTGGATGGCGTGGTATGTTCCGCTCATGAAGCGGCACCGTTGCGCGCGGCCTTAGGCGAAGAATTCGTATTGGTGACACCCGGAATCCGCCTGGATGTTGCCGGCAATCAAGACGACCAACGGCGTATCATGACACCGGCACAAGCCTTGGCGGCCGGTTCCAGCTATCTGGTGATGGGGCGGCCGGTCACTCAGGCCGACGATCCGGTGGCCGTGTTGCGCGCAGTGAACCAATTGGTGGCTTGAATCAGTTTCCAGACAGGAGTTTGGCAATGGAGGCCTGTCTGAAAACCTGATGGCAATCGCGTTTCAGGACTGCTGTTTAATTAATATGAAGGACACGCCCGCTTGCAAGCAGCCGGGCATTGGAAAGCAAACGGACAAAAAAATGACTTTAAACCGCAATATCCCGCAACTGAAACAACAACTTTCCACCGCCCGCGTATTGGTGGTGGGCGATGTGATGCTGGATCGCTATTGGTTCGGCGACGTATCGCGCATTTCCCCCGAAGCGCCGGTACCGGTGGCCAAGATCGGCAAAGTCGATCAGCGCGCTGGCGGTGCCGCCAACGTGGCGCGCAATATCGCTTCTTTGGGTGGGCAGGCGGCCTTGCTGTCGGTAACCGGCGCCGATGAGGCCGGAGAAACCTTGGAAGGTTTGATGACCGAATGGGGCATTGCCGCCCATCTGCTGCGCGATCCGGGTATGGATACCACCGTGAAACTTAGGGTGGTGGCGCGTAACCAGCAGCTTATCCGTTTGGATTTTGAAAACCTGCCGGGCTATGAAGTGCTTGCACAGGTCAAAGAACAATACCGCCTGCTATTGCCGCAATATGACGTGGTGATTCTTTCCGATTACGGCAAAGGCGGTTTGAGCCATGTGGCCGAAATGATCGATTGGGCGCGCGAGGCGGGAAAACCGGTGTTAATCGATCCGAAGGGTGATGATTATGAGAAATATGCCGGCGCCACTTTGCTGACCCCCAACCGCGCCGAATTGAAAGAAGTAATCGGTTCTTGGAAATCGGAGCAGGATTTGCAGGAGAAAACCGATCAGTTGCGCCGCCATCTCGGTTTGCAGGCTCTGCTGCTCACCCGCAGCGAGGAAGGCATGTCGCTATTTCGCGACGGAGAACCGCATCACCAACCCGCGCGCGCGCAGGAAGTGTATGACGTTTCCGGCGCCGGCGACACCGTAATAGCCGGCATGGGCTTGGCTTTGGCTGCGGGAATGGACTTGCCCGAAGCGATGCAGCTGGCCAATGCCGCCGCCGGTGTTGTCGTGGCGAAACTCGGTACCGCTGTTTGTACGTTTGACGAATTGGCCGAAGCCTTATAATATGAAATATGACGAGATAATCTTGAAAGATGCTGAAAAGCCGGATTATCTCGTCAGTATTATTTGTTTATTAGAAAAGTTAACGAATTAATATTTGCTGTTGGTGTGGATTTGCCAAGGCAGGTATAAATATGGCTTAACAACATGATTTGTGGGACATAAACGTATGAAACATTACCGTATGCGGCTCGAGCTTAGCTGGGATGATAAAGATTATCCTAAGGGAGAATTGAAGGCATCGGATTTGATGCCGGTGGTTTCTACTTGGCTGCGGCATAACAATATTGATCCGAACATCGTTTATGATTTCGATGCCGCTTTGGACGAACCGTTTTCTTACGGCTTTACCGATATGACGTCCACACAGGTTATCGAACTGCTAACTTCCGTTGCCGGTGCTTTTCCCGATGTACATTTTTATGCGCGGGGCGTCGGCCAAGCGTTCGGTGATATGTGGTTGCGCGAATTCCATAAAGGCAGCATTGTTTTTGCGGAAGGGCCGTTCCATATTGCATTGGGCGGTGAGAAAAAACGCGGCTGGCTGTCCAAATTATTTGGTTGAAGCATGTTTTCAAGCCGATGCCTGTCTGAAAGCCGTATTTCAGACAGGCATTTGTTTTGCCGGTAGCGCTTTCGCTATATAATCATCCGATATTGTTTTGAGAGGATATTCCATGACCATCATCGTAACCGGTGCCGCCGGTTTTATCGGCAGCAACATTGTTAAAGCACTGAATGAGCGCGGCATCACCGATATTGTGGCCGTCGACAATCTGACGCGCGGTGAGAAATTTGCCAACCTTGCCGAATGTGAAATCGCTCATTACCTCGACAAACACGAGTTTATCCGCCAAGTGCGCGAACACATTCTGCCCTTCGACAATATCGAAGCGGTCTTCCATGACGGTGCCTGCTCCGACACCATGGAGCATAACGGCCTCTATATGATGGACAACAACTACCAATACAGCCTCGATCTGCTCGATTGGTGCCAAGATGAGCGTATTCCGTATCTCTACGCTTCCAGCGCTGCGGTTTACGGCAAGGGTGAAGTATTCCGCGAAGAGCGCGAATTGGAGCAGCCGCTGAATGTTTACGGTTATTCCAAATTCTTGTTCGATCAAGTGGTGCGCCGCCGGATGGAAGAAGGGTTGACCGCGCAAGTAGTAGGTTTCCGCTATTTCAACGTTTACGGCCCGCGCGAACAGCATAAAGGCCGTATGGCTTCGGTAGCCTTCCACCATTTCAACCAATACCGCGAACAAGGTTACGTGAACTTGTTCGGCGGCTACGACGGTTACGGTGAAGGCGAGCAAAGCCGCGATTTTGTCAGCGTGGAGGATGTGGTGAAGGTGAATCTGTTTTTCTTCGACCATCCCGAATTATCCGGTATTTTCAATCTGGGCACCGGTCGCAGCCAGCCGTTCAATGATCTGGCCGCCGCCACCGTTAACGCTTGCCGCGCAGCGGAAGGTAAAGAGAAAATGTCTTTGCCCGAGTTGGTTTCCGCCGGTTTGGTGCGCTATATCCCTTTCCCCGATGCCTTGAAGGGTAAATACCAGAGCTTTACCGAAGCCGATATCACCCAACTGCGCGAGGCGGGTTACGAAGAGCCGTTTTACGATGTGGAGCAGGGTGTGAGCCGTTATGTGAAATGGATGCTGGAACGGTTTTAAAGTCAAAGAAGCGGAAAAATAATCAATGCCTGTCTGAAAAATTATTTTCAGACAGGCATTTGTGTATCAGAACCAATCAATCCAAACGGCTGATGCCGCCTAAATAGGGTTGCAGCGCGGCTGGGATATTAATGCTGCCGTCGGCATTTTGGTGGTTTTCAAGTACGGCCACTAGCGTGCGGCCGACGGCGAGGCCGGAGCCGTTGAGGGTGTGCAGCAGGCGGTTTTTGCCGTTCTCGTCTTTAAAGCGTGCTTTCATGCGGCGGGCTTGGAAGTCTTCGCAGTTGGAGCAGCTGGAGATTTCGCGGTAGGTGTTTTGTGCAGGTACCCACACTTCCAAATCGTAGGTTTTGGCGGCACCGAAGCCCATGTCGCCGGTGCACAGCACGATTACGCGGTAGGGCAGTTCGAGCAGTTGCAGGATTTTTTCCGCGTGGCCGACCATTTCCTCCAGTGCGTCGTAGGATTGGTCGGGGTGAGTAATCTGTACCATTTCCACTTTGTCGAACTGGTGCTGGCGGATTAAGCCGCGTACGTCTTTGCCGTAGGCGCCGGCCTCGGAGCGGAAGCAGGGAGAATGGGCGGTGAGTTTCAGCGGTAGTTTTTCAGCGGGTACGATGCTGTCGGCCACGGTATTGGTGAGGGTTACTTCGGCGGTGGGAATCAGGTATTGCGTGAGCTTGGTTTCGTCGCCGCCGCGGGTAACGTGGAACAGGTCTTCGCCGAACTTGGGCAGCTGGCCGGTACCGAACAAGGTACTGTCGTTCACAATATAGGGGGTGTAATGCTCGGTATAGCCGTGTTGCAAGGTGTGGGTATCGAGCATAAACTGCGCCAGCGCGCGGTGCAGGCGGGCGATTTGGCCTTTCATTACGGTGAAGCGGGCGCCGGAAAGTTGTGCGCCGGTTTCAAAGTCCAAACCCAACGGCGCACCTAAATCGACATGGTCTTTGATGTCGAAATCAAACGTGCGCGGCGTACCGTAGCGGCGCACTTCGACGTTTTCGCTTTCGTCGGCACCCACCGGAACGCTCTCGTGCGGCAGATTCGGAACGGCGGCGAGCCATTGTTCCAATTCGTTTTGTACTGCATCCAAATCGGCGGCGGCCTGTTCGAGCTGATTTTTGATGGTGCCTACTTGATTCATCACTTCCTCGGCTTCGGCGTGTTTGCCTTGGCCTTTTAAGGCGCCGATTTGTTTGGAGAGGGTATTGCGGGCGGCCTGCCACTCTTCGGTTTGTACCTGCAGGGCTTTGCGTTTGGCTTCGATGGCTTCGAAACGCGCGGTATCGAAATCATATCCGCGTGCCGCCAAGCGTTTGGCGGTTTCGGCGGTATGGTTGCGTAGAAGTTGGATGTCTAACATATTCGTTCGGCTCGTGTGTTTTTAGAGGGAAAAGAAAAAGGCTTATTTTAAACTATTTGGCCCTGCCTCGGAAATTTAAGCGCCGTGTTTTGTGGGGTGTTTCGCAATGGGAACTTCAGACAGGCAATGTTGCGGCGGCGTGCGCCGCAATAAGTCGTACCACAGGCGCAGGCGGGCGAGGCGTTCGCGCAAATGGATTTTGAAACCGGCACGCCAGCCGATGATGCGTGCGTTGTAAGCAGTGGCATGCAAGCCGTGAAACTGCGCCTGTACCAATGCGCGTTGGTTGTGGAAGGGCTGGGAAATGATGCAGACTACGCTATCGCCGAAAGCTTCCTTGAAGCGGATGATGCTGTCCAGTGTGCGCAAGCCGGCAGGATCTTGCCAGATGGCTTCTTCGGGCACGCCGGCAGCCACTAGGTCGGCCTGCATGCATACGGTTTCGCTGACAGATTGCTGAAGGCCGCTGCCGCTGACGACGATGGCGCTGATTTTGCCGGCCCGCCACAATTCAACCGCCGCATCTATGCGGTAACGGTAATAGCGGTTGAGGGCTTGGTGCTCGCCAAGATATTTGGCGGTGCCCAAGAGCAGCGCATAGCGGCACTCGGGGAGCAAAACGGGATCATCGTAGCTGAAGCGGCGCGCTTTAAAGGAAATGAAAATGTCGGCAAGCGCAGCCGTGCAAAACGCTATGAATAAAACGATGAATAGTATGCATAAAATGTTGAGCAAAATAGTCATTGTAAACTTTATGTTTGGATTATCAGTAAAGACAATAAAACAAAAATGCCTGTCTGAAAACCGGTTTCAGACAGGCATTTTATCCGATGCTTACAATCAGCGGCATAAACCGGCAAATACGTCGAAATAAGTGGGGAAGGTTTTGTGGGTACATTTCGGGTCGTTAATGATAACCGGCACGCCCAATAAGGAAACCAGCGAGAAACACATCGCCATGCGGTGGTCGTCGTAAGTGTCGATGCGGGCATCGGGTATCAATTGGGCGGGCGGAGTGATGTGGATGGCTTCCGCTTCTTCGACAACAGTAGCACCGACTTTGCGCAATTCGTTAGCCATGGCGGCGATGCGGTCGGTTTCCTTAACGCGCCAGGAGCCGATATTGCTCAGCGAGCAGGGCGCGCCGGCAGCCAGCGCCACAATCGCTAAAGTCATTGCCGCATCGGGAATGTGGTTGGCATCCAAATCAAACGGCAGAATCTTCTGCCCTGGAGCACGCGATACTTCGATAAAGTCGTCGCCCCATACGACGGTGGCGCCGATTTTTTCGAGTTCGGCGGCAAAGGCGACATCGCCCTGAATCGCGTTTTTTCCCAAACCGCTTACCCGGATGGGTACGCCGGCGAGCAGGCCGGCTGCCAGAAAATAAGATGCGCTGGAAGCGTCGCCTTCTACGTGCAGGGTTTGCGGTGCGTGGTAGCGGGCGGCAGCAGGCAGATAGAAGGTCTGATAATCCTGATTTTCGACAACTACGCCGAATTTTGCCATCAAATTCAAGGTAATGTCGATGTATGGTTTGGAAATCAATTCGCCGACCACTTTAATGGTGAAGGCTTCTCCGCTTAAGGGTAACGCCATCAGCAAGGCGGTTAGAAACTGGCTGGATACATTGCCTTTTACCGGAATAATGCGGGTATCTTTGTCACGCCATTGCCCGATATGCAGCGGCGGGAACCCGGGATTGCCCAAATAATCGATATCGGCACCGGTAATCCGCAGTGCATCGACCAAGTCGCCGATCGGCCGCTCGTGCATGCGCGCCACGCCGTGCAGGTGATAGTCGCCGCCCAATAAGGCCAATACGGCGGTTAGCGGGCGGAAGGCGGTGCCGGCGTTGCCGAGAAACAAATCGGCGCTTTTGTTGGGAAAAGTACCGCCGCTGCCCTGTACGGTCAGACTGTCGCCTTTCCTCTCGAGAGACACGCCCAGAGCAGTGAGTGCGTCCAACATGCGGTCGGTGTCATCCGATTTTAATAAGGATTTGATTTCGCAGATGTTATCGGATAAGGCTGCCAGCAGTAAGGTACGGTTGCTGATGCTTTTGGAGCCGGGTAGCGCGACAGTGCCGGGCTGTAGGGTGTGGGCGGGTAAACGGATGAAGTCGCTCATGCTGGTGTAGGGCTGGAGTTGGTCAAAAAGACTTGCTATTATGCCAATTATTTTCAGATTAAGGAATCTTAAAGGATACAATATGGGCAAACAGTTGCAGGTAATCGCGATAGACGGCCCCAGCGCTTCGGGAAAAGGTACCGTAGCTTCGCGAGTGGCGGCGGCTTTGGGCTGGGATTATCTGGACTCGGGCGCACTCTACCGCTTGACAGCTTTATATGCGCAACAGCAAGGGGTCGACTGGAAAAACGAAACAGCGGTGGCGTCACTGGCCGCCGGCCTGCCGGTAGTGTTTAAAGGCGATAAAATTTTGTTGGACGGTCAGGATGTCAGCCAGGCCATCCGCAGCGAAGAAATCGGTATGGGAGCATCGACTGTGGCTGCGTTGCCGGCAGTGCGTACCGCCTTATTACAGCGCCAACGGGATTTTCTGACTGAACGTGGCTTGGTCGGTGATGGTCGTGATATGGGCTCGGTAGTGTTTCCGGATGCCTGTCTGAAAATCTTTTTAACGGCCAGTGCAGAAGTGAGGGCGCAGCGCCGCGCCCGCCAATTGGATTTGCCTTGCGAAGGCGAAGCTTATGAACGCATTTTGGAAAGCATCCGCGAGCGCGATGAGGCCGACAGCCGCCGGGAGGTGGCGCCGCTGCGTCAGCTGCCCGATGCCCGTTTGCTCGATACCTCGGAAATCGGTATCGAAGAATCGGTAAAAAAAGTACTTGATTGGTATGAAAAAAAATAAATCTATTGTATAATGCACGACTTGTGGCAAGGGCGGTCTTTAGAGGCCGCCTGAGTCCTTTTTTATTTTTTCACTTGTTTGGCTAGGGAAAACAAGTGTTTGCCAACCTCAAACCCCGCACTCCTTAGCGGTGCAGCGAAAGATATACCTGAACATGGAAAATTTTGCCCAGTTATTGGAAGAATATTCAGCCGTACAAGAAATGAACCAAGGCGAAGTGATTACCGCCGAAGTTGTCGCCATCGAAGACAAATTCGTGGTAGTAAACGCCGGCCTGAAATCGGAATCCCTGATCGACATCAACGAATTCAAAAACGCCCAAGGCGAATTGGAAGTTAAAGTCGGCGATTTCGTAACCGTAACCATCGAATCGGTAGAGAACGGTTTTGGCGAAACCAAACTGTCGCGCGAAAAAGCCAAACGCGCAGCAGACTGGATCACCTTGGAAGAAACCATGGAAAACGGCGATATCCTTTCCGGCGTGATCAATGGCAAAGTAAAAGGTGGCCTGACCGTTATGATCAACAGCATCCGTGCTTTCCTGCCCGGTTCGTTGGTTGACGTGCGCCCGGTAAAAGATACTTCTCACTTTGAAGGCAAAGAGATCGAATTCAAAGTGATCAAATTGGATAAAAAACGCAACAACGTGGTGGTATCACGCCGCGCAGTTCTGGAAGCCACTTTGGGCGAAGAGCGCAAAGCACTGCTCGACAACCTGCAAGAAGGTTCAGTGGTTAAAGGTATCGTTAAAAATATTACCGATTACGGTGCGTTCGTTGACTTAGGCGGTATCGACGGTCTGCTGCACATTACCGATTTGGCATGGCGTCGTGTGAAACATCCGAGCGAAGTGTTGGAAGTCGGCCAAGAAGTAGAAGCCAAAGTGCTGAAATTCGATCAAGACAAACAGCGCGTATCTCTGGGCATGAAACAATTGGGCGAAGATCCGTGGAACGGTTTGGCACGTCGTTATCCGCAAGGCACCCGTCTGTTCGGTAAAGTATCTAACCTGACCGACTACGGTGCGTTTGTTGAAATCGAGCAAGGTATCGAAGGTTTGGTGCACATCTCTGAAATGGACTGGACGAACAAAAACGTTCACCCGAGCAAAGTCGTTCAATTGGGCGACGAAGTAGAAGTGATGATTTTGGAAATCGACGAAGAACGCCGTCGCATTTCTTTGGGCATGAAGCAGTGCCAAGCCAATCCTTGGGAAGATTTCGCCGCCAACTACAATAAAGGCGACAAAATAAAAGGTGCGGTTAAATCCATTACCGATTTCGGCGTATTCATCGGTCTGCCGGGTAATATCGACGGCTTGGTTCACCTGTCTGATCTGTCGTGGACCGAATCCGGCGAAGAAGCTGTGCGCAAATACAAAAAAGGCGAAGAAGTGGAAGCCGTTGTATTGGCCATCGACGTGGAAAAAGAACGTATTTCCTTGGGTATCAAACAACTGGAAGGCGATCCCTTCGGTAACTTTATCAGCGTGAATGACAAAGGTTCTCTGGTTAAAGGCACCGTGAAATCAGTTGAGGCCAAAGGTGCAGTGATTGCGTTGGGCGATGAAGTGGAAGCTTATCTCCCTGCTTCTGAGTTTGCGGCTGATCGTGTCGAAGATCTGACCACCAAACTGAACGTAGGTGATGAAGTAGAAGCCGTGGTAGTAACCGTTGACCGTAAAAACCGCAGCATCAAACTGTCTGTTAAAGCGAAAGATGCTAAAGAAAGCCGTGATGCGCTGAACTCAGTGAATGCTTCTGCCAACGCTAATGCAGGTACCACTAGTTTGGGCGATTTGCTCAAAGCCAAATTGTCTGGCGACCAAGAGTAAGTCGATAAGGTATTACCATGACCAAATCTGAGTTAATGGTTCGTTTAGCGGAAGTATTTGCTGAAAGAAACGGGCAGCAATTGCAGGCTAAGGATGTTGAATACAGTGTAAAAGTCTTGGTGGATACCATGACGCGTTCACTGGCAAAAGGCCAACGCATCGAAATCCGTGGATTCGGCAGTTTTGACTTGAACCATCGTCCCGCGCGTGTCGGACGTAATCCTAAAACGGGAGAAAGAGTTGAGGTTCCTGAAAAATATGTTCCTCATTTCAAACCAGGCAAGGAATTGCGTGAACGGGTGGATCAAGCTCTGAATAGCGCCCAATAAAGGCTAATGTAAATCGTAAGCACCACATGAGAAATCATGTGGTGCTTTTTCGTGGTGTACTACTTTTCTTTGTAGAGTTGGGTATTGGTTTGCATGGTTGTTGGTATACTTTTTCTGTTTTGCTACAGAGCATCTATTCACAATAGAAGGTGTGTTAAAATGAGATGCCTGTCTGAAATTTTTCAGGCAGGCATTTTAATTGTTTGGTTTGCGATTTGTGGTTTGATTTGAGTTTGGGACGATAAAAATATCCA